>NZ_LMFL01000018.1:0-40450 GCF_001426805.1 Brevundimonas sp. Root1423
ACCATGGGCATGAAGAAGTCGGTGGTGGCGACCAGAGCCTGATCGTCGTTCAGCCGCCAGACGGCCGCGTCGTCGCTGGTCTCGTTCCCGACCATCAGGTCGGCGAAGGGGGCCGTCTGAGGGACGCCCTTGAGGATATCCTGCAGCACCGTCGGAGCCAGCTTGCAGCCGCAGCCGCCTCCGTGGGCCAGAGAGGTCAGGCGGGGCTCGGGCGTGTCCATGCGTCGGGTTTGGGCGAAACCGCTGGCGAACTCAACAGTCGCGCGGCGGCGCGCCCGCCCCTTTTGCGTTGCCAACCTCCGATGCGCGGACCAAGCTCCGGTCGTTCATGACGGGGCAAATGATGCGACTTCCTGCAACAACGGCCGCGCTGGCCCTGCTGGCGTTCGGCCCGGCCCATGCGCAACAGGACGACGACCTCCGGCTGGCCGTGGCGCGCGACTATGACGCCAACCTCGGCGCCCTGTTCGACGACTTCCACCGCAATCCCGAACTGTCGGGGATGGAGGTCCGCACCTCCGGCATCATGGCCGCCCAGCTGACCGCGCTCGGCTATGACGTCACCACCGGCGTCGGCGGCACGGGCGTGGTCGCGGTGCTGCGCAACGGCGACGGCCCCACGGTCATGATCCGCGCCGACATGGACGGCCTGCCGCTGAGCGAACAGTCGGGCCTGGCCAACGCCTCCACCGTCAAACAGGTCGACAGCGACGGCGTCGAGAAGCCGGTCATGCACGCCTGCGGCCACGATGTTCACATCACCGCCCTGATCGGCACGGCCCGCCAGATGATGGCGCGGCGCGCGGACTGGTCCGGCACCCTGGTCCTGATCGCCCAGCCGGCCGAGGAACGCATCTTCGGCGCCCGGGCCATGGTCCAGGACGGCCTCTATTCCCGTTTCCCCAAGCCCGATTACGCCCTGGCCTTCCACGTGTCGGCGGATCTGGCCAACGGCCTGATCGACCTGCCGCTGGGCATCACCTCGTCAAGCTCGGACAGCGTCGACATCGCCGTCCACGGGGTGGGCACGCACGGGGCCTATCCGCACATGGGGATCGACCCGATCGTGGTGGCCTCGGCCATCGTGATGAACCTGCAGACCCTGCCCAGCCGCAGCATCAACCCTCTGGAAGGCGCGATCGTCACCGTCGGGGCCATCCACGGCGGCATCAAGCACAACATCATCTCCGACCGGGTCGACATGCAGCTGACCGTCCGCGCCGACAATCCGGAGACGCGCCTGGCCCTGCTGGACGGGATCGACCGCGTCGCGCGCGGCACGGCCCTGGCGCTGGGCGTGCCCGAGGACAGGCTCCCCACCGTGGTTCGCTCGACCACCGAAACCACGCCCGCGACCATCAACGACGCCGCCACCGCCGCCCGCCTGCGAGCCGCCGTCGGCGCGGCCATGGGGGCCGACCGCGTGGTGGATGTCGACCGCACCGGCATGGGGGCCGAGGATTTCGCCTGGTTCGTCACCCCCGAAACTGGCGTGAAGGGGGTGTATTTCAGCGTCGGCGGCACGCCCGCCGATCAGGTGGACGCCGCGCCGGGCCATCACTCGCCCCTGTTCCGCATCGATCCCCGCCCGTCGGTCACGACCGGAGTCGAGGCCATGGTGGTCTCGGCCCGGGCCCTGATGCCGAAAGGCTGAGCCGGGCCTGAACCGTTCCCGACGCTGTCCGTTTCACCTCCGAACCGGAGAGCCTCATGCCCATTCCCAAGCTCGCGACCCTGATCGGCGGCCTGCTGCTCAGCAAGGGCGGACGGCGCATGGCTGGCCGCCACGCCGGCAAGCTGGCCCTCGCCACACTGGCCTTCCAGCTGTGGGAACAGCGGCAGGCGGGGAAACATCCGGAGCGTCCGCAGGCCGGAAAGGCCCACCCTCGCCAGCGCTGGAGCGGTCGGCGCGTCTGAATCCGCTGGACCGACGCGGCGTCAACCGCGTTCACTGCGCCGGCCAAACGGAGCCGACGCCATGATCACCGTCCATCACCTCAACGATTCCCGGTCCCAGCGCGTGCTGTGGCTGCTGGAGGAGCTGGGCCTTCCCTATGAGGTCAAGCGGTACCAGCGCGACCCGAAGACCATGCTGGCCCCGCCGGAGCTGAAGGCCATCCACCCCTTGGGCAAGTCGCCGGTGCTGGACGACGGCGACGCCCGCTTGGCCGAAACCGGGGCGATCATCGAATATCTGCTGGAGACCCATCCCGAGTCCGGCCTGCGCCCGGCGCCCGGTACGGAGGCCGCGCGGCGCTTCACCTACTGGCTGCACTATGCCGAGGGCTCGGCGATGACACCCCTGCTGCTGAAGCTGATTTTCAGCGCCATTCCGAAACGCGCGCCCTTCCTGGCGCGCGGCGTGGCCCGGGGGATCAGCAAGGCCATGAACGCCAATATGATCGACCCGCAGCTGGCGGCGCACACCGCGTACTGGGAGGCCGAGCTGACGCGGTCAGCCTGGTTCGCGGGCGACGCCTTCTCGGCGGCCGACATCATGATGAGCTTCCCGGTCGAAGCGGCGGGGTCGCGAATGGGCTACGGCGCCGACAAGCCCCGGCTGAAGGCCTTCCTCCAAGCCATCCACGCGCGGCCGGCGTACCAGCGGGCGCTCGAACGGGGCGGGCCGTACAGCTACACGTGAGACGATGGCATGGGCGCCACAACCGCTCCTGAACCGGGCGGGAGGCTGGAAAGGGCGCAACCCTCGTTCCGCACAAACGTTAATCGCTCCATGCGCCCGAGAACCGTTCAAGTCATCGCCGCCCTTGTGGCCGCCGTCGCCTTCATCCTCGCCTTCATGGCGGCGGGCGTCGTTCTGCTGTCCAGCCTGTTCATGGCCCTGGGCCTGGCCGCCGTCGCCTGGCTGGCCTGGAGCCTCGTCGGCAGGGTGAAACTGTGGGGCAGCATCCAGCAGATTCGCGAGCGTCGCCGCAAGGCTGTCACATAACGACAATCTGTCGGAAACGTCTTGCCTCTTGAACCTTGAGGCCGGGCGCCCTACCCTCTTGGGCCGGTCGCGAGCGCCCAGCGACCCTTGGCGTCACCAACCTCTAGTCGGGCGATAGCTCAGAAATTCACGACATATGGAAAAAGTGCTCTTGGGCCGGTCGCGAGCGCCCAGCGACCCTTGGCGTCACCAACCTCTAGTCGGGCGATAGCTCAGAAATTCACGACATATGGAAAAAGTGCCGATGACGGCCGAGGGCTACCGTGTCCTCGACGATCAGCTGAAGCAATTGAAGTCCGTSGARMGGCCGAGCGTRATCTCGGCCATYTCGGARGCGCGCGAGCATGGCGATCTKTCTGARAACGCCGAGTATCATGCGGCCAAGGAGCGGCAGGGCTGGATCGAAGGCCAGATCGCCGACATCGAGGACAAGATCAGCCGCGCCCAGGTCATCGACGTCTCCAAGCTGAACGGCGACCAGGTCATGTTCGGCGCCACGGTCACCGTGGTCGACGAGGACACCGAGGAGGAGAGCCGCTACCAGATCGTCGGCGAGCACGAAGCCGATGTGAAGGCGGGCAAGGTTTCCGTCGCCTCGCCGATCGCCCGTTCGCTGATCTCCAAGGAAGTCGGCGACGTGGTCGAGGTGAACACCCCCGGCGGCGTCAAGGCCTACGAAATCCTCAAGGTCGAGTGGAAGTAGGGGCAGACCAGCCCCCGCTCTCCGTCTGGGTCGTCTCCGACGGCCGCGCCGGCATGGAAAATCAGGCGCTGGGTCTGGCGGAAGCCGTCCAGCGCCTTTTTCCATCCGACATCACCGTCAAACGCATCCGCTGGCGGGCCGCTTTCGACAAGCTGCCCTCGGCCATGAAGACGTCGTGGATGCTGGACCTGTCCTCCGATCCCACGGAACCGGCCGCGGGCGAGGCCTGGCCTGACCTGTGGATCGCCACCGGGCGCGCCACCCTGCCGATATCCGCCCGCGTCCGGGCGGCCTCGGGAGGGCGGACCTTCGTGGTCCAGACCCAGGACCCCCGCTGGCGCAACGCCGCCTATGACCTGATCGTCGCCCCCGCCCATGACCCGGTCGAAGGCCCGAACGTGCTGTCGATCACCGGATCGCCGCATCGCGTCACGCCCGACCGGCTCGCCGAGGGCTCGGCCACCTTCGCGGACCAGCTGGCCGCCCTGCCCCATCCCCGTGTCGCGGCGCTGATCGGGGGGCGTTCCAGGGCCTTCGACCTCACCGACGCCCATGCCGCCGATCTCGCCGACCGGATCGCCAGGGCGGTCGAGGCGACGGACGGCTCATTGATGCTGACCTTCTCGCGCCGCACCCCCGGGACGGCGAAGGCGGCGATGATGGAACGGCTGGCCCGTCTGCCGGGCCTGATCTGGGACGGCGCGGGCGCGAACCCCTATTTCGCCTTCCTCGACCAGGCCGACCATGTGCTGGTCACAGAGGACAGCGCCAATATGGCGGCCGAGGCGGCCTCGACCGGCAAGCCGGTGCACATCCTGCCGATGATCCCGCTGAAGCCGGCGGACAAGTTCGCTCGCCTGCACGCCGACCTGCATGCGCACGGCGCGGCTCGGCCGTTCGACGGGACGCTGGAAGCCTGGACCTATGCGCCGTTGGACGAGACCGCGCGCGCGGCGCGAACCGTGCTCGAGCGGATGAAGCGCGCCTAGTCGCCTCCCCCGCCGCCGTCTCCGCCGCCCCCGTCCGAGCCGCCGTCGGAGCCGTTCCCGTCCGAACCGTCATCCTTGCTGCGCCCGCCGTCCGAGCCATAGACACCGGCGTTCGAGCCGTCATTCCGGCGATCGCGCTCCGCGCCCCCGGCCTTCTTCTGCTGGGCGGCGTCCAGGGCCACGCCCAGCCCCATCCCGATGGCCACGCCCATACCGATGCCGATCGCCAGATTGTCCATGGCTATGCCGATGGCTGTGCCCACGGCGATGCCGATCGCCAATCCCACCCCGATGAAACTGCGGCCTTCCATATCGTCCCCTCCATCACACCTGTGAACAGTCGGAACCTACCATCGCGCGAGACGGAATCAGCGCCTAAATAGGGGCATGAGCACCTTGAGAACCGTCCGCGTCGCCATCATCGGCTCCGGCCCCGCCGGCTGGACCGCGGCCATCTACGCCGCGCGCGCCATGCTGAAGCCCGTCGTCATCGCCGGCCTGCAGCCCGGCGGGCAGCTGACCATCACGACCGATGTCGAAAACTATCCCGGCTTCGCCGACGTCATCCAGGGCCCCTGGCTGATGGAGCAGATGCGCGCCCAGGCCGAACACGTCGGGACCGAGATCATCGAGGACATCGTGGTCAAGGCGGACCTGTCGCAACGGCCCTTCCGCCTGACGCTGGATTCCGGGACGGAGATGCTGGCCGAAACGGTGATCATCTCCACCGGCGCCCAGGCCAAATGGCTGGGGCTGGAGAGCGAGGCCAGATACCAGGGCTTCGGCGTCTCCGCCTGCGCCACCTGCGACGGCTTCTTCTACCGCGGCAAGGACGTGATCGTGGTCGGCGGCGGCAACACCGCGGTCGAGGAGGCGCTGTTCCTGACCAATTTCGCCTCGAAGGTCACCGTCGTGCACCGCCGCGACGAGTTCCGGGCCGAGCGCATCCTGCAGGACCGGCTGTTCTCGAACCCGAAGGTCGAGGTCGTCTGGGACAACGCCATCGACGAGATTCTGGGCGAGACCAACGCCATGGGCGGGGTCAACGTCACCGGGGCCCGGCTCAAGAACGTCAGGACGGGGGAAACCCGCGACCTGTCGGCGGACGGGGTCTTCATCGCCATCGGTCATGCGCCGTCGTCGGAACTGTTCGCCGGCCAGCTGGAAACCAAGCAGGGCGGCTATCTGGTAGTGAAACCTGGCACGACGGCCACGGCCATCGAAGGCGTCTGGGCCGCGGGCGACGTGACCGACGACATCTACCGCCAGGCCGTCACCGCCGCCGGCATGGGATGCATGGCGGCTCTGGAAGCCGTCCGCTTCCTCGCCGAGGAAGACCACGCGAAGGCGCACCAGCCCATTTCGCACAAACAGGCGGAAAAGATCGGCGTCTGGTAGCCGGCGTCAGCCGAACAACTGCAGTTCAGGCGGCGCGTATTCGACCGGCCGTCCGGCCCGGCGGCGCAGGGCGTAGTCGACCGCCGTCTGCACGGCGCGCTCGTCGGTCGGCTTGGACAGCACGCCGATCGTGCCGGCCACGCCGCTGCGCACCATGCCGGGGTTGGCGGTCATGAACAGAACGGTCACGCCCAATTTCTGTCCGAGCTCGCGACCCAGTTCGATTCCGGTCGGACCGTCGGACAGATGGATGTCAACGAGGGCGAGATCGACGTCAGTCTCGTGAACCAGGCGGAGCGCGGTCTGCGCGTCGGCCGCGGTCCCGACCACTTCATGGCCGAGATCTTCCAGGACGAAGCGCAGCTCCATGGCCACCAAGGCTTCGTCTTCAATGACAAGGATACGCGCACTCATCGGTGTTCAGACGTTTCAATCTCGTTCGGCCGTCCGTAACCGTACGGACTAACTGGTTAAATCAACGCGACCCGCCGATGGCGGTTGCGACGAATCGCGGTTATGCGACAATTTGTGCAGCGCGGCGTCGTGACAGGGCGGTGGCCGGCAGGTCGGCGGTCACGCGCAGTCCCTCCGGCGCCCATACGCGTTCCAGACGCCCGCCGAGCTGGTTTTCGACCGACAGGGTGGCCAGCGAGGAGCCGAACCCCACCCGCGTCGGCTCGCCCCCGACCGGCGGCCCGCCCCGCTCTTCCCACACCAGGATGAACCGGTCCCCCTCGGTGCGCGTGTCCAGGGTGACCGTCCCGTCCTCGGCGGACAGGGCCCCGTATTTCGCGGCGTTGGTGGCCAGTTCGTGGAACAGCAGGGCCACCGAGGTGGCGGCCTGGTCGTCGAACACGGCGTCGTTGCCGGTCACCGACACCCGCATCCGGCCATCAAGCGCCGCATAGGGCTTGAACAGGTCGTTGAGGAAGGCATGCAGCGTCATCGTCCCCACGGTGGGACGCGAGGCGTCCGTATGCGGCCGGACGAACTCATGCGCCCGGGCGAGGGCGTTGATGCGCGTCCGCACCGCCGCCGCGAACGCCTTCGCCTCGGGGAACTGGCGCGCGGACAGGGCGATCAGGGCCGAGACGACGGCGAAGATGTTCTTGATGCGATGGCTCAGCTCCTGGCTCAGCAGGTCCTTGGAATCGACCATCCGCTTGAGATCCTCGATGTCCGTGCAGGTGCCGAACCAGCGCGTGATCTCGCCCTTGTCGTTGCGGATCGGCGAGGCGCGGCCCAGCGTCCAGCGATAGACGCCGTCGGCGCGCCGCAACCGGTATTCGATCTCGTAAGGTTCGCCGGTTTCCAGCGAATGGCTCCACCGGGCCCAGGCCCGCGCCTGATCGTCGGGATGGAACATGCCGTTCCAGCCCTCGCCGTCAGTCGATCCCGCGGGCACGCCGGTGAATTCGTACCAGCGCGCATTGTAGTAGTCGTGGAAGCCGTCCGGCTGCGTTGACCAGACCATCTGCGGCATGGAGTCGGCGATGGCGCGGAACCGGGCCTCGCTTTCCGCGAGGGCGGCGGCGGTCGTCACCAGATCCGCGTCGGCGCGACGGCCCGCCGCCAGCGCCTTGCGCAGGTTCAGCAGATTCATCACCTGGCGGGCCAGCACCTCCAGCGCCTCGGTCTGGAGCGGCGTCAACCCCTCGGGCCGTGGCCGGGCGTCCAGCACGCACAGCGTGCCGAGCGGCAGGCCGGACTCGTCCTTCAGCAGGACGCCGGCGTAGAATTTCAGGCCCTGGGGCGCCGTCACCAAGGGATTGCAGGCGAACCGCGGGTCCTGCGTCGCGTCCGGGACGACCAGCCGGTCCTGTTCCAACAGGGCGTGGCGACAGAAGGAGGTTTCCAGCGGCGTCTCGCGCACGCCCAGGCCGACCTCGGACTTGAACCATTGCCGGTCGGCGTCGATCAGGTTGACCACGGCGATCGGGGCGTCGCACAGCCGGGCCACCAGGGCCGTGATGTCGTCAAACGCGGGCTCACGTTCTGAATCGAGGATGTCATAGGATTTGAGGGCCGCTAGGCGATCCGTCTCGGTCCAGGCGGTCGTGGTCATCCGCAGGTAATGCCCAAATGCCGTCGCCGTTGCAAAGCTTGAAGGCGTGGCGGACGTCAGGCGCCCGGGCGACCGACTTCCTCGACCGCCATGGGCGTCACGCCTGGAGCAACCGCACCCGGCGTCTCGGGTGAGGGTGCGGCCGGGGCTTCGAAGGCTGCCAGCCGCTCGTTGATGGCCGCGATGTCGGACGCCGAGGCCTGACGGCGTCCGCCCAGGGAGGCGACGCCGACGACGCGGGTCTGGCCGTCGATCTCGACGGTCCGCATCGCGGTTTCCCCATTGGCGGCGGCCTCGGCCAGCGCCTTTTCGGCTTCCGCGGCGGTGGCGAGCTGGATGCGCGGCCGCGAGAAGCGGGCTTCGTCGATCAGGGGCTCGCGGCCGGAATAACGCTGGCTGAAGGCGGCGGGTTCTCCGTAGACGCCCTTCCAGCGGTAGAAGATGTGCGCGCCGATCTGGGTCAGCTTGTTCAGCGTCGGCGACCACCACGGATGCACATAGTCGGCGTGATAGTGGGTCGCCGTGCCGACCGCGGCCGACACATGACCGGCCAGGGCCTGTTCCGCGACCCGTTTCGCGCGCTGCCACGCCCAGCCGACCGGGGCCTGGCCCAGGGCGCCGTCGCAGGTGAAGCTGAACTGACAACCCGTCGTCCGCTCAGCCCCCTCGAACACCACGCCGCAGATGGTGTTGGCGTAGTTCGGGTCACGCACGCGGTTCAGGATGACCTGGGCCACGGCCTCCTGGCCCGCGGTGGGTTCCAGCGCCGCCTCGTAATAGACGCCCTGGGTCAGGCAGCGCAGGGCCCGGCGGCGATCCTCGGCCGTGGCGGGCTTGAAGATGAAGGGGGCGGCCACGCGCAGATACTGCGAGGCGTTCGGCGTCGCGGCGTTCAGCTTCATGGCGTCCAGGCCCGTGGCGCCGAACTCCAGCGTCGGCCGGCCCGCCAGGGTCAGGCTTTCCCAGCCCGGCGTCAGGCCGTACAGCGCGGGCTGGCGCTCACCCGGATCGTGACGCAGCGCCACGGCCAGTTGCGACGGATCCATGCGGCCCGTGATGGCCGCCATGCCGTGGGCCCCCAGGTCGCCCCTTGTCAGGGCCCGGACGACCTCGGCGCGGCGGTCGATTTCGGGTCGGGGAGTCGAGCTGGCGGCCATGGCCACGCCGAAGGCGGCCACCACCACGGGCGCGCCGGCGGCCAGCCGTCGCGTGCCTTTCAGCATCGATCTCCAGTCGATTGCGGCCAAATCCAGCTCCAGAGGCGGCCTGGGCCACCCAATGTCTTCCATGCCCGGCAAGCGGGGCGCTTTTCAGGCGGAAAAGCGCCGTTAGGTCAAGCCTCAACGTCCCCCGAGGGTGGACCGCAGCATCCAGGCGAACTTCTCATGCGCCGCCAGCCGCTGCGTCATCAGGTCGGCCGACGCCTCGTCGCCGGCTTCGTCGGCGACCTCAAGCGCCTTGCGCGTGGTGGCGATCAGGGTTTCGTGGTCCTGCATCAGCTCCTTGAGCATGGCGGTCGCCTCCTTCTCGGGGTCTCCATCCTTGATCGAGGTCAGGTTGCCGAATCCCGAAAAGCTTTGCGGCGCCAGGACGCCCAAGGCGCGGATGCGTTCGGCGAGGTCGTCGAGCGCGGCCCAGATGTCGCGGTACTGCTGCTCCAGCAGATTGTGGAAGCTGAAGAACTCGGGCCCGCGGACGTTCCAGTGATAGCCGTGGGTCTTCAGATAGACGGCGAAACTGTCGGCCAGCACCTTGGTCAGTTCCTGGGCGACGTCGGCGCGCTCGGTCTTTGTCAGGCCGGTGTCGATCGTGGCGGTCATGCGGGCTCCTCGGGGGATTGAAACGGTCAGTACGCAGGTGGGCATGGCGGGGGCATTCGCCAAGACCGGGCGTTCGTGCGACAGCGGGGCGAATGGCGACGCTTGAGGGAACGTGATGCTTCCCAATACGTTGCAGCGGATCGCGCAGGGCGCGAGCGGGGGCTGTTGAGTGAGCGGGGCCGGGTTTCCCAAACATTTGTCGAGTGCTGACGCCGCCCTGAGCGGACTGGCGCGGATTCCGCCCCGGCCGTGGTGGATCAACATCCTGATCGGCCTGGCCTTCGCGGCCCTGGTTCTGGCGCTGCGCTGGGCGCTGTCCGGCTTCTATGGCCAGATAAGCGGCTTCATCATTCTTCTGCCCGGCGTGGTTCTGGCGGCTCTGGCGGCGGGCCGGCTGGCGGGCGCGACCACGGTCGTCGCCGCGCTGCTCGGCGGCTGGGCGATCGCGGGGCCGGGCGCCCAGGGTGTGGGCATCTCGACGCCGATGGGCGTGATCGCGACGACGAATTTCATCGTCGTAGGGCTGTTCGTCGCCGTCGTCGCCGCCTCCCTGCGCAAGACGGTGGCGCAGCTGAACCAGTCGGTCGCCGAGCTGTCCGCCGCGGACGTCCGCGTCGGCGAGAGCGACGCCCGCTTCCGCCTGATGGCCGATACGGCGCCCTCTCCGGTGTGGATGACCAATGCGAACGCCGAGGTCGAATTCGTCAACACGGCCCTGGTGGAATATTACGGCCGGCCCGCCGAAGAGATACTGGGCCACGTCTGGAAACAGACCGTCCATCCGGACGATCAGGCCGCGGTCGAGGCGGTGATGGCGGCCCATCGGCCGCAGCATCTGCCCTATGGCTTCGAGGCCCGGTTCCAGCACGCGAACGGCAAGTGGCGCTGGATGCGCGTCTCCGTCAATCCGCGGTTCGGCTCCGACGGGACCTTCCTCGGCTATGTCGGCATGGCCTTCGACGTCAGCGAGACACGCGAGGCGCTGGATACGCTGGCGGCGCTGGAACGGCGCCAGAGCTTCCTGCTGGAGTTGGCCGACAGGCTGCGCGACCTCGTTTCCCCCGAAGAGATCATGGTCGAGGTCGGGCGAGCGGTGGGCGCCGAACTGGGCGCCGACCGCGTCGGCTACGGCGAGGTGGATGAGGAACGCGGCGTGGTCTCCATGACCCGCGACTGGACCGCGGGCGTCGTCAGCGCCCAAGGGAAATTCCGCCTCGAGGATCTCGGCGGGGACCTGATCGCGGACCTTGCCGAAGGCCGGCTGATTCGCATTCCCGACGTTCAGATGGATGAGCGGACGAGGGACGCCCTGGACGTCTTCCGGCGGCTGGAAACGCGGGCTCTGCTGCGTGCGCCGGTTATTCGGGCTGGACGCCTGCGGGCCTTCATGTACGCCCACCATGCCAGCGTGCGCGAATGGAGCGAGGCGGAAGCCAGCCTTCTGCAGGAGGTCGCGGTCCGCACCTGGACCGAGATCGAACGGGCCCGCGCCGAGGCCGAGGTCCGCGAAAGCGAGGCGCGTTTTCGCGCCATCGCCGACACCGCGCCCGTTCTCATCTGGGTCACCCAGCAGGACCGCACGCGCGCCTTCGTCAACCAGGCCTATGTCGCCTTCAATGGCGGGACCTATGAGGAGGCGCGGCTGGCCGACTGGCGCAGCATCGTCCATCCCGACGACCAGGACCGGATCATCGCCGAGTCGCTCGCCGGCGAGTCGACGGGTCAGCCCTTTTCGATGGAAGCGCGCTACCTGCGTCACGACGGCCAGTATCGCTGGCTGAAGTCCTTCTCCAGACCGCGGCTGGGCGCGGGGGGCGCGGTTCTCGGCTTCGTCGGCGTCGCGTTCGACGTGACGGACATCCGGGAAACCAGCGACCGGCTGGTGGAGTCCGAGACCCGGTTCCGCACCGTGGCCGACAGCGCGCCCGCCCTGATCTGGATGCTCGACGCCGAGGGCAAGCCCAGCTTCATCAACCGCCGCTACCGCACCTTCTTCGGCATCGAGTCGGAACTGGACGTCGCCGAGGGCTGGCGCCGTCTCGTTCACCCCGACGATATCGAAGCCTTCACCGCCGCCTTCGCCGACGCGGTCGACCGGCACGACCGCTTCGAGAGCCTGATCCGCACGCAACACCCGGTCATGGGCGAACGCTGGCTGCGCTGCGAGGCCCTGCCCCGGTTCGACGGCGCCGGAAAATTCCAGGGGTATGTCGGCGCCAACGTGGACGTCACCGAAGCCAAGCGCGCCGAGGACGATCTGAAGCGCATCAACGAACTGCTGGAGGAGCGGGTCGGCGAGGCGATGGCGGAGAAGGCCAAGGCCGAGGCCGACCTGATGCACGCCCAGCGCATGGAGGCCGTGGGCCGCCTGACCGGAGGCGTGGCGCACGACTTCAACAACCTGCTGACGGTCGTCATCGGGGCGCTGGACATCATGTTGCGCTCGCCCAACGACGCCGCCAAGCGCCAGAAGCTCGGCGAGGCCGCCCTGGCCGCCGCCCGACGCGGCGAGGGCCTGACCCACCAGCTGCTCGCCTTCTCGCGCCGGCAGGCCCTGCGTCCCGAGCCCGTCGACCTGAACGCCCAGATTCGCGAGAGCGAGCCGCTGCTGCGCCGGGCCGTCGGCGAGGCGGTCGAGTTCAAGCTCAAGCTGCGCCGCGGCGGGGCCCGGGTCAGCGTCGACCCGTCCCAGTTCGAGGCCGCCCTGCTGAACCTGGTCGTCAACGCCCGCGACGCGGTCGGGGACAAGGGCCGGATCACGGTCCGGACCATGTCCTGCCCCGTTGCGGCCGGGGAGGTCGCCGACCTCCCTCCGGGCGACTATGTCTGCGTGACCGTGTCGGACAACGGGACCGGCATGCCGCCCGACGTCATCGCCCGGGTGTTCGAACCCTTCTTCACCACCAAGGCGGTGGGCAAGGGCACCGGCCTGGGTCTGAGCCAGGTCTACGGCTTCGCCCGCCAGAGCGGCGGGGCCGCCCACATCGCCTCGACCGTCGGGCGCGGAACCGAAATCAAGCTGTATCTGCCGCCGCTGGCGGACGGCGCGACGCCGGCGATCGAACCCGGGCCCGCCGCCGCCCAGGCGATGACGGCGGGGCGCCGTCTCCTGCTGGTCGAGGACGACGTCAGCGTCGCCGTGGTCGTGCTCGAACTGCTGGAGGGGCTGGGACTGGAGGTCCGCGCCGTCGAAACCGCGCCCCAGGCGCTGGATCTGCTCAAGCGCGAACGGTTCGACATCATGCTGAGCGATGTGGTCATGCCCGGCGGCATGACCGGGATCGAACTGGCGCGCCGGTGCGAGCGCGACTATCCGGGCATGCGCATCGTCCTGACGTCCGGCTACGCGGGAGACGACGTCGACGCGGCTCTGTCGAACGCACCCTGGCCGTTCCTGCGCAAGCCCTATTCGGGTGAACAGCTGGCGCACATCCTGGGCGATCTCGCTCCCGGGGATGCGCCGGCCGGCGAATAAATCAGCGGGTGCGGGCCTTGCGGGCGGCGTACCGCGCGTCGCGGGCGGCCTTTTGTTCTTCCTTGGTGAGCGCCTTACGCTCCTTGCGGGCGGCGCGCTTCTCGGCCTCGATGGCTTCCTGGGCCTCGGCGTCGGCCGCCATGCGCGCGGCTTCCTTGTCGGCCTTTTCGCGACGGGCTTCCGCCTTGGCCAATTCGTGCTGCTGGCGCAGGGCTTCCTTCTCGGCGGCGCGCTTCAGCGCCAGCTTCTCGAATTCGGGGTCGGGAGCGGCGGGCTTGGCCTTGAAGCGGGCGAGCAGGGCCTTCTTGGCCTCCTGCTGGGTGGTGAGGCGGTCGGCGAAGCCGGTTTGTTTCAGATCTCTCATGCGGAGGTCGTCGATGTCCTTGATCGGTTGTCGGAGTACGCGGAACGGCCTCGGGGCGAGCATCACCCGGCCCCGGGCCGTCGGCTAACCCTATATAGGCGGCGAAATCAAGGTTGCGAGGCGGGATCCGACCCGCCTCGCTCACTCGACGAGGAAGTGTGTCAGTTCGGCTTCTCGGCCTGGCCGACGGCCGCGCCCGCCGCTCCGCCCACTGCGGCGCCGACGGGACCGGCGACCAGTGCGCCGGCGATCGCGCCTGTGGCGGCCTTCTGTTCAATGGTCTGCCCGCAGGCGGCGGCGGAGACCGCGGCGAGGGCGAGGACGAGGGTGACAGCCATGCGTTTCATACGAAATTCTCCCGGTAGTGCAGGCGGAACGCGGTTGCCGCTCCGCCGGTTCCGGCTCCGAGAGCAAAGTTAAAATCGTCAACGAAACCATAACGACGACAATAGATGCTAGTCCTGTTAATCGTCATTATGCAGATTCATCGGATGATCATGTTGTTTCTGTGTTCCGCAATACAGATCACGTGAGATAGATTATCAACCTCATACATAGCCAGCTCATCAGAAACACTGGACGTTGCACATTGCGTCCCTCGCGATGTTGCGTCGCACGCGAATCTTGCGAATCAACCACATTGGCGCCACAAACGGCTGGCTTAAGGCGCGTCCTCGACGGCCGGCCCCATTCGCCGACCGCCGATTTACCGCAAACGGATCGCGACGCCGATCTCCACGAGATTGGAGAGGGTCGCCCGGTTGCGAGACTACCCGGGGGCGGCATTGCGCCCTGCCGAACAGGACTGAGCCCTTGCCGAACGCCCCGCACACGTGCGCGAAGACCCCTGTCGAACGTCTGGCCCGTATCCGGCCCGGCTCGGCGGCTGCGGCTTTCGGCGTTGTGATGGGGCTGGCCGTGGGCTGCGCCTACCTGGGCGGCACGGCGGCGAAGGCCACAACCGTGCGGAATCAGGCGGAACGGATCGAGGGCGCCACGGCGGCCGGATTTACCGAGGAAGCCTTGGCCGCGGCGGCCGGCGGTCTCGACGAAAGCGCCCTGGCCATCGCCCGGCGCCACGATCCCTACACCGTCGCCGGCGGCGCCCAGCGCGACCGCCAGGCCGAACTGATGACCGCGCGCCTCGAACAGCTGCGCGCCCAGCCCGGCAACGCCGCCCTGCGCCAGGTCAGCCTGACCGGCCCCGTCGCGGCCCAGCCCTTCCGCCTCGGCGGCGCCCTGGACGCCTCGCGCGATCTCGAGTGCCTGACCCAGGCCGCCTATTACGAAGCCCGCGGCGAGGGCCGCGATGGCATGCGCGCCGTGACCCAGGTGGTCCTGAACCGCGTCCGTCACCCCGCCTTTCCCAAGAGCGTCTGCGGCGTCGTCTTCCAAGGCGCCGGCCGCCGCACGGGTTGCCAGTTCAGCTTCACCTGCGACGGCTCGATGCGCGGCGCCGTCAATCGCGCCGCTTGGAACCGGGCCCGCGAGGTCGCCTCCAGCGCCCTGTCGGGCGGCGTCTTCGCGCCCGTCGGCAACGCCACCTTCTTCCACACCACCGGCGTCTCGCCCGGCTGGCGTCATGCCATGGTGCGGGTCAACCAGGTCGGCGACCACCTGTTCTACCGCTTCGGCGGCCGGACGGGCTCGCGCGGAGCCTTCACCTACGCCGCCCGTCCCTCAGCCCCCGTCGAAGGTCCGCGCCTGATCCAGGCCAGCATGGACCCGACCGGCACGGTCCGCGAGGCCGGCGCCGTGGCCTACAATCTGCTGGTGTCGCAGGACAGCCGCAGCGCCCCGGCCGAGGCGCCGCCCGCCCCCACGTCGTCCCCGG
This sequence comes from Brevundimonas sp. Root1423, assembly GCF_001426805.1. Classification (NCBI taxonomy): domain Bacteria; kingdom Pseudomonadati; phylum Pseudomonadota; class Alphaproteobacteria; order Caulobacterales; family Caulobacteraceae; genus Brevundimonas; species Brevundimonas sp. Root1423. Next base: position 15,599 of record NZ_LMFL01000018.1, read on the forward strand.
CCCCCGCTCCGGCCGAATCCGCGGTCGTCACGGTCGAAGCCGCCGCACCTTCGTCTCCCGCCTGATCCGTCAGGCGTCCCGGTCGCCCTTCGACGAGCGATGCGCGTCGTCGTGACTGTGTTTCAAATCCCGCTCGCCGCCGCCGCCGGAGACCTTGCTGTTGCGCGGATTGGTAGGACCGCCCTGTCGCGGGTCGCTGAACGTCGGCGGCTCCCTGTCGGCGTTCTGATGGCTTGAGCCGGGACCGCCCCAGCGCTTTTCATCGACCGGTTCGGGTGTGTGCTGGTTGTTGGCCATGATCAGCGATCCTGCACCTTCCACTGGTTGGTCAGGTTCTGCTTCAGATTGCCGAACCGTCCCTGCTCATCGAGATTGACGTCCGAGTCGCCGGGCTGGCCCGTCTGGATTTCGGTCTCGAGATCGCGGCGGTCGCTGTCGCCGGCGTCCGGGGCCGCATTGGCGCCCTTGTCGGCGTAGCTGCGCTGTTCCTTGGGAATTCGGGGGGCGTGGGTCATCGAAGTCTCCTTCTGTCCCCGGATAAACCCCGTGCCGAACGCGCCGTTCCGTAGCGGCGTTCGCCGTCCGGTCAGATGTCCAGACCGATATCCAGCGACGGGGCCGAATGGGTCAGGGCGCCGACCGAGATCACGTCCACGCCCGTCTCCGCGATTCCGCGCACCGTTTCCAGATTGACCCCCCCCGACGCCTCAAGCACCGGCCGGCCGAAGGGCGAGACCTTGGCCCGCTCCACGGCCTCGCGCAGCATGGGCAGGGTGAAATTGTCCAGCATGATCACGTCGGGCCGCTCAGCCAGCGCCTCGTCCAGCTGATCCAGCCCGTCGACCTCGATCTCGACCTTCATCAGATGGCCCGCCGCGGCCCGGGCCCGGCGGATCGCCTCGCCGACGCCGCCGCAGACCGCGACGTGGTTGTCCTTGATCAGGATCGCGTCATCCAGGCCGAAGCGGTGGTTGACGCCGCCGCCGCACAGGACGGCGTGCTTCTCCAGCGCGCGCAGGCCGGGCGTGGTCTTGCGCGTATCGGCGATGCGCGCCTTCGTCCCCGCCACGGCCTCGACATAGGCCCGCGTCAGGGTGGCCACCCCGCACAGACGTCCCAGAAGATTCAACGCTGTCCGCTCGGCGGCGAGGAAGGCCCGCGCGTTGGCCTCGACTTCGGCCAGCACGGCCCCTGCCTCGAAGGCGTCGCCGTCCCGACGTTTCAGCTCGATCGTCGCCTCGGGATCCATGGCCAGCACGGTCAGGCGGACGCAGTCGATCCCGGCCAGAACGCCCGGCTTGCGCGCGACGAAGGCCGCCCGCATGTCGGCGCCTTCCGGGATACAGGCCTGGGCCGTCACATCGCCGGCGCGGCCCAGATCCTCGGTCAGGGACATCAGGATCACCGGCTCGATCAGCAGGTCGGGCAGTTGTCGGATCATGGCTCTATCCTGCGGCGGCCAGAACGCCGGACTCCACAGCGGAGTCGGGCGCGTGAGTCAGGCGGGTATGCCGCGCCGCCGCGACCGGCGCCGGATGGTCGCGGCGGAAATGCCCGCCCCGGCTTTCGCGCCTGGCCAGCGCCGCCCCGGCGATCAACCGCGCCGTGACCAGAGGCAGGGCGGGCCCCGCGATCCGCTCAAGGTCGGCGATGAGCCTCAGCGCCCGCGTCAGCCCGGCCGCATCGCGCACCACGCCGACGTCGGCGCTCATGGCCGCGCGCAGACGCTGCAAGCCGGATTCGGACAGGTCAGGCGCCGGCGCGACCGCAATCGGCGCGCCGGCTGCGCCATGTTCAGCCGCCGCGGCCCGGCCGGTGCGCCGGCCGAAGGCCGCCGCCTCCAGCAGCGAGTTGGACGCCAGACGGTTGGCCCCGTGCACACCCGTCGCGGCGCATTCGCCGACCGCGAACAGCCCGGGCAGCGTCGTACGGCCGTCCGGCCCGGCGACGATTCCGCCCATGTGATAGTGGGCCGCCGCCGCCACCGGAATCGGCGTCTCGCGCGGGTCCAGCCCGGCGCGCATGCAGGCGGCGAAAACGCCCGGGAAGGCTTCGGGGAATTCGTGGCCGACGGCTGTACGGGCATCGAGGAAGGCGCCGCGGCCCTCGGCGCAGGCCGCGTGGACGGCCCGGGCCACGATGTCGCGCGGCTGCAGGTCGGCGTCCGCCGCCGGGCCCAGCAGGAAGCGGCCCTCGCGGTCGATCAGCCGCGCCCCCTCGCCGCGGAGGGCCTCGGTCGCCAGCGGCATGGGGTCCAGCCCAACATCGATGGCCGTTGGGTGGAATTGCACGAACTCGGGATCGAGAATCTCGGCGCCTGCCGCCCAGGCCAGGGCCATGCCTTCGCCCAGCAGGGCCGCCGGGGTGGTGGTCTGCGCATACAGACCGCCCGCTCCGCCGGTGGCCAGCACCACGGCGGGGGCCGTGACCTCGACCATGCGACCGGCCCGCCGTTCGATCAGGGCGCCGCAGACCCGGCCCGAGGCGTCCTGGATCAGGCCGCGCAGGCGCGCGTCTTCCCACACCTCGATGTGCGGCGCGGCGCGCACCGCCGTCACCAGCGCCGACAATATGGCCCGCCCTGCCCCGTCGCCGCCGACGCGGGCGACCCGGGCCTGGGAATGAGCCGCTTCCAGACTGACGGCGAAACCACCGGCGGCGTCGCGGTCGAAGGGCGCGCCAAGCGCGGCCAGCCATTCCACCGTCTCGCGCCCGTCGCCGGTCAGGGCGCGCGTGGCCTCGATCTCGACCAGGCCGGCGCCGGCCGCTGCGGTGTCGGCCGCATGCAGGGCCGGCGCGTCGTCCGCCGACAGGGCCGCCGCCACTCCGCCCTGGGCCCAGGCCGAGGAACAGGCCTCAAGCAACGGCGCGGGCGTGACCAGCAGCACCTTGCGCGGCGCCGCTTCCAGCGCCGCCGACAGGCCCGCCAGACCGCCGCCGATGATCAGCGGTCCGTCATGACGGATGCGGTTCACCGGCCGAACTCGAAATAGCTGGCGCCCAGCGCCAGCGCCTGCTGCAACGATCCGGCGCCCGGCATCAGCCCGGCCAGGGCGACGCCGGCGCAGGCCGCGGCGACCAGCAGGAACAGGCCCACGCTGCGCCCCGCCTCGGGCCAGGTCAGCGGACGCCCGTCGGGACGCCATGCCCCACGCCGCAGATGGCCGATCAGGGCCAGGGCCAGGAAGGCCGCGAAGATATAGCTGCCGTTGGTCACGCCCCAGATCACCACCACCGCGCCGACGACGACCATCGCCGCCTTCTCGACCATGGGATGGATGAGCGCCAGCACGGGTCCCAGCGCCTTGGAGCCATCAAGCGGCGGCGCGGGCGCGAGGTTCACCAGATTGATGATGGCGATGATGAACACCCCTTGCAGCCACAGCCCCTGTCCCGTCGCGATGTACAGGCCGAAGAAGGGAATGGCGGCCAGCAGGCCGAACGCGGGACCGGCCAGCGAGACCAGCACGCCGTGCCATTCGCTGACCGGCAGGCGCTGGCTCTTCGCCACGCCGCCGAGGAACGGGATGATGTAGATTTTCGCGGGGCCCATGCCGAGCGCGTTCATCGCCAGCACATGGCCGTACTCATGCACCAGCAGGCCCCAGATCGCCGCGACGGCGATGACCCAGCTGCCCGAGACCCACCAGATGAAGCCGCCCAGAAGCAGGGTCGAAACCACCGCCCAGACGGGATGCTGACCCTTGTCCAGAGGCGGTTCGCCAGCCTGCGGACGCGCGATTTCCCGCTCGGCCGGCGCGGCCGGGGGCAGGTTTTCCCAGGGACCGGGGCGGCGCGTCTGATCCGAATCTGTCATCGCGAAGACGTGGCCTTCTCCGTCCTCAGCCACAAGGCCAGGAGGGCGAGAAGCCGCAGGCTCTTCGGATCGACATTGGCGACCATCCGCACGGGCGCGACGTAGTGCATCAGATCAGCTCCACCGCGACGTGGTGTTTCGCCTTGAACAGGTCGTAGCGGGCCGGGACCGCCGGCGGCGGCAGGTCGATCATCCGCTGCACGGCCAGACGCGCGCGCTCGGCCATCTCTTCCGGCACGGTCACCTCGAACTTCATGTCCCGCAGACAGTCGCGGATGTTCTCCAGCGTGATCCGCTTCATGTAGGGGCACAGGTTGCACGGGCCGATGAAGCTGACCTCGGGCACGTCGCCCTGGATGTTGGCGGCCATCGAGCATTCGGTGAGCAGCACCACCTGCTTCGGCTTGTGACGGGTGATGTAGTCCGTCAACGCCGCGGTCGAGCCGGCGAAATCGGCGGCCGACAGAACCTCCTCGGGACATTCCGGGTGGGCCAGGATTTCCGCGCCCGGATAGGCCTCGCGCATCTCGGCGATGTCCGCGGCGGTGAACCGCTCGTGGACGATGCAGCGGCCCTTCCAGGCGATGATGCCGACATTGGTCTGGGCCGCCACATTGCGCGCCAGGAACTCGTCGGGGATCAGGATGACCCGGTCGACGCCCCATTCCTTCGCCGCCCATTCCACCACCTGGACCGCGTTGGCGGATGTGCAGCAGATGTCGGTCTCGGCCTTCACATCGGCCGTGGTGTTCACATAGGTCACCACCGGCAGGCCGGGATAGCGCTGCTTGATCAGCCGCACGTCCGCGCCAGTGATCGACTCGGCCAGCGAACAACCGGCCTTCAGGTCGGGGATCAGCACCGTCTTGTCGGGCGATAGGATCTTCGAGGTCTCGGCCATGAAATGCACGCCGGCCTGGACGATCACCTTCGCCGGCGACCGCGCCGCCTCCTTGGCCAGGCCCAGGCTGTCGCCGACATAGTCGCCGACGCCATGGAAGATTTCCGGCGTCATGTAGTTGTGGGCCAGGATGACGGCGTCACGCGACTTCTTCAGCGCGTTGATCTCGCTGATCAGCGCGGCCTGCGCCGGCCACTCCATCGGGGTGACGTGATCCTTGACCTTGGCCCAGACCGGCGCGGTCTCCCGCTCCAGTTCCTTCGACAAGCCAAACATGCCGTCCGCCATCGCTCGTTTCCTCCACTTATGCTCAAAGTTAGCATAAGTCGGGATGAATGTAGGCGGCTGGCCGGAAAACGCAAGCGCGATGCCGGGTATGCCGATTATGGGAAACGCGATCTTAACCGGAACCGGCTGCAAGGGATGAAACTGCCTGAGAAACCCCCATGCGCCTGATCCCCGTCGTCGCCGTCGTCCTGCTTCTGTCCGCCGGATCGGCGATGGCGCAATCGTCCGAGCCCGGCATCGCGGTCGGGGCCACGGCGGGAACCACCGGTCTCGGCGTCGAGGTCCAGGTCAAGGTCGGTCCCATCTTCACGCTTCGCGGATCCATCGACCGCCTCACCCACAGCGCCGACGAAAGCTATGACGGGGTCGACTACAACGCCGACCTGGCCTTCGACACCATCGGCGGCTTCATCGACATGCACCCGATGGCCAACGGCCTGCTGATCTCGGGCGGCGCCTATATGGGCGACCGCGACATCGACCTGGCCGCGACACCGACCGGGCCTGTGGAGATCGGGGGCCAGACCTATACGCCGTCCCAGGTCGGAACCCTGAACGGCGCGGTCAAGCTGCGCGACGTCGCCCCCTTCGTCGGCATCGGCTGGGACGACACCTTCTACCGCCGCGGCCGCTGGGGCTTCCGCGCCGTCGCCGGCGTCGCCTGGAGCGACGAGCCCGAGGTCGCCCTGACCTCGACCGGCGGCAGCCTGTCCAACGACGCGGCCTTCCAGGCCCGGCTGCGCGACGAAAGCCAGCGCATCACCGAGGAAACCGAAGGCTACGGCCTGTTCCCGGTCGTCCAGGTCGGCCTGAACTACAAATTCTAGACGGCGGCGCGGGCGCTGGCCCGCTCGTGCTCCAGCAGCCAGCGCTTGCGCTCGATTCCGCCGGCATAGCCGGTCAGCGTTCCGTTGGCCCCGATCACCCGGTGGCAGGGGACGATCACCGCGACGGGGTTCTGGCCGTTGGCCAGGCCCGCAGCCCGCACCGCCTTCGGCGAGCCGATCGCCGCCGCAAGCTGGCCGTAGGTCCGCGTCTCGCCCGCCGGAATGGCGCGCAGGGCGTCCCAGACGGCGCGCTGGAAAACGGTGCCGCCGGTCTTGACCGCCAGTCGGTCCAGGGCGGTCAGATCGCCGCCGAAATACGCCTCGACCGCCGCCCGCACCCTCGCCGGCGCCCGGCCCTCAACCAGCGCCGCCTCGCCCCAGTGGCGGCGCAGCAGCCGCATCATCCGCTCCTCGTAGCCGGCGAAGTCCAGCGCCCTCACGACGCCCTCCGCATCGGTGACCAGCAGCACCTCTCCGGTCGGCGTGGCGACCCGGTCGAGCGTCAGGGTTTCAGGCTGCGCGTTTCGCATCGTCTCTCTCCATCAACTGGGCGCCGTTGATCCCCGCCATCGCGAGATACAGCGCGCCATAGGCCCGCCACGGACGCCAGGCTTCGGCGCGGGCGGTCAAGGTTTCGTCCTTCAACCGGTCGCTCGGCGCCTCGACTCCGTCATCGATCCACTGGCCCGGCAGCCTCAGCCCCGGCCGCGCCTCGACCAGCGGCTTCAGCACCGCATCGGCGGACAGGTCGCGGGCGATGGCCTCCGGGTCGGCCGACAGGTCGAACACCCGCCGCACCCGCGCCAGCACCCCCGGCAAGGCCTTCAGATCGGTCGCCTCGATACAGATCGAGACCTTGCCGGCCTCGGCCGGTTCGACCGTGACCGAGCCGTCGGCTCCCTCCCCATCGAGCGTCAGCCGCCGCGACCAGCGCGTCCCCGCGACCATGTCGCCGCGCCCGGTCAGGGCCGCGAACATGGCGTCCCAGTCATAGGGCGGGCGGTAGGACAGGCTCAGCTTGACCCCGCCCTCATGCACCCGCTCGCCGCGCCGGCGCAGGGCCGAGGGCGGGCGGTCGTAGAGGGCCTGGAACGTCTCGTTGAACCGCCGTACGCTGCCGAAGCCCGAGGCCAGGGCCACCTGCGCCATGCTCAGGTCCGTCTGGTGGATCAGCGCCTTGGCCAGCAGCACCCGCCGCGTCTGGGCCACGCTGACCGGCGCGGCGCCCAGATGCTGGCGGAACAACCGCCGCAGGTGCCGCTCGCCCACCCCCAACCGCGCGGCCAGACCGTCGACGTCGCCCTCATCCAGCGCCCCCGCCTCGATCAGGGCCAGGGCCCGGCTGACCGTGTTCGAGGTTCCCCGCCAGGCCCCCATGTCGGGCGCCGTCTCGGGCCGGCAGCGCAGGCAGGCGCGGAAGCCCGCCTCCTCGGCCGCCGCGGCGGTGACGACGAAAAACATGTTCTCCCGGTTGGGCGTCCGCGCCGGGCAGACCGGGCGGCAGTAGATGCCCGTGGTCTTGACGCAGCCGAAGAAGCGCCCGTCGAACCGCGCGTCCCGCGTCAGCACCGCGCGGTAACAGGCCTCCTGATCGAGCTCGCCAGCGTTTTCCATGCCCGCAGAATGAGCCCGAGCAGGCCGGATGTCTCGCGGTTTTCGGACATTTGAGTGGGATCACCCCCGCGCCAGCCGCCACAGATTGGCGAAGAGGCTGAAGATCAGGCTGATCGCCGAGAAGGCCAGGGCCCAGACCATCACCACCGAAAGGGTGTCCGCCACCCCGGCCAGATCGCGGGCGCCGTCGCCCAGCGTTCTCAGGCGCTCCGCGTCCAGCATGCCCCAGTCGCCGGCCACGCGCGCGGTCTCGCCGTCGTCGGCGGTCAGGGTGAACCAGTGTCCGGCCTGCAGGATCATCCACGTCAGCCACAGGCCGCCGGCCGCGATCCCCAGTCGCGCCGCGGCCCGCAGCCGCACCGCATGGGGACGGAACAGGCTGTTCAGGTCGACCGTCATCTGCATCAGGGCGTAGATCAGGATCGGCGCGAACAGGGTGGTCCAGACCGGCGCGGGCGTCACGGTCGCATCGGCGCCGAGCAGTTCGACATGCACCAGGCCCGGGAAGTGCAGCAGACCGACCCACCACAGGCAGAACATGCCCACGGCGATGAACGAGAAGGCGTATTCCGCGCCAGGCCAGGCCTTGGCGGGCCGGAGCCTCCACGTCTGTTTCGCCGTCTCGGTCCCCGCCACCGAAGCGCCCCAGGCGGCCGGATCCGACAGACCGAAGGCCCCCAGATCCTTGACCCGCCACTGCGTCATCCATTTCGGCCGGATATCGTAGTGTTCGAACACCGCGGCGGCGACCGTCGCCACGCCGATCAGGGTCAGGCCCGAGCCGAAGAAGCCGTGGAAGGCCTGCGCGATCGCCTGACCCGAATCCGCCGTCCCGCTGATCAGATGGATGAACAGGCCGATCGCCTGCACCGCCAGCAACACCAGCAGTCCCGCCTTCACTCCGAACAGCCAGTAGGGAAACAGTTCGGGCCCCACCAGATGGTCCGGCCCCTTGCGATATCGCGCCGCCACGACCAGCGGATGGCCGATCTCCCTCAGGATGGCCTCCTGCTCGTCCTCGGTCAGCGGCCGGCCCAGTTCCTCCTCCTTCGCCTCGAAGCGGCTCAGGATCAGATCGCGCAGCTCGGCGACGATGTCGGCCCGTTCGTCCTGCGGCAGTTGCGCGGCGACGGCGTTCAGATAGCGGTCGATCATGTCCATGGCTTTTCCCCTTCAGCCCGGTTTCAGAGAATCTTGTCGAGCGAGGCGTTGATGCCCCGCCATTCGTCGGTCAGGGCGGCCAGCATCGAGACGCCGCCCGGCGACAGGACGTAGAAGCGCTTCTTCCGCTTCTCCTCCTCGCGCCATTCGCTGTTCAGCAGGCCTTGGCTCTCGAGCCTTCGCAGCAGCGGATAGAGGGTCGATTCCTCCATCTCCAGCCCGTCGGCGGCCAGGGCCTGACGCAGGGTGTAGCCGTACCGCTCGGTCCTGAGGCAGGCGAGCACCGCCAGCACCAGCGACCCGCGCCGCAGCTCCAGCCGCATGGATTCATAAAGGTCCGGATCGAGGCTCATGCCGATTCCCTGCATCTCACATAGTGTGTCACGCACAGTGTATGCCGCATACTGTGTGAGCGAGTCAAGAGCTCCCGCTGTCCGTTATCCTCGGGCTTGACCCGAGGATGACGGCCGGACCCGCACCTCACTCGGGAATGCGCGCGCCGTCCCAGGCGAAGACGCCGCCGCTGTCGGCGGCCGTCAAACCGTCGATCACCGCCAGCAACCGCTCCGCGGAATAGTCCGCGGTGAACAGCGTCTCCGGCTTGACGCCGCGCTGGAACGGCTGGCTCAGCGCCGTGTCCACCGTCCCCGGATGCAGCCCCGCGACCACCGCCTGCGGATGGGTGCGCCCCAGCTCGACCGCCAGATTGCGCAGCACCATGTTCAGCGCCGCCTTTGACGCGCGATAGCTGTGCCACCCGCCCAGCCGGTTGTCCCCGATCGACCCGACCCGCGCCGACAGGGCCGCAAACACCGCCCGCCGGTCGCGCGGCAGCAGCGGAAGGAAATGTCTGGCGACCAGCGCCGGCCCCACCGTGTTGATGCGATAGTCGCGCATCATGTGGTCCGCCGTCAGGGCACGATAGCCGCGTTCGGGCTCGAATCCGTGGTGAAGCACGCCGGTGGCGACAAAGACCAGGGTCGGCGGCGCCCCCTCCGCGACCCGCCCGGCGGCCTCCGCGATCGACGCCTCGGCCTCCAGGTCGAGGCCGGTCTCCGATCGCGACAGGGCGTGCACGACGGCGAACCGCCCGGACGCCCGCAGCAACCCGGCGACGGCCGCGCCGATGCCGCCCGAGGCGCCGATGACCACCGCCGCCTGATCCTGTGTATCCGTCATGGCGCGATCAGCGACCCGCACCGCCGAATGGTCAAGCGGCGCAGGACGGCGAGGCGTTATGCCGCCTTCGTCTTCGCAGCGGGCTTCTTCGCCGCCGCCTTCTTCGCCGGGGCGGCCTTGCCTCCCGCCGAGCCCTTCAGGCTGGCCCGCAGCGCCGCCATCAGGTCCACCACATTGGTGTCGTCGGGCTCCGGCGCCTCGACCAGGCCCTTGCCGCCCTTCTGCTTGGCCTTGATCATCTCCTTCAGGGCGTCGTCGTAGCGGTCGGTGAATTTCGACGGATCGAACGCCGCCTCCTTCTGGCCGATGATCCGGGTGGCGATCTCGACCATGTCCTGATCGGCCTTCACCGCCGGGATGTCGTCGAAATACTCGCCGGCGTCGCGCACCTCGTCGTGGGGCCGCAGGCTGTAGGCGACCAGTCCCTTGCCTCGCACCTCCAGCGCGATCTGCCGTTCGCGACCGCGCAGCACCAGACAGCCGATGGCGATCTTGCCGGCGGCCTTCATGGCGTCGCGGATGACGGCGAAGGCCTCGGCCCCCACCCCCTTCTCGGGCACCACATAGAAGGGGTCGTCCCAGTACAGCCGGTCGATCTCGTCCTCGTCGACGAACTGGTTGATGTCGATGGTGCGGGTCGACTCCAGCTTGACCTTGTCGAAGTCGGCGTCGTCGAACAGGACGTATTCGTCCTTGGACACCTCGAACCCCTTGACCAGGTNGGCGCGCCGCTGGCCTTGCGTCCTCGTCGACGAACTGGTTGATGTCGATGGTCCGGGTCGACTCCAGCTTGACCTTGTCGAAGTCGGCGTCGTCGAACAGGACGTATTCGTCCTTGGACACCTCRWASCCCTTGACCAGRTCSGASCGYTCGACCGGCCCGGTSTCSGGATCGGTCGGCACCATGCGGATGCGGTTGTTGGTGTCGGGRTTGATCAGGTGGAAGCTGACGTGGCTSGCGCTSGACGTCGCYGTGTAGAGGGCGACCGGACAGGTCACCAGCGACAGCTTCAGATGTCCCTGCCAGGTGGGTCGGGCGGCCATGGTGCAGACTCCGTGTTGCGGCGGCAGAACGCAGGTGGGCGGGAGGGGTTCAGCGGGCTCGTCTCCTCACTGTCGGCGAAGCCGATGGGGAGGGGGACCGCGAAGCGGTGGAAGGGTAGAAGCAGGAACGCGGTTGGCGCCCCTCCACCCCTCCCCATTCGCTGCGCGAACAGGGAGGAGACAACCTCAAGCCCTCTGGACAGCGAGTCGCAACAGGTGTGTCCTGCAGAGTCCGGCCCAAGAAAAACAACAAGCCGGCATCGAGTGAGGAACCATGTCCAACCGACCGAGCCACATCCGGCTCAACTCCCACCCCGGCGCGGGGACCGTCAGCCGCTTTCCCCTGAACTGGGGCGCGGCGACCGCGAAGGAACGCGGGCCCGTCATCGGCACCGTCAACTCGGGCAGCGACCGCAACGCCATCGGCGCCCACGGCGGGGCCTATTCGGTCTACCGCGCGCTCGCCGTCTCTTCGGGCGCCATGAGCGCTGACAACCGGCCCGACCTGACCAATACCTCGCCGACCACGCCCATGGGCCCGTTCCCACAGTGGACCGACGCGTCGAAGATCGTCTCGCTCGACCCCTGGGGCGCCCGCGTCGCCGAGGATTTCGCCGACGAAATTCGCGACGGCGTCGACATCCGCCCCACCATCGCCGTCACCCGCGCCCGCCTGCAGCTTGGTGAGATCGGCGAGGCCCTCGCCGCCGGCCGGCTCAAGGCCGACGGCCAGATCGTGCATGAGAGCGGCGACGTCGCCGTCACCAAGGCCGCCATCGACCCCGTCTGGTACCTGCCCGGCATCGCCGAACGCTTCGGCGTCACCGAGACSGCCCTGCGCCGCACCCTGTTCGAACAGACCGGCGGCATGTACGCCGACCTCGTCACCCGGCCCGACATCAAGGTCTTCCTGCCSCCGATCGGCGGCATCACCCTCTACGTCTTCGGCGACCCAGCCGCGATCGCCGACCCGCACCGCCGCCTGACCTGCCGCGTCCATGACGAGTGCAACGGTTCGGACGTCTTCGGCTCGGACATCTGCACCTGCCGCCCCTATCTGACCCACGGSATCGAGGARTGCATCCGCGAGGCCCAGGACGGCGGCGCCGGCCTGATCGCCTATAACCGCAAGGAGGGCCGCGCCCTCGGGGAAGTGACCAAATTCCTCGTCTACAACGCCCGCAAGCGCCAGCCGGGCGGCGACCAGGCCGCCACCTATTTCGAGCGCACCGAATGCGTCGCCGGGGTGCAGGACGCGCGCTTCCAGCAGCTGATGCCCGATGTGCTGCACTGGCTGGGCATCACGAAGATCGACCGCTTCGTCTCCATGTCGAACATGAAGCACGACGCCCTGACCGGTTCGGGCATCGAGATCGGCGAACGGGTGCCGATCCCCGACTATCTGATCCCGCCCGACGCCTCGGTGGAGATGGAGGCCAAGAAGGCCGCCGGCTATTTCACCCCCGACCCAAGGCGGCGAGTTATTTTCNGGCGAGGTCACCAAATTCCTCGTCTACAACGCCCGCAAGCGCCAGCCGGGCGGCGACCAGGCCGCCACCTATTTCGAGCGCACCGAATGCGTCGCCGGGGTGCAGGACGCGCGCTTCCAGCAACTGATGCCCGACATCCTGCACTGGCTGGGGATCACCCGGATCGACCGCTTCGTCTCCATGTCCAACATGAAGCACGACGCCCTGACCGCCTCGGGCATCGAGATCGGCGAGCGGGTGCCGATCCCCGACTATCTGGTGCCGCCCGACGCCTCGGTGGAGATGGAGGCCAAGAAGGCGGCCGGCTATTTCACCCCCGACGCGCCGCCCTCGGCCGAGGACCTGACCCGCGTGGTGGGCCGCGACCTTGAGCAGTTCTGAAACCGCGCAGGCGCACAGCCTGCTCAGCGCCGCCGCCGTCCGCGAACGGGCGCACGAGATGCTGGAGATCGGGGTCGCCGGCGGCCTCGATCACTGGACCGTCGACCTCGACCGCCTGCCCGAGGTCGCCCGCTACGTCGCCGCCGTGATCCGCGACCAGTATCCGACCCTGGCCGTCCCCTTCCACGCCCGCTGGCGGCATTTCGCCGTGGACGGCGTCGATCTCTGGGGGCCGGCGGCCGAGGCCCGCGACTGGCTCGACCCGGCCTCGCGCGCCCGGGCCGAGTTCGACCTGGCCATTGTCTCGGTCCTGCTCGACGCGGGCTCCGGCCCGGACTGGTCGTACAAGGACAAGCAGACCGGCCGCGTCCTGACCCGGTCAGAGGGTCTGGCCATCGCCTCCCTGCGCATGTTCGAGGCCGGCGCCTTCTCCATCACCGAGGGCGATCCCTGGCGCGTCGACGCCGTGGCCCTGACCTTCCTCACCGCCGCCGATCTGGCGAAGGGTTTTCAGGTCACGGCCGACAATCCGCTGGTCGGCCTCGAGGGCCGCGCCGCGCTGCTGCGCCGCCTCGGTCAGGCCTGCCTCGCCGAGCCCGACCTGTTCGCGCTCGAGGACGAGCCCCGTCCCGGCGGCCTGTTCGACGCCATGGTCGACCGGGCCGACGATCAGGACCGCCTGCCCGCCCCCGTCATTCTCGAGGTCCTGCTGGAAGCCCTCGGCCCCGTCTGGCGCGACCGCCTGACGCTCGGCGGCGTCGACCTCGGCGACTGCTGGGCGCATCCGGCCCTGAAGCGCGGCGACGCCACCGACGCCCTCGTGCCGATCCACAAACTGTCGCAGTGGCTCAGCTATTCGCTGGTCGAGCCGCTGCAGACGGCGGGCGTCCAGGTCACCGACCTCAACGGCCTGACCGGACTGGCCGAATACCGCAACGGCGGCCTGTTCATGGACCTCGGCGTGCTGACGTTGAAGGACCCCGCCGACGCCGCGAAACCGTGGCCCGTGTCCGATCCGCTGGTGGTCGGCTGGCGCGCCATGACCGTGGCCTTGCTGGACAAGCTCGCGCCTCTGGTTCGCGCCGAGCTCGGCGTCGGCGTCCCGGCCATGCCGCTGGCCAGCGTGCTGGAGGGCGGCACCTGGGCCGCCGGCCGCCGCGCCGCCGCCGAACGCAGACCGGGCGGCGGACCGCCCCTGATCATCCTCTCCGACGGGACCGTATTCTGATGCCGGGCAAGACCTTCAAGATGGACGGCGTCACCGTCGTCGCCCACCCGCTGGTGGCCCACAAGCTCAGCATCATGCGTTCGAAGGACACCTCCACCGCCCGTTTCCGCCAGCTGCTGCGCGAGATCTCGACCCTGCTCTGCTACGAGGTCACCCGCGATCTGCCGCTGGAAGATTACCCCGTCGAGACCCCGGTCGGCCCGACCACCGGCCAGCGCATCGCCGGCAAGAAGATGGTCTTCGTCCCCATCCTGCGCGCCGGCCTCGGCCTGGTCGACGGCATGCTGGAGCTGGTCCCCTCGGCCCGGGTCGGTCACATCGGCCTGTACCGCGAGCCGGTGACGCTCGACGCCGTCGAATACTATTTCCGCGCGCCCGACGACGTGGCCGAGCGCCTGTGCGTGGTCATCGACCCGATGCTGGCCACCGGCAACACCGCCGTCGCCGCCCTTGAACGGCTCAAGGAGCGCGGCGTCACCAACCTGCGCTTCGTCTGCCTGGTCGCCTCTCCCGAAGGCCTGGAACGGCTGCGCGGCTGGCACCCGGACGTGCCGATCTGGACCGCCGCGGTCGATGAACGCCTGAACGAGCACGGCTACATCGTGCCCGGCCTCGGCGACGCCGGCGACCGGCTGTTCGGGACCCGCTAGATCAGCCGGCCAGCCGTTCGCGCGGCGCGGCCTCCGCGGTCTCCGTCGCACATGCGGTCGCTTCGGCGATGACGGTCAGCAGGACCGCCGGCGATATCGGCTTGGTCAGGTGCCGGTCCGCGCCGGCCGCCCGCCCCGCCGCCACATGCTCGGGCCCGGCGTTGGCGGTCAGCATGATGATCGGCGTCCGGCGCCCGCCCGCGGCGGCTTCGGCGGCGCGGATCGTCGCCACGGCCGTCAAGCCGTCCATCACGGGCATCTGCATGTCCATCAGGATCAGGTCAAAGGTATGCAGGGCATGGGCCTCCACCGCCTGGAGGCCATCCGTCACGGCGGTCACCGCCACCCCGCTCTGGGCCAGGATGATCTCCACGACCTTCAGATTGGTCGGGTGATCGTCGGCGACCAGCAGGTTGAGCTGATCCGTTTGCGCCGGTTCCGGGACCACCTCGGCAGGGGCCGCCGCGGCCGGCTCGGCCGCGCCGCTCCGGGGCAGTGGCAGATCGAACCAGAATCGGGATCCGAGGCCGGGCGTGCTGTCACAATCCAGCGATCCGCCCATCATCTCCACCAGACTGCGCGAAATCGCGAGACCCAGACCGCTGCCGCCGAACCGGCGCGTGATCGATCCGTCCGCCTGTTCGAAACGTTCGAACAGGCGCGCCTTCATCACCGGATCAAACCCGACCCCGGTGTCCGAAACGGTGAAACGCAGGGTCCCGCCCGGATTGACCCCCAGCCGGACGCGAACCTCGCCCCGGCTGGTGAATTTCACCGCATTGGCCAGCAGGTTGCTCAGCACCTGCCGGACTCGCACGGTGTCGCCCAGATAGTGACCCTCGGCGGCGGGGTCGATTTCGACATTCATGTCGACCTGATTTTCTTCGGCCCGCGTCCGGCACAAGGCCACGACGCTGCGGGTCAGATCGGCCGCGTCGAAGGGCGCGGCCTCGATGGCCATCTGGCCCGCTTCGACCTTGGCGAGGTCGAGCACGTCGGACAACAGCCGCTCCAGCATCTCCCCCGATGCGCAGATGACGCCGGCGGCCTCCTTTTCCCTGGGCGGCAGGTCGGCGCGGTACAGCACATGGGCCATGGCGAGGACCCCGTTCAGCGGGGTGCGGATCTCGTGGCTCATATTGGCCAGGAACTCGCTCTTGGCGACGCTGGCCGCTTCGGCCTCCTGCTGCTTCTGGACCAGGGCCAGGGTCGTCAGCTGCAGCCGGCGGTAGCCGCGCCAGGCGTTGACGCCGGAACTGACGGCGTAGGTCACCAGCAGCGCAAGCGCGGTGAAAAGACCGATCTTGGCCGTGGTCACGCCGCCGACGAACGGAAGGGTGACAAGGGCGATGACCGGAGGCAGGCCCGAGACCAGCATCTGGGCCAACGACCGGTGGCACCCTCTCACGACGTACAACAGCACGCCCGCGATCAGCCCGACCCCGGCCGCCTTGGCGTAGTCCCCGGGCGACATCCACCACAGCGCGCCGATGGTGACCCACGCGCACGTCGAGAGCA
The DNA here is from genome assembly GCF_001426805.1 of Brevundimonas sp. Root1423. Lineage (NCBI taxonomy): Bacteria > Pseudomonadati > Pseudomonadota > Alphaproteobacteria > Caulobacterales > Caulobacteraceae > Brevundimonas > Brevundimonas sp. Root1423. Next base: position 31,697 of record NZ_LMFL01000018.1, read on the forward strand.
GGGTCGCGGCCAGTCTCAGCGTCCGGAAAAGCAGCGGCCGCCGCAACTGGTTCGCCGGATTCGTCGCGATCCACAGGGTCAGATCGCCGGTGACATACATGGCCGCCCAGATCAGCAGGGCGGACAGGGGAATGGCCGTCAGCCCCGACAGGAACACAGCCACCCCGATGGCGGCGCGGGCGCCAGCCTGACTCCGCGTCTCGACCGCCGTGCGGTCGAACGCTTCGTCAAAGCCCAGCAAATCCTGACGCATGGCCTACGCCCCCTCAGGCGCAGCAAACGCCACAAGCCATGAAGTCAACGTTAAGCTGCGGATCCCGGGCCAGACAAGCGGGGCGTCAACCCGCCTGTTCCACTGCCCGCAGATTGTCGTCCGAGTTGCGGTCGATCCACTTGTTGTAGGGATCGACGCCGCCGAAGCTGGGCGCCCGCGTCGTCACGAACCTCAGCGTCTGAACGCCCGACCGGATCGGCCGCCGCTCCAGGAGCACGACGTTGCGCGCGTTGAACGCGCCCTTGCCGGGCTCTGCGGTGAACAGGCCGATGTCGAAGGTCTCGTTCAGCGGAGCTTCGGTCTCGACCCCCTTGCCGTCGACATAGAGCTTGCGCGCATCGACGGTGACCGTGACGTCCCACCGGCCGTCGGCCCTTTTCGTCGAGGTCATCCCCGTCGTCTTGACGTCATACACGGTGATCTTCTCGAACAGATCGGTGATCAGGGCCTGCTTGTCCGCCGGCGCCTCGGCGCGGATGGCCGCCACCAGATCCAGCGACCGCGGATAGGGCGCGCCCTTGAAGGCGTACTGCGCCAGCACCCGGCGCAGGGCGCGGTTGACGGCGTCCTCGCCGATCTGGTCGCGCAGCAGATACATGACCAGCCCGCCCTTCTGGTAGTGGATATACTGCTGGTTCTCGACCCGCATCAGGGGCAGTTCCTCCAGCCGTTCGGTCCCGCGCGATCGGAGATAGCGGTCCAGCTCCTGTTTCAGGAAGCGACGGATCTGGTCCTTGCCGTACGTCTTCTCCATGACCATCAGGGCCGAGTACTGGGCCAGCGTCTCGGACAGGGACGTGGCGCCCTGCTGGTTCGAGCCGACGATCTGGTGCGCCCACCATTGGTGAGCGAATTCGTGCGCGGCGACATAGGTGACGTAGTCGATCTTCTCCGGATCGCGCAGGTCGGCGATGAAGCCGAGCCCTTCCGACCAGGCGAAGGTGTTGGGATAGGACTGGGCGAAACTGGCGTAGTCCGGGAATTCGACGATCCGCGCCTGGGTGAACTGGTACGGGCTGAAGTTGGCCTGGAAATAGTCCAGCGAGGCCGACAGGGCGTCCAGCATCCGCGGCACGTTGCGATCGTGGCCGGGGTCGTGGAAGACCACCAGCTCGACGCCATTGTGCATGCGCCGGGTCTGCTCGTAACGAGCGGACTGGATCGAGAAGAAGTTCAGCACCGGGGACTCGGTGACGAACCGGCTGGTGCGGCGGCCGTCGCGCACCACGTCCGACACCATCCGGCCGGGCGCGACCAGGGTCTGGTCGGCGTCGGTCGAGACGGTGATGTCGGCGGTGACCCAGTCGGCGCCGATGTAGTTGCGCGCCTGGGCCGCGGTGTCTTCCAGCTTCGCCGGACGCAGTTCAGCCGGCAGTCCCGCCTTGCGGCGTTTGGTGCGGTCGGTCAGCAGGCCCTGGCGGTCCATGCCGATCATCGGTGCGAACTCCATGTTGTTCACGAAGCTTCCGTTGTCGACCAGCCGGGTGGTGTTGCCACGGGCCTTGAAGCCCCGCTGTTCCAGCACCGTCTCGAAGGTTACGTTGCGCCGCTCGCCCGGCTGCATCGGCGTGGCGAAGCGGTAGATGCGGTACTCGAAATCCTCCCACTCGCGGGCCACCGAGGCGCCCTCGACGGTCAGACCGACCATGTCCAGATCGTCCTGCCAGCGCAGGTGAACCTCGGTCAGCGGCGCATCGGTGTTGTTCACCAGCACATAGGCGCCGCGCGTCGTCAGCTTCGGCTGATGCGGCCGCAGGTCCATGACCAGCCGCACGTCGGCGACCGAAGGCTGGGGCGTGGCCTCATAGCGCAGCAGCGCCTTCTCATAGGCCGCCTGTTCCTTCTCCTGCGCGCTCTGCGTGCGATACTCGTTCCAGACGTTGGTGTTGGTGTAGATGAAGACCCCCAGGCCGATGAAGACCGCCAGGGCCGCGCCGCCGATGACGCCCGCGGGCCCCATCAGTCGATGCGGCAGCCGCTTCAGGCGGGGCCATAGCCGCTGCTCGGTTCCCCGACGCCACAGGCCGTAGGCAAGGACCAGCAGGATGATGGCGAAGGCGGTCCAGTAGGCGTCGAGCCAGCCCGAGAAGACGACAAAATCGCCCTGGCCGTTCATGTCGGACAACGGCACGCCGATGCCCGCGCCATAGCGGTACAGGACGTGGTCAAAGCCCAGGTTCGACAGCACGATGGTCGAGATCAGATAGACCACCATGATGGCCCAGCCGATGAATTTGTTGGGCGACAGGGCTTGGATGAAAATGGCCAGCACGGCCAGAAGCCCGAAGCTGACGGCCTGCGGGAAGACGTACCAGAGCAGGTATTTCTCCAGCTCATAGTCGGTGTAGCCCTTGATCGTCTGGGTCACGACGCCGGCCAGCACCCCGGCGAGGGCGGTCGAGACCAGCACAAGGGCCAGGGCCAGGGTCTTGGGCACGAGGAAGGTCCAGTCCGGCGTCGCCGAGGCGTCGACGATCTCGTGCACCTTGCGGTCGCGGTCGCGCCAGACCAGTTCGCCGGCGTAGTAGATGGCGATGACGATGGAGATCAGGCCGAAGGCGCCGGTCAGGCCCGTGATCACCACCCGGGTCACCAGCAGGATCGGGGCTCCATAGATTTCCCCGGTGAAGAACAGCGTCGCCATGGCGAAGGCGAAGCCCAGCAGGATCAGCACGACATAGGCCGGGCTCTTGAAGATCAGGACCGTCTCGAAGACGGTGCGCGACCACAGCTGGGTGAGGGCGCTCGACAGACCATAGGTCGGGCGCGGCAGGGCGCCGACGGGCGTGACGGCGACGTCCTTCTCGACCAGCGCCTTGAGCCGCTCCTGCTTCCTCAATTTCGCGCCGCGCGGGGACGGCCGGTACAGCACGTAGGACGCGGCCAGCAGCAAGGCGCCGACGGCGGTCCAGATGACCCGGTTCCACAGCAGCACGCCTTCCAACGGCGCGTTCAGCGTGTTTCGCTCGGCTGCGGTCCAGTATTTGGTGACCAGGGCGTAGGCGCCGGAACCGAAGGGCTCGGCCCAGGCCATGGCGGTCTCGAACTCGGGCCGCTGGCCGAGCACGCCGGTCGAGGCCAGGTAGGCGATCAGCACGGCGACGACGCCGATATAGGTGGCCATCATCGACCGGGTGACGGTCGCCAGCATGAAGAACAGGGCCGAGGTCAGGAACAGACCCGTCAGGCCGAAGACGCCATAGGCATAGGCGTAGTCGCCGACGCGCAGCGGCCCGATGGTCTCCGGATCGACCCACGGCATGAAGGTGCCGATCAGTGTGCCCAGCGCGATGCTGAGATAGCAGAGCGCCACCGCGGCGAAGGCGCCGAAGAAGCGGCCGTAGAGGTAGGCCCCCTTGGTGATCCGCGTCGACAGGATCATCGGCCCGAACCCGGTCTGGGTGTCGCGGGCCACGACGTTGGCGACGATCGCGGTCGTGGCCAGCATGAAGAACACGTTGAAGACGATGTGGGCCCCGGCCAGGGCGTAGGGCGCGTTCTTGAGGACGTTGCCCCCCGAGCCCAGCGAGACGTTGTCGCTGGCCACGGCGCCGAAGGCCAGCAGGCCGAAGACGATGGCGATGACCCAGAAGGCCGGCTGGCGCAGCTGGTAGCGGAATTCGAAACTGGCGATCTTGGCGAACATGATCCGTCCCTCAGGCCGCGCGGCGCGAGGCGTTGACGGTCGCCAGATAGACATCTTCCAGACCGCCCGGCGCCCGCTCGAACCCGTCGCCGGGGTTGGCGTCGGACAGGACGTGAATCACGGTCCGGCCCGCGAACAGGCGGGTCGAGATGACATTGTAGCGCGTCTGGTGGTCGGCCAGCTCGGCCTTGTCGATGGTCTTGCGCCACACCCGGCCTTCGAGCGCATGGGTCAGTTCGAGAGGCGAGCCCTCCAGCTGGATCTTGCCGCCGGCCAGCACCGCCATGCGGGGGCACAGGTCGGTGACGTCCTCGACGATATGGGTCGACAGGATGACGACGACATTCTCGCCCACCTCGGCCAGCAGGTTCAGGAAGCGGTTGCGTTCTTCCGGATCGAGGCCCGCTGTCGGCTCGTCGACGATGATCAGTTCGGGGTTGCCGATCAGCGCCTGGGCGATGCCGAAGCGCTGGCGCATGCCGCCCGAGAAGCCGGCCAGCGCCTTGCCGCGCACCGGCCACAGATTGACCTGGTTCAGCAGGGCCTCGACCGTCTGCTTGCGGTCCCTGCCGTTGGAGACGCCCTTCAGCACCGCCATGTGGTCCAGCATGTCGTAGGCCGAGACGCGCGGATAGACGCCGAAGTCCTGGGGCAGGTAGCCCAGCACGCGGCGCAGCTGCTCGGGGTCCTTGATCACGTCGATGTCGCCGAAGCGGATCGAGCCCGAGGTCGGCGTCTGCAGGGTGGCGATCGAGCGCATCAGGGTCGACTTGCCCGCGCCGTTCGGACCCAGCAGGCCGAACATGCCCTTCGGGATCGTCAGACTGACGTTGTCCAGGGCTCGCACGCCGTTGCCATAGACATGGGTCAGGTTTTCGATCGTCAGCATGGAAGCCCCCTCGTGAAGTAAAGGAACCTTGTCATCGCGGCCTGCCACCCGCAAGTTACGGTTCTGTCAGGTTGGCGTCCGGCCCGATCAGCCGGCGTCCTTGGCCATCCGCCGGAACTGATGAAGCAGCGGCTCGGTGTAGCCGTTCGGCTGGGCGACGCCGTCGAACACCAGGGCTCTCGCGGCGCGGAAGGCCAGACTGCCCGCGGGGTCCGGCGCCATCGGGCGGTACAGCGGATCGCCCGCGTTCTGGGCGTCGACCTTCGCCGCCATCCGCAGCAGCGCCGCATCGACCTGTTCGGCGGTGCAGACGCCGTGCAGCAGCCAGTTGGCCATGTGCTGGGACGAGATGCGCAGGGTCGCCCGATCCTCCATCAAGCCGACATCGTGGATGTCCGGCACCTTGGAACAGCCGACGCCCTGATCGATCCAGCGCACGACATAGCCGAGCAGCCCCTGGGCGTTGTTGTCCAGCTCCTCGGCGATCTCGGCCTCCGACCAGTTGCGGCCCGCGGCCAGCGAGGGGGTCAGCAGGTCCTCCAGACCCGGGATCGGGCGCGCGGCGATCGCGTCCCTCAGGGCGAAGACGTCGGTCTGGTGATAGTGCAGGGCGTGCAGGGTCGCCGCCGTCGGACTGGGAACCCAGGCGGTGTTGGCGCCGGTCTTCGGGTGCGCCGCCTTCTGCTCCAGCATCCCGGCCATCCGGTCCGGCGCGGCCCACATGCCCTTGCCGATCTGGGCCCGGCCCGACAGACCGCACTTCAACCCGATGGCGACGTTGCGGGCCTCATAGGCGGCGATCCAGGCGGACGACTTGATCTCGCCCTTGCGCACCACCGGCCCGGCCTGCATGGCGGTGTGGATCTCGTCGCCGGTGCGGTCGAGGAAGCCGGTGTTGATGAAGACGATCCGGTCCTTCACCGCACGGATGCAGGCCGCCAGATTGGCCGAGGTGCGGCGCTCCTCGTCCATCACCCCGACCTTGATCGTATGGCGGGCCAGTCCCAGCAGGTCCTCGACCGCGTCGAACAGGGCGTCCGTGAAGGCGCACTCCTCGGGTCCATGCATCTTGGGTTTGACGATATAGATCGAGCCGGCCCTGCTGTTGCGGAACCGCCCCTGCCCCTTCAGATCGTGCATGGCGATCAACGAGGTGACGATGGCGTCCAGCACGCCCTCGGGCGCGTCCGACCCGTCGGCCAGCCGAACCGCCGGCGTGGTCATCAGATGGCCGACGTTGCGCACGAACAGCAGCGACCGCCCCGGCAGGGTCACCGTTGATCCGTCCGGCGCGGTGAACGCCCGATCGGGCGCCAGGGCCCGCGTCATCGACCGCCCGCCCTTGTCGAAGGTCTCTCTGAGATCGCCCTTCATCAGGCCCAGCCAGTTGCGATACGCCGCCGTCTTGTCGGCGGCGTCCACCGCCGCAACCGAATCCTCCAGATCGACGATGGTGCTCAACGCCGACTCCAGCACGACGTCCGAGATGCCCGCCGGGTCGGTCGCGCCGATCGGATGGTCCGGATCGAACACGACCTCGATATGCAGTCCGTTGTGCCGGAACAGCCGCGACCGTTCGCTGCGGCCCACATACTGACCGGGGTCGCGGATCGCGATGCCTCGGTGCGGATCGGTCAGGTCGGCCCAGCGGCCCTCGGCCAGCGGAACAGCCTCGTCGAGTAAGGCCTTGGCCCGCGCCACCACCCTGGCCCCGCGCGCCGGGTCGAACCGCCCGGGCGGCGGCAGGTCGCCCAGCGCATCCGTCCCGTAGAGGGCGTCATACAGACTGCCCCATCGCGCGTTGGCGGCGTTGAGCACGAAGCGGGCGTTCAGGCTCGGCACGACCAACTGCGGCCCGGCCAAGGTCGCCACCTCTGCGTCGACGTTGCGCGTGCCGATGGCGAAGTCGCCGGGCTCGTCGGCCAGATAGCCGATCTCCCGCAGGAAGGCGGTCGCGGCGGGAAGGTCATAGGGCTGGCCGCGGCGCTGAACATGCCAGGCGTCGATCCGCGCCTGCAGGTCGTCGCGAACCGCCAGCAGCCTTCTGTTCTCTGGCGCGAACCGGGCGAAGACGGCGGCGACGCCGGTCCAGAAAGCCTCCGGCTCGACGCCGGTCCCGGGCAGCGCCTCGGCTTCGATGAAGGCGGCCAGTTCGTCAGCGACCCGCAATCCGGCGCGCGGCGTCATCGCCATGGAGCACTCCCTCGGAACAAGCCTGAAACATTCCGTGATGACCCGGGGGAAGTCGAGCGCTTTTCGCAGGCGCGAAGAACACGACGCTTGCCGAGGCCGGGAACAGGCGCAACATCGCCCCATGAAAGCATACGCCTGGCTGCGCCTGCACTAGCCGCTGATCCTCCTCCTGCTTATCGCCCTGTCGAGTCTGGCCTGGCCCATCGGCGGCGGCGGGCTGTCGCGGCTGGCGCTGGGCTGGGACGTGGGCGTCGGCCTGTTTCTGGTCGAGTGCGTCTTCAAGCTGATGCGCGAGCGATCCGCCGACGACATCCGCCAGCGCGCGGCGGCGCTGGACGAGGCTGGCGGAGCCGTCCTGCCGCTGGCGCTGCTGGCTGCCCTCGCCAGCATCGCCGTCGTCGTGGGCGAGGCCGTCCAGGTCGCCGGCGACAGGGATCGGGCGGGCCGCGCGGCCGTTCTGGCCCTGGCGACCGTGGCCCTGTCCTGGACCTTCGTCCACGCCATCTTCGCCTTCCACTACGCCCACATATTCTATGCGCCGGCTGCCGCCGGCGGCAGCCGCGCCAGGGGCGCGACGCGGGATCGGGGCGGCCTGATCTTCCCCGGCGGCGAAGCGCCGGACTACTGGGACTTCGTCCACTTCTCCCTGATCATCGGCGTCGCCCAGCAGACCGCGGACATCCAGATTTCGGACAAGGGGCTGCGCCGCACCGCGACGGTTCACAGCGTCACGGCCTTCCTCTTCAACACCGTGATCGTGGCCCTGACGGTGAACATGGCGGTCAGCCTGCTGGGCGGCGGTTAACCTCCGCGCCTTGACTTGGCCGCATTGGAAGCCCATTTGCGCTGCGTCGCACAATTGCGATGTCCGGCGCCTCCAGCGCGTGTGGGTCTTGTCCAACGACGAAGACCTGACTGTAGCAGTCGCCGGCTCCTCAAGATTCATTCGCTGCCCGGACACGCGGGGCGGCGCCCGATCCACCCCGTCGCGGCTCCCTTTCCGGAGCCAAATCGGGACTGGCGGTGCGCGGCCTTATCGGCGTTGAGCCATGGCTGATGCGCGTCGCCGCATACGCGAAAGACATCCGCTCCCATGAGCAAGACATTCGACTCCTTCGGCCTGAACCCGGCCCTGCTGCAGGCGCTGGCCTCCGAAGGCTACACCACCCCGACCCCGATCCAGGCSCAGGCCATCCCTGACGTCATGGCCGGCAAGGACCTGCTGGGCATCGCCCAGACCGGCACCGGCAAGACGGCGGCGTTCGCCCTGCCGATCCTGCACCGCCTCGCCGCCAACCGCATTCCGCCCGTGCCCCGCACGACGCGCGTCCTGATCCTGTCGCCGACCCGTGAACTGGCCAGCGCCATCCCTGACGTCATGGCCGGCAAGGACCTGCTGGGCATCGCCCAGACCGGCACCGGCAAGACGGCGGCCTTCGCCCTGCCGATCCTGCACCGCCTGGCCGCCAACCGCATTCCGCCCGTGCCCCGCACCACGCGCGTGCTCATCCTGTCGCCGACCCGCGAACTGGCCAGCCAGATCGCCGAGAGCTTCAAGAGCTACGGCAAACACCTCGGCTTCCGCGTCGCGGTGATCTTCGGCGGCGTGAAGTACGGGCCGCAGGAACGCGCCCTGCAACAGGGCCTCGACGTYCTGGTCGCCACCCCSGGCCGCCTGCTGGACCACATGCAGCAGAAGACGCTGGACCTGAGCCAGACGGAAATCTTCGTCCTCGACGAGGCCGACCAGAT
>NZ_LMFL01000019.1:0-39192 GCF_001426805.1 Brevundimonas sp. Root1423
CATCTTCGGCTACCTCGCCATGGCCTACGCCATGGTCGCCATCGGCTTCGTCGGCTTCATCGTGTGGGCCCACCACATGTTCACGGTCGGCATGAGCGTGAACCTGCGCGCCTACTTCATCGCCGCGACCATGATCATCGCGGTGCCGACAGGGGTGAAGATCTTCAGCTGGATCGCCACCATGTGGGGCGGCTCCATCAGCTTCAAGACGCCCATGCTGTGGGCGATCGGCTTCATCTTCCTGTTCACCGTCGGCGGCGTGACCGGCGTGGTCCTGGCCAACGCCGGCATCGATTACAGCCTGCACGACACCTATTACGTCGTGGCCCACTTCCACTATGTGCTGTCGCTGGGCGCCGTCTTCGCCATCTTCGGCGGCTTCTACTACTGGTACGAAAAAATGTTCGGGGTGAAGTACAACGAGTTCCTCGGCTGTGCGCACTTCTGGATCATGTTCGTGGGCGTGAACCTGGTGTTCTTCCCGCAGCACTTCCTCGGTCTGCAGGGGATGCCGCGCCGGTATGTCGACTATTCAGACGGCTATGCCTTGTGGAACAAGGTCTCGTCGTTCGGCTATGCGATCACGGCCATCGGCGTGCTGGTCTTCCTGATCATGCTGGCCGAGTCCGCCATTCGCCGCCGCAAGGGCGTCGCCAACCCGTGGGGCGAAGGCGCCACGACGCTGGAGTGGACCCTGTCCTCGCCGCCGCCGCATCACCAGTTCAACGAACTGCCGGTGGTCAAGAGCGACGAGCACTAGGACCGGCCATACCGGGACTGACACACGGGGGCCGCTCTTTCAGTCGAAAGGGCGGCCTTCCGGGTTTTTGAAAGAGCCATGACCGAAGCCACCCCACAGACCGTGATCTCGACGGCCCAGCCGGAGGACTTCTTCCAGCTGCTGAAGCCGCGCGTGATGTCGCTGGTGGTCTTCACCGCCCTGACCGGGCTGGTGGTCGCCGGCGGCGACATCGACTGGATCTCCGGCGCCATCGCCATCCTGTGCATCGCCGTCGGCGCCGGCGCGGCCGGGGCGCTGAACATGGCGCTGGAGGGCGAGACCGACGCCCTGATGCGGCGCACCCGCGGGCGGCCGGTCGCGGCGGGCCGGGTCAACAAGAACGACGCCATGACCTTCGGCGTCATCCTGTCGATCTTTTCGGTCATGCTGCTGGGCATGACGACCAACTGGCTGGCGGGCGGCCTGCTGCTGCTGACCATCGTCTACTACGCCGCCTTCTACACCCTGCTGCTGAAGCGGCGGACGCCCCAGAACATCGTCATCGGCGGCGCCGCCGGGGCCTTCCCGCCGGTCATCGGCTGGGCTGCGGCGACGGGGCAGGCCCCGTGGCAGGCGTGGCTGCTGTTCCTGATCATCTTCCTGTGGACCCCGCCGCACAGCTGGGCCCTGGCCCTGTATTCGGCCGGCGACTACGCCCGCGCGGGTATTCCGATGATGCCGGTGGCGCGGGGCGCGAGAAGCACCCGGCTGCAGATCCTGCTCTACACCCTGGTCTTCGTCCCCGTGGCCATCGCGCCCGGTCTGACGGGGATGGGCGGCCTGCTGTACCTCGCCGTGTCGGTGGTGGGCGGCCTCGGCTTCCTGTTCCTGGCCGTGCGCCTGTATCGCAGCCGCGCCGGCGACCAGCCCGACAAGGCCGAGGCCGTGGGGCGAGAGGCCGCATTGTATGATGTCCGCGCGGAGGCCAAACCGGCGCGGAACCTGTTCGCCTTCTCCATCCTGTATCTGATGGCCCTGTTCGCGGCCCTGCTGGTCGAGAGCGTCGCCGCCATCCCTGGACTGTAACGACCATGACCCGCCTGACCCCGGAACAGCTGCAAGCCCGCAAGAAGCGCAACCTGGCCATCGCCGGGGCGCTGGTCGCCTTCATCGTGCTGGTGTTCGGCGTGACGGTGCTGAACCTGAAGCGCAATCTGGACGCCCGCGCCGACGCGATCGCCGAGGGCCGGCCGGTGGGCTACGCCGGATGAAGCTGTCGCGGAACGCCATCGCCATCGCCTGCGTCCTGGCCGTCATGGGCATGACCGGCGCCGCCTTCGCGGCGGTGCCCCTGTACCGGATGTTCTGTCAGGTCACGGGCTTCGACGGCACGGTCCGCAAGGCCGAAACCGCCCCGGACCGAATTCTGGATGAGACAGTCCTGATTCGCTTCGACACCAATGTCCGCGACCTGCCGATGACCTTCCGCGCCGAACAGGTCAGCCAGCGGGTGCGAATCGGCGAGACCGGCATGGCCTATTTCGACGTGACCAACACCTCGGACCAGCCGATCCACGCCACGGCGGCCTACAACGTCGTGCCGGAACGGGCGGGTCCCTATTTCCAGAAGCTGCAGTGTTTCTGCTTCGAGGGGCAGACGATCCAGCCCGGGCAGACGCTGAAATTCCCCGTCCAGTATTTCGTCGCGCCCGAGATGGCGACCGATCGCGAGAGCCGCGGCGTGCGCGAGATCACCCTCAGCTACACCTTCTATCCGACCAAGGCGGCGGACCTGGCGACCAACGCCGGCCAAGCCTCTGGCGCAGCCGGATAGCGGACGCTATAGCCTGCCCCCTACGTATCTCGACCGCTTGAAGAGACCCTGATGGCCGACGCCCACGCCGCACCGCATCACGACTACCACCTGGTGAACCCCAGCCCTTGGCCGCTGGTCGCCTCGATCGCCGTCACGACCATGATGGTCGGCGCGGTGGTCTGGATGAAGGGCCTGGTCGGCGAGGACGCCGGCGCCGTCGCCGGCGCCCTGCTGGCCAAGGGCGACAAGGCCCTGTTCTTCGCCGGTTTCGCCGGCGTGCTGGTGTCGATGTTCGGCTGGTGGGCCGACGTGATCAAGGAGAGCAAGGCGGGCGACCACACGCCGGTCGTCTCCATCGGCCTGCGCTACGGCATGATGCTGTTCATCGCCTCCGAGGTGATGTTCTTCGCGGCCTTCTTCTGGATGTTCTTCGAAATGGCGGTCTTCAACGAAGCCCGCGCCCACATTCCGGAAGTCGCCAACTGGGCCGATACGGCCAAGGCGTGGTCGACCTGGCCGCCCAAGGGCGTCGAGACGCTGGACGCCTGGCAGCTGCCCCTGCTGAACACCGTCATCCTGCTGCTGTCGGGCACGACCGTCACCTGGGCGCACCATGCCCTGCAGGTCGGCGACCGCAGCGCCGCCAAGACGGGGCTGCTGATCACCGTCGCCCTTGGCATCCTGTTCACCGCGGTGCAGGCCTATGAGTACAACCACATCATCCACGAGAACCTGTTCTTCAACGAGGAGGCGGCGAACTCCGGCCTCTACGGTTCGATCTTCTTCATGGCGACGGGCTTCCACGGCTTCCACGTCCTGATCGGCACCATCTTCCTGCTGGTCTGCCTTCTGCGCCTCTACGCCGGCCAGATGAGCCCGGCCAAGCATTTCGGCTTCGAGGCCGCCGCCTGGTACTGGCATTTCGTGGACGTGGTCTGGCTGTTCCTCTTCGCCTTCGTCTACGTCACCTTCGGGTGAACCAAGGCCCCACAGGGCTTGATCTTCAACCGGCGCGGATCGACCCGATCCGCGCCGGTCTGCTTTGCCGCTGTCCCCATTGCGGGAAGGGGCGTTTGTTCGCGGGCTTCCTGAAGGTGGTCGAACGTTGCGAGGCCTGCGGCTTCGATTTCACGCGTCTGAACACGGGCGACGGGGCGGCTGTCTTCATCATGCAGATCGCCGGCGGGATCGTGGTGTTCTCGGCCCTGTTCATCCAGGTCGCGTACAATCCCCCCATCTGGGCCATGCTGGCGGCAGCCCTGCCGCTGGTGGCCGGCCTGTCGCTGGGCCTGATGCGGCCGGGCAAGGGGGTGATGATCGCCCTGCAGATGCGCAACAAGGCGGGACAGGCGCGCAATGACGACTGAGGCGACCCGTAACCGCTTCCCCTGGGGCCTGACGATCGTCTGCGCGCTGGCGGTCGTCCTGCTGGCCTCGCTGGGCGTCTGGCAGGTGCAACGGATGCAGTGGAAGAACGGACTGATCGCCGAGGCCGAGGCGGCGGCGACGCATCCGCCGGTTCCCCTGCCTTCCGGCGAGCGGACCGACCTGCCGGAGTTCCAGAAGGTCATCCTCGATTGCGACTTTCAGGCCAACCAACGGGTTGAACTGCAGACCATCCACGACGGCGTCCCAAGCGTCCGCCTGATCGCCGAGTGTAGCGGTCGTCTGGTCGACCTCGGCTTCATGTCGGAGGAGATCAGCGCGCGTCCGCCTTTCACCCAGTATCGAGCGCCTCGCCTCCCGGGCAGCTATCCGAAGATCATCGCCGAAGTCAGAAACACGCCGGCCCCGAACAGTTTCGCCCTTCCGCCCGAAAATGGGCGGTTCTTCGCCCGTGACAATCGCGCGATCGCGGCGGTCCTCGGCGTCCCGCCGGAACGGGCCTCCCAGACCCTCTACGCGGTGACGTCAGCCTTTCCCGGTTTCGGGGCCCTTCAGCCCTCGGCCCCGCCCGCCGCCTTTTCGAACAACCACCTCGGCTACGCCCTGACGTGGTTCGGACTGGCGCTGGCGGTGCTCGGTTTCTATATCGCGCTGCTGCGTAGAAAGCCGAGATCCTGACCGCCACCCTCCACACCCTGTCCAACGGCGTCCGCGTCGTCTGCGATCCCATGCCCGGCCTGCGCACCCTGGCCCTGACGGTCGCCGTGCGCGGCGGGGCGAAATGGGAGACCGAGGCGACCTCGGGCTGGTCCCATTGTCTCGAACACCTGGTCTTCAAGGGCGCGGGCGACATGGGCGCACGCGAGATCGTCGAGCGGATCGAGGCCGAGGGCGGGTCGCTGAACGCCTCCACGGGCTATGAGCGAACCAGTTTCGAGGTGCGGGCGCTGGACGGCTCGCTGCCCTTGGCCATGCAGGTGGTGTCGGATCTGGTGTTTCGCCCAACGCTCGATCCCGACGAGATCGAACGCGAGAAGGACGTGGTCGCCCAGGAGATCGCCGAGGCCTTCGACACGCCCGACGACCACGTCTTCGAAATGGCCCAGACCCAAGCCTATGCCCGCCAGCCGCTGGGCCGGCCGATTCTCGGCTCGGTGAAAAGCCTGAAGCCGATCACGCGGGCGTCGATCAGCGACTGGCGGGCCCGGCTGTACTCGCCCGATCGGATGGTGGTCGCCGTGTCCGGCGCCGTGGACGAGGCCGAGCTGCTGGCCCTGGCCGAGCGCTGGTTCGGCTCCGAGACCGGCGCGCCCGCGCAGGAACCGCAGACGCCGCATTTCACCGGCGGCGGCGCCGCCCTGTCGCGGCGGATCGAACAGGCCAACATCGTCTTCCAGCTGCCGGCGCCCGCCGCCGGAGATCCGGCCTATGCGGCCGCGCGGCTGATGACCGAAATCCTGGGCGGCGGCATGGCCTCGCGCCTGTTCCAGAGCGCCCGCGAGGAGCGGGGGCTGGCCTACGCCATCGACGCCTACCACGAACCCTATGAGGACACGGGCATCCTCGGCATCTACGCCGGAGCCGCCGCCGAACGGGCGGTCGAACTGGCCGGGGTCTGCGCCGCCGAGCTCAAGGCCCTCGCCGGGACCGGACCGACGGCGGCGGAGCTGTCGCGGGCCAAGGCGGTGATGAACGCCGGGCTGTGGATGTCGGACGAAAGCCCGGCGGCCCGCGCCGGCCGGGCGGCGGCCCAGGTGCTGATGTTCGGCGCGCCGATCTCCTCGGAAACCATGGCCGAGCGAATGCTGGCGCCGACCGCCGAGGACGTGCGCGCCGCCGCGGCGATGTCGCTGGGGGCCGGAAAGGCCGCGACCGCGGTGCTGGGGCCGAAGGCGGCCGCGCCGGCCGGTGCCGCCTTCCGCGAGGCTCTTTTCGGCTGAGCGCCGGCCCGCTAGTCTGACCTCATGGCCCTGCTGGACTGGATCAACGAGGCGACCGGTCCGGTCGTGAAGGGGGGCGGAGTCACCCTGAGAGCCCCGCGCGCCGGGGATCACGACGCCTGGGCCGCCCTGCGTCAGGCCAGCCACGCCTATCTGCAACCGTGGGAGCCCAGCTGGCCCGAGGACGACCTGACCCGGGCCGCCTACAAGCGTCGGCTGTCCATCTACGCCCGCGAAATGGAGGCCGGCAACGCCTGGCCCTTCTTCATCTTCGCCGACGCCGACCAGGCGCTCGTCGGGGCCATCACCCTGTCCAACGTGCGCCGCGGCGTGGCCGAGACGGGGACGCTGGGCTACTGGATCGGCCAGCCCTTCGCGGGCCGGGGACACGCCACGGCGGCGGTGCGGGCCATGGTCGCCTACGCCTTCGACGATCTGAACCTGCACCGGGTCGATGCGGCCTGCGTGCCCGGCAACCTCGCCTCGCGTCGCGTTCTGGAAAAGGCCGGCTTCGTCCTCGAGGGCGAAGCCCGGGCTTATCTCAAAATTAACGGCGCATGGGCAGATCATCTCCTGTTCGGCGTCGTGAATGACGGAGCCGCGCGCGGCGGCTGACCAGGGGTGATCCCTGGGGCTCTCCATCAGGACCGGTAAGCGTTTGAACACTCGCTCCAGAAGTCTGGCCTGGGACGCGACGACCGCCATCGAGGCGCTGGCGGCGGCCGACACTGCCCTATGGATATGGACGCCCGCCGACGACCAGATGCGATTCACCGGGGCCACCCGCGCCCTGGGCCTGGGGCCGCTGGCGCCGGAGTGTTCGGGCGCCGCCTTCACCGCCGTGGCGACCCCGCAGGACCGCTCCCTGGCCGAAAAGATCCTCAAACCGCAGGAGGAGGGGACCGAGGTCGCCATCCGGCTGCGCATGCGCGACGCCGAAACCTGCATCTGGCGCGGCGTCTGGCTGGAAGACGGGCTGCGCGCCGCCGGGGTGGTGGCCCTGGAGGCCAAATTCGCCGCCTCGCATCGCGATCACCTGACCGGCTTGCTGGACCGCCGCACCTTCCTGGCCCGCGCCGGCGAACTGCTGACCCAGCCCGGCGACTATGAGCTCGTTGTGGCCGACGTGGACCGCCTGCGCCGCCTGAACGAAGCCCTGGGCCACGCCCGGGCCGATCTTGTGCTGTCGGCCCTCGGCTCGCGCCTGAACGCCGCCTTCGCCCATGACGCCAACGCGGCCCGCATCGGCGAGGACGAGTTCGCGGTCCTGGCGCCGAGAGGATCGGGCGCCGTGGCCGAACGGGTGCGGGAGGCGCTTGAACAACCCCTGAGAATCGCCGGTTTCGACATCTATCCGACCGTGTCGATCGGCTCGGCGGCGGCCGAGGGCGGGCCGGACGCGCCCGATCCGGCCGAACTGCTGCGCCGGGTCGAACTGGCCGTCGAACAGGCCAAGCTGGCGGGCCGCGGCGGGGCCGCCGCCTATGGCCGGGCGCTGGAAAGCGACAGCCTGTCCCGTCTGGCGCTCGAGGCCGACCTGAGGAACGCCTTCGTCCGCGGCGAGATCGAGCCCTTCTACCAGCCGATCGTCAATCTGCTGACGGGGGCGGTGGCCGGGTTCGAGGCCCTGGCCCGCTGGCGCCATCCGAAGCGCGGGCTGGTGCCGCCCGACGAATTCCTCGGCCTGGCCGACGAGATGGGCCTGATGAACGAGCTGGGGCTGCTGATGATGACCTCGGCGTCGCGACAGCTGGCCGAATGGCTGGCGCGCCACCCGGCGGCGGGCAAGCTGTTCTGCAGTGTGAACCTGTCGGTCGGCGAGATCGAGCGGCCGGATCTGGTCGACGACGTCACCCGCATCATCACCGAGGCCGGCCTGCCCAAGGGCGCGCTGAAGCTGGAGGTGACCGAGGGCGACATCATGCGCGACACCTCGCGCGCGGCCGAGACCCTGACCCGGCTGCGCGAAGCGGGCGCGTCGCTGGCGCTCGACGATTTCGGCACCGGCTTCTCGTCCCTGACCTGGCTGGCCAAGCTGCCGTTCGATACGCTGAAGATCGACCGCTACTTCGTCCTGACCATGGACAAGGACGAGGGCTCGGCCAAGATCGTCAAGTCGGTGGTCAATCTCGGCCGCGACCTCGGTCTCGACGTCGTCGCCGAGGGGGTCGAGAACGCCGGCCTCGCCAAGCTGCTGCTCGACGCCCAGTGCCACTACGGCCAGGGCTTCGGCTACGCCCCGGCCCTGCCGGCCCAGGAGGCCGAGGTGTATCTGAACGAATCGCTGGCCGACGGCACGGCGCCGATCAAGGCCCGGTCGGCCTAGGCCCGGCCGATCTGTCCCGACAATCGCGCCGGATCCACGCCCAGACCGGCCAGCACCCGGCCCCATTTGCTCTCGTGGTCGGGGTCGAAGATGAGTTCGGGATCGGCGTCGGCGGTCAGCCAGACATTCTCGCCCAGTTCCTCCTCCAGCTGCCCTTCGTCCCAGCCGGCGTAGCCGAGCAGCAGCACGGAGCGATGCGGACCCGTCGCCGGATCGACCATGGCCAGCAGGGCCTCGCGGGTGCCGGTCATGGCGAAGCCCGCGCCGAAGGCCAGGGAGGCGTCGTCGACCAGCCAGTCGTCGGTATGCAGCACGAAGCCCCGCTCGCGCTCCACCGGCCCGCCGATCAGCACGGCGCGGCTGTCGGCGTCGTCGGGCGCGGCGGTGTCGAGTTTGGTCAGCACCTTCTTCAGGTTCACGCCGGGCGCGGGGCGGTCCAGCCTCAGGCCCATGGCGTGGTCCGGCCGGTGGGCGCAGATCAGGATGACCGCGTGCTCGAACCGGGGGTCGCTGATGCCGGGCATGGCCACCAGAAGCCGGCCGGCCAGGGATTGGAATTCGTCCATGACCCTATCATTGGTGCGGATGGCGGCGTCTGCAAGGCGTGACCGGTTGGCGGGAGCGGCGGCAACGCCTATCTGATCGGCACGTTTGGTCCTCACACCCCCTCCCGGAGCCTGCCCATGACCGTCCAGATCGGCGACCGCATCCCCTCGTCCAACCTCACCCGCGCCACCGACGACGGCCCCAAACCCGTCACCACCGACGACATCTTCGCCGGCAGGACCGTGGCCCTGTTCGCCGTCCCCGGGGCCTTCACCCCGACCTGTTCGGCGAAGCATCTGCCGGGCTTCAAGGACCTCCGCCAGGACCTTGTCGCCAAGGGCGTGGACACGATCGCCTGCGTTTCGGTCAACGACGCCTTCGTCATGGGCGCCTGGGCCGACAGCCAGGGCATCGGCAAGGACGACATCGTCATGCTGGGCGACGGCAACGGCGACTTCACCCGCCAGCTGGGCCTGTCGATGGACGCCAAGGGCTTCGGCATGGGCGAGCGCTCGCAGCGCTATTCCATGCTGGTCAGGGACGGCGTCGTCGAGCAGCTGAACATCGAACAGCCGGGCGAGTTCAAGGTCTCGTCGGCGGAGCATCTGCTGGCGCAGCTCTAGAGGCGCGACCGCTCGCGACGCGGCGCGAGAGGTCTGGATCGTGACCACAGACGTCTTCACCCCGGAACAGCGCAGCGCCGTCATGCGCCGCGTGAAGGGCCGCGACACCGCGCCTGAACTGGCCGTGCGCCGCATCTTGCGCGCGGCGGGCATCGGCTACCGGCTGGGCGGCGCGGGCCTGCCGGGCCGGCCCGATCTGGTGATGAAGGGGCGGCGTGTCGCCGTGTTCGTGCACGGCTGTTTCTGGCACGGCCATGACTGCCCGAGAGGCGGCCGACAGCCCAAGGCCAACGCCGCCTACTGGATCGCGAAGATCGACCGCAACCGGAGGCGCGACGAGGCCAGCCGGGCGGCGCTGACGGCCGACGGCTGGCGCGTGGTCACGGTCTGGGAATGCGCGATGAAGGCCGACGGTTTCGCCGATCGGCTGGCGACCGAAGTGCGGGGTCAGGCGGCTACGGTCTGCGCCTCGTCGACGTCTTCCCCCTGAGCCATGGTCATCACATGGGTGATGGCCTCCAGCAGCATCGGCGGGGTGATCGGCTTGGGCACGAAATAGGTCATGCCCGCCGCCGTGCAGGCGGCGATGTCCTCGGCCGCCGTGTCGGCCGTGACGGCGATGATCGGCACGCCGACGTTGGGGCCGTCGCCGGCGCGGATGCGGCGGGTGGTCTCGCGGCCGTCCAGTTCCGGCATCCGCACGTCCATGAAGATCAGGTCGAAGGCGGTGTGCTCGCAAATCCTGAGCGCCGCCATGCCGTCGGCGGCGGTGGCGATGTCGCAGCCCAGCGGCTGCAGGATCAGCTGGATGGCGCGGCGGTTGATGTCGTGGTCGTCGACCACCAGCACCCGCATGGGCCGGCCCTCGTCGTCCTCCTCCTGCCCGGGCTCCGCGGCGGCGGCGAGCGACGCGGGGGCCGGGGGCGCCTCGTACAGGGGCTGGGGCGCGGCGATCTGTTCGGCGGCGGCCGAGCGGCTGCCCGACAGGGAACGGGCGACGGCGTCGCGGCTCTGCTGGTCCAGGGCCGGCGTGCCGGCCGGGACGGCCTCGCCCGGCTGGAGGTGCAGGGACAGGGTGAAGCGGGAGCCGACGCCGGGCTGGCTGCGGGCGGTCAGGCGTCCGTCCATCAACTGGACCAGCTGGCGGCTGATGGCCAGGCCCAGGCCGGTTCCGCCATGGACGGCGCTGACCCCGGCGATGGTCTGGTCGAAGGGCGTGAACAGACGCCCGACCTGTTCGGGGGTCATGCCGGGACCGGTGTCGGCGATCTCGATCAGCACCGCGTGGCCGCCCGGCTCGTCCGGCCAGGCCTGCAGGCGCAGGGTGATCGATCCGGTGTCGGTGAACTTCATCGCATTGGAGATCAGATTGTTCAGGACCTGACGCAGGCGCATCGGATCGCCGCGCACGGCCGCGGGGACGAAGGCGGCGCCCTCGACCCGCAATTTGAGTCCCTTGGCGCGGGCCGGCCCGCGCCAGAGGCGGACGGTCTGGTTCAGCAGGTCGCGCAGATCGAAGTCGACCTGGTCCACCGTCATGTGTCCGGCGTCCAGCTTGGCGTGATCCAGAAGATCGTCCAGCAGGGCCTTCATCATGAAGCCGGCGTCCGTGATCAGATGGGCCTGTGACCGCGCGGAGGCGTCGGTCGCGCCGCGCTCCAGTTCGGCCGCACCGGTCAGGATGGCGCTGATGGGGGTGCGAAGATCGTGGCCGATGGCGGCCAGGAAGGCGCTGCGGCCCTCCATGATGCGTTCGGCGTCCGATCGCTTCTGGTCGGCCTCGATCCGCGCCGCGCTTTCCGCCAGGCGCGCCTCGTTCATGCGCTGCCAGGTCGACAGGCAGTAGGTGATGAAGACGCCCACGGCGATGGCCGCTGCGGTCACGAAGCCCGTTGACGCGCCATAGATCGCCATGAAGACCGGCGTCGCCGACAGATAGAGAAACTGGAACGAAGCGGTCAGCAGCATGACGGACTTCGACCGGGGAGCGTTGATCACCGAATAAATGGCGCCGGCGGACAACAGCAGGGCGGCGCAGATGCCGCCCATCGGGCCGCCCGCGAGCCACAACGGAACCGACAGGCTGCCGAAATAGCCGGCGTTGACGGTCAGTATGAGCCACCCGGCGATCCCGCGCAGGCCTTGCAGACGGTTTGTCCGGCCGCTGTTGATCGGGCCGAAAATCCACAGATCGAGAGCCTGGATGATGAAATAGCCGACGACCCAGCCGACGCTCAACGGCCAGCCGAGCAGCGGGCTGAAGATCAGGGCGCTGGCCGCGGACATGCCGAGCCGCTGCAGCAACGCCTTGCGCCGCTGACGGATCGCCATCGCCCAGTCGTCCGCCGGTGCGGGATTTGAGGCCTGCGTATCGACTTTGGCGATCGCCATGCGGTTCCCCGAACAAGGCGGTTTCGCCCGTGCGCGCACTATGCCCGCGTTGCCCTAACGCTCCGTCAACGGGCCGCTGAAACGGCCTCGGACACCGTCGAAAATCCGTCGGCGCGCAGGCGGGCGGCGAGGTCCCGTTTGATCCGCGCGACGAGCCCCGGGCCGTCGTATATCAGGGCCGAATAGAGCTGGACGGCCGAAGCGCCGGCGCGGATCCGGGCGTAGGCCTCGGCCCCGGAATCGATCCCGCCGACCGCGATCAGGGGCAGGCGTCCGGCCGACGCCGTCGCCGCGGCGCGCAGCGCCTTCATGGCGCGGGCCTTCAGGGGCGCGCCGGACAGGCCGCCCGCTTCGCCGCGGTCCGGCGAGCGCAGGCTGTCGGGCCGATCCAGGGTGGTGTTGGCGACGATCAGGCCGTCGATGCCGTGGTCCAGGCTGGCCTCGACGATCAGGGCGATCTCGTCAGGCGTCAGGTCGGGCGCGATCTTGAGGAAAACCGGCGTCGGATCGCCGGCCCGGGCCTCGTTCAATCGGCCCAGCAGGTCGTCCAGCGCCGCCCGGCCCTGGAGAGCGCGCAGTCCCGGCGTGTTGGGCGAGGAGACGTTGACCGTGACATAGTCGCTGAGGCCGCGCAGGCGCCTCAGACCCGTGACATAGTCGGCCGCCTTGTCGTCCGTGTCCTTGTTGGCCCCGAGATTGGCGCCGACGACCACCGTGCGCGGGCGATTCGCCAGGCGGGCGGCAAAGGCCTCGAGGCCCGCGTTGTTGAACCCCATCCGGTTGATGATGGCGCGGTCTTCCGAGAGGCGGAACAGGCGCGGCTTCGGGTTGCCGGCCTGTGGCCGCGGGGTGACCGAGCCGCACTCCACGAAACCGAAGCCGAGGCGCGCCAGCCCTCGCAGGGCCTCGCCGTTCTTGTCCAGACCGGCCGCGAGGCCGACCGGGTTCAGCAGTTCGAGCCCCGCCAGACGGGTCTTCAGAATGGGGTCGTCGGCGGGCGGCGCCGGCAGGGGCGCGATCTGAAGGGCGCGGATCGCCAGACCGTGCGCGACCTCGGGATCCAGCCGTCGCAGCAGGGCGGCGCCGAGGTCGCTCAGGGCCATCCGACAGCTCCGTCGTCGAAACGCATGACGCCATGGTCGTCGACCGACAGGCCGCGCTCGTCCGTCGCGGCGGCGACCGGAAGCGGGGCGTGAAGATGGGGAAACAGGGCCCCGCCGCGCGACGCCTCCCACCTCAGATCGTCGCCAACAGCCCGCAGGTCCACGGCGACCAGCATCAGGTCGGTCCGACCCGCATAGTGTCGGCGCGCCGTCTCGGGCAGTTGTTCTGCGCTCGACAGATGGATGTAGCCGTCCGCCCGATCGACGGCCGAACCGGCGTAGCTCCCGGCCTCGCGCGCGGCCGTCCACTCGGCCCTGTCGACCAGCTTGTAGGCGACGCCGCTCACAGGCCGCCCAGGTCGCGGGGCTGCAGGAAGCCCTCGAAGGCGCAACGGCCGGCGACATCCACGGTGAAGATGGCGGCGGAGCCCGGCGGAAACCCGCCGCTCATGCGGTCCAGAACCGACGGCGACGCCGCGCTTTCGACCAGATATTCGACGGCCAGCAGATGAACGCCGGGATTGTGCGCCACCACCATCAGGCAGCCGGCCTCGTCCTCGGCGGCCTCGACCAGAAGGCGCAGGGCGTGGGCGCCGCCATTATACTGCGCCTCGTCCTCGCGCACCTGGACGTCGCCGAAGGCGTCGTGCAGCAGATCCCAGGTCTGGCGGGTGCGCAGCGCGGGCGACACCAGCGCCAGATCGGGCCTCATGCCCCGCGCGGCCAGGGCCCGGCCCATGGCGGCGGCGTCCTGCCGGCCCCGCACGGACAGGGCGCGGTCGCGGTCCCGACCGGAGCTGGCGGCCCGTTCGGCCTCGGCGTGTCGCATCAGGATCAGTCGCTGCATGGCCCGCCTTTAAGGGCGTTTGGCCGTTCCCGCCAGATCATCGCCGGTCCCCGACCGGTTCGCAGGCCGGGGCTGGAGGGCGGGCGTCCTCACCGGCGCGGTCGCCACCGCCCCTCCGGGCCGGATACGGGCGTATTCCCGACGCGTCGCCTCCAGCAGGATGACTCCCGCCGCGCCCGGCATGATGCGCTTGCCGACCTGTTCAAAGCCGTCGGCCAGCGGCAGCAGCGGCCCCCAGGGCGGCACATACAGCGTCTGCGACCAGGCGGTCGGTTCGAGACCGGCTGCCCGGACCAGCCGCTCCAGCTGGCCGCGGGTGAAGGGTCGCCCATGTCCGAACGGCGTGGTCTCGGCCCGCGCCCAGAGGCCGCCCCGCGCGGCTGCGACCAGGATGATCCGCCCTGCCGGCGACAGGGCGCGCACGGCCTCGGCCATCAGGGCCTGGGCGTCGTCGGCTTCCTCAAGGGCGTGGACGACCAGGATGCGGTCAAACGATCCGGCGGCGAAGGGCAGACGGCGGTCGTCGACCAGCAGCGTCCGGTTCTTGCCCACCGATGGCCACAGCTCGACTCCCTGACCGCCCGGCATGGCCGCGACCACCCGGCGGGCCCCGACGAAGGCGTCCAGCCACGGGGTGGCGTAACCCAGACCCAGGACGTCGCTGTTGGCCGCCTCGCCCCAGGCGTCCTCCAGACGCCGGGCCAGCAGACGGCGCGCCAGGGCGCCGGCCGGCTCGCCGTAGAAGATGCGAAGGTCCTCGATGCTGCGCCGCATGGAGCCAGCATAGGCCGGGTCGGGGCGGGCTGCTAGGATAGGCGCATGACCCTCGACGTGCGCCTCTTTCCCTGCCTGAACGACAACTACGGCCTGCTGGTCCGCGACGCAGCCACCGGCGCGGTCGCGACGATCGACACGCCGGACGCCGCCGTCATTCTGGAGGCGCTGGAGCGATCGGGCTGGGGGCGGCTGGACCTGATCCTGAACACCCACTGGCACCCCGACCACACCCAGGGCAACGCCCGGCTCAAGGCCGAAACCGGCTGCGAGATCGTCGGGCCCGAAGAGGTGCGCAAGGCCGCGCCGATCGACCGCATCGTCGCCGGCGGCGACACGGTGAGGCTGGGCCAGACCGTGCTGGAGGTGACCGACGCGCCGGGCCACACCCTCGGCCATATCGTCTATCGCTCGGCCGCGGACGCCCAGGCCTTCGTCGGCGACGTGCTGTTCAACCTCGGCTGCGGCCGGCTGTTCGAAGGGACGCCGGAGCAGATGCACGCCAGCCTGCAGGCCCTCGCTGCCTGGCCGGACGAGACCGTGGTCTGGTGCGCCCATGAATACACCGCCGCCAACGCCCGCTTCGCCCTGAGCCTCGACGATCGGCCGGAAATGATCGCGCGGGCGGGGGAAATCTTCGCGATGCGGGAACGGGGCGAGGCGACGGTTCCGACCACGATCGGTCTGGAGAAGGCGTTCAATCCCTTCATGCGCGCGACCCATGCCGCCGAATTCGCCGCCCGCCGGGCGGCGAAGGATGTCTTCACCGGCTAGACGCGCCTAGCGCCGGGGCGGCGGCGCGGGGGTCAGGAAGGCGTCGATCACCCGCGCCGAAGAGGGCCGGCCCGCCACGCCCTGGACGGGCGCCACCACGATGCGGAGATCGCCCCTGGCATAGGTCACCGAGGCGCGGGGACCATCGACGATGGTGATGCTGCGCAGCCGGTCCAGCGACGACCGCGCCGACGGCGAGCGGGCGATGCGCAGGGCCGCGTCGGTCGACAGGATGAGGGCTTCGACGGTCAGGCTTTCGGCGGCGCCGTCGGTGTCGACATTGATCTCGATCAGCCGCCCCAGGGCCTGGCTCAGCATGGCGCTGCGCCGGGTCATCAGCTGAAACATCTGGGCCGGGCCGAGGGTCGGCGGCGACAGGCTGGCGGCCGGGCCGGACAGCGAGGCCGGCGATCCGCCGGGCGCACGCGGCGTATAGACGGTCATGCCGCCGCCGGGCGTGACCCGCAGCAACTGGTCGCCCGCGTCGTTGCGATAGATGACGTCGCCGCGCGGGGCGGCGGTCGGGCGCAGCACCCAGGTCTCGTCGCGCCGGTCGAAGCGCAGCAGGGGCCGCTGGCCCGAACGGTCGAGGATGAAGGCTTCACCGGATTCCGCGACATAGCGGCCCGTGGGCGGCAGGGTCCGCGAGGTCCCCCCGCTGTTGCGGAGGGACTGGCTCTGCTCGGCCTGGGCGTTGCCGCGGATCTGGGCCTGGGCTTCGGAGGCCGTGGACGCAAAGGACAACGCCGCCGTCGCGAGGGCGATCGCCATCGCGGCCGGAAGCGGCGTTCGCGCCGTTCTGGACCCTGCCGTCAACTCCATGACGGAAGTGGTGAAGCGCCGGCGCGGCGGATTTTGGGCAGGCCCCGATCAGCCGACCAGATACTGACCCCCGTTCAGCGACAGGGTGCAGCCTGTGACATATCCGGCACGTTCGCCCGACAGCCATGACACCATATCGGCGATTTCCTCGCCTTTTCCGAGCCTTCCGACCGGGATCTGGGCGATGATTCCGGCCAGGACCTTCTCGTCCATGGCTCCGACCATCTCGGTGTCGATATAGCCGGGGGCGATGCAGTTCACCGTCACGCCCTTGCGCGCATTCTCCAGCGCCAGGGCCTTGGTGAAGCCGATCATGCCGGCCTTGGCGGCTGAATAGTTGGTCTGGCCGATCTGGCCCTTCTGCCCGTTGATCGAGCTGATGTTGACGATGCGCCCGAAACCCCGGTCGCGCATGCCGTTTATGACCTGGCGCGTCATGTTGAAGACGCTGTCCATGTTGACCCGGATCACGTCGGACCACTGGTCGGCGCTCATCTTGTGGAAGAAGCCGTCGCGGGTGATGCCGGCGTTGTTCACGAGCACGTCGATCGGCCCGAGCTGGTCCTCGATCTCCTTCACAGCGCGGGCGCAGTCGTCGAACGAGCCGACGTTGCCCTTGACGATGGTGACGCCCAGTTCCTTCGCCGTCGCCTCGGCCGCCTCGACATTGCCGGAATAGCCGGCGGCGACGGACATGCCGTCTTCCTTCAGCCGCTGGACGATCGCCTTGCCGATGCCGCGGGTCCCACCCGTGACCAGAGCCACTCGTGCCATGTGCGTTTCCTTGTCCCTGATGGCGCCGTCTGACGCGGCGCCTGTTCAGGAACAGGTGTAGCGGGGGAAGGTTCGAGGGTCGACCCTTCCCCCTCGTCTCAGATCCGCGCCATGTCCAGCACGAAGCGATAACGCACGTCGGACTTCTGCAGTCGCGCATAGGCCTCGTTGATCTGGTCCGGGGCGATCACCTCGATGTCGCAGGCCAGGCCGTGTTCGGCGCAGAAGTCGAGCATCTCCTGGGTCTCGCGGATGCCGCCGATCAGCGAGCCGGCCACCGAGCGCCGCCGCCACAACAGGCCCATGGCGTAGACCGGCAGGCCCTCGGTGGTCAGGCCCAGCATGACCATGGTCCCGTCCCTGGCCAGCAGCTGCACATGGCTGGCGATCTCGTGCGTGGCCGAGACGGTGTTGATGATCAGGTCGAAGCGCTCGCCCGCCGCCTTCATCGCCGCCTTGTCCGAGTTGATGAGGAAATGCTTCGCCCCCATCCGCTCCGCGTCGGCCTTCTTGCGGTCCGAGGTCGACAGCACGGTGACCTCGGCCCCCATGGCCGCCGCCTGTTTGACCGCCATGTGGCCGAGACCGCCGAGGCCGATCACGGCGACCTTCGAGCCCGGCCCGACCTTCCAGTGCCTCAGCGGCGAATAGGTGGTGATCCCGGCGCACAGCAGCGGCGCGGCGGCCTCCAGCGGGATGCTGTCGGGGATGGTCACGACATAGTTCTGGTCGACCACGATGGCGGTGGCGTAGCCGCCCTGGGTGATGGTCTGGCCGACGGCGGCGCCCTTGGGGTCGGGCGAGCCATAGGTCTGGGTCATGCCGGGGACGCAGTACTGCTCCTCGCCCTCGAGGCAGGGTTTGCACTGGCGGCAGCTGTCGACCATGCAGCCGACGCCGACCCGGTCGCCGACCTTGAAGCGGGCGACGTTGCCGCCCACCGCCGTCACCACGCCGGCGATCTCGTGGCCCGGCACGATCGGATAGGTGGTGTTGCCCAGGTCGTTCTTCACCACGTGCAGGTCCGAGTGGCAGACGCCGCAGAATTTGATCTCGATGGCGACGTCGTCCGGGCCCGGATCGCGCCGGTCGAAGCTGAAGGGCGACAGCGGGGCGTCGCTGGAGGTGGCGGCGAAGGCGCGGGTGGCGATGGGCATGGGGAAGGCTCCTGAAAGGCCGGGCTCAAGTGTGCGCGCCGACGGCCCGGCGCAACCGGGTCACCCCAGCTTTTCGATCAGGGCCTGGGCGGCCGCCGGATTGCGCACCTTCGCCCCGGCGATGAAATAGGCGAAGACGTCGCCCTGCTTCACCCATTCGCGCGTCTGTCTGACGATGCCGTCCAGCTCGGCCGGAGACATGCCGGTCGGCTCATCCTCGCGGCTCGACATCAGCCGTGCGTATTTGAAGTCGGCCGTGTCCTGATTGATCCGCGGCCATTCCGGCGCCTCGTCGTCATGGCCGTAGACGATGGCCGCGCCGTATTTGCGGGCCAGGTCGTAGAACTGCGCGTTGTCGAACGTCCCGCTGCGGACCTCCAGGGCGTGGCGCAGACGAATGCCGTTCTTCTCCTTCGGCAACAGCTTGAGGAAACCCTCGAAATCGACCGGATCGAATTTCTTGGTGGCCATGAACTGCCAGTTGATCGGCCCCAGCTTGTCGCCCAGCGCCGTCAGCCCTTGGTCGAGGAAGCGTCCGATGCTTTCGCCGGCCTCCGACAGGATTTTGCGGTTGGTGCAGAACCGGCTGGCCTTGACCGCGAAGACGAAGTCGTCGGGCGTCTCGTCGCGCCATTTCATCCAGGTCTCGGGCTTGAAGCCCGAATAGTAGGTGCCGTTGATCTCGATCGAGGTCAGCTTGGAACTGGCGTACTCCAGCTCCCTCTTCTGGCTCAGCTTGTCCGGATAGAAGACCCCGCGCCAGGGCTCATAGGTCCAGCCGCCGATGCCGACGCGGATTCTGCCGCCCATGGCTCAGGCCCTCGGCAGGAAGCGGATCGAGGTCAGAGTCCGCATGGTGTCGTCGTCCAGGCCGAGTATGCCCTGGGTGCTGGCCACGACGGCCCGCTCGCCATCGCCGATCACCGCCCAAAGACATTCGCCGCCGGCGGCGTGGAAGCCGGTCTCCTCGTCGGAGACGCCGCAGGTCACACGGGCCCTGAGGCCCG
Organism: Brevundimonas sp. Root1423; assembly: GCF_001426805.1. Taxonomy (NCBI): domain Bacteria; kingdom Pseudomonadati; phylum Pseudomonadota; class Alphaproteobacteria; order Caulobacterales; family Caulobacteraceae; genus Brevundimonas; species Brevundimonas sp. Root1423. Next base: position 19,008 of record NZ_LMFL01000019.1, read on the forward strand.
TCCAGCCGGGACCGGAGAACGGCTCCACCGGAACCGGCGCGAAACGGCCGTAGGTGGTCATCAGCACGCCGTCCGCGTTCCGCTCGAAGCCCGCCTCGGCCGCCGCCACCGCTCCCACCGGCCCGTCCTTCAGCTGCAAGGAGAGCACGTGCTTATCGCCTTCGAACAGAGCGACGCAGCCGGCCTCTTCGCCATCGGGGCAGGGGCCTGTGCGGCGCGAGGAGGCATGGTCGAAGGCGATGCCCAGGGCGGGGTCGCTGAAGACTGTGCGGTCGCCGGCCGCGGCCGGTGATGCGACCGTCGTCGTCGCCGACGCGGCGGCGGGTTCGGCGGTCTGTTCGGACGCGCCGCAGGCGGTCAGAGCGGATGCAGCCATCAGGATGGCGGTCAGACGGATGATCACGTGCGGGGCCCCTTCACCGGTACGGCCGCACTCTCCGCCACCCGGAAGGCGGGATCAAGCCGCGTCCACAAGCGCCCGATAGGCCGCCGTCGCCTGGCCTCGCGCGGTCTCGTCGTCCAGCAGGCGGCGCGAATGGCCGTAGGCCAGCACCAGACCCTTGAACTGGAACACCTTGAGCTCCAGCGTGGACTCGTCGGCTTCGGGATACAGGGTCCGGAACTCGCGCTTCAGCGTCTTGGCCCAGCGGACCTGACTGCCCTTCAGCGTGTCGCGCAGGGGGCCGGGCTGGTCGTCCAGCTCCATCGCCGCCGCCTTCAGCGGGCAGCCGCCCGGGCGATCCTCACCGTCGATCCAGTCCAGCTCGCCCTCGAAGATGCGGTCCAGACGTGCGCGGCCCGGTTCAAGCGGTTCCGCAGGGTCCCAGACCGCCGACTTGAAGCGGTCGATCATGGCGTCGACGACCTCGGCCTGCAGCGCCTCCTTGGACTGGAAATGCTTCAGCACCGCACTCTTGGACAGACCGGCGGCATTCGCGACGTCGCCGAGGCTCACGGCGGCGAGGCCCCGCACCGTGACCTGGGTCATCGCCTCGTCGATCAGTCGGGCGTGGGTGGCCTCGCCTTTGGGCGGCATGCAAAAGCCTCTTGACTCAAAGTAACCGATCGGTCACTTAATGGTGCACGAACGGTCACTTTTAACCCGGATCGTTCGTCATGACCAGCCTTCGGAGGAACCCATGCTCGTCCTGACCCTGATGGCGGCCCTCGCCGTCCAGACCGCCGCTCCCGCCCCGACGTCCGGCGCCGCGGCCACCCTGCTGCAACCCCGCGAAATCCAGCTGAACCTCGACGGACGCAACTGGAGCTGCGGCCCGGCCGGCCAGTGCGCCGGACGCGGCGGCGGCACGACCCAGCCGCTGATGCGGGAATGCCGGCGCTTCGTCGGCCGGATGGGGGCGGTTTCCGCCTTCGCCCGGGCCGGCCTGGCGCTGACGGAAGCCGAGATCGCCCGATGCAACGCGGCCGACAACGCCCGCGCGCCGCGCAACGCCGGCCCCGCCTAGTAGGCGAAGTCCCGGTACATCCGCGTCACGTCGCCCTGCCACTCCCCGTGGTAGAGCTCCAGCAGCCGCTCGGCGGGGGTGACCCCGCTGTCGGCGATGTCTTCCAGCTCCGACAGATAGCCGCGCTCGTCGACCATGCCGCCGCTGAAGCGGGCGCGGTTCTTCAGCCCCTCGCGGGCGATGTGGACCATGTCGACGGCCACGTCCCGCACCGACCGGCCCGCGACCTCGGCCTTCAGGCCAAGCCGCGTGACGTCGCGGCGCAGGCGCTCGTGGTCGCCGATGTCCCAGTCCTTGACCAGGTCCCAGGCCGCGGCCAGGGCCGCGCCGTCGTACAGCACCCCGGCCCACAGGGCCTGCAGCGCGCAGATGCGACTCCACGGTCCGCCGTCGGCGCCGCGCATCTCCAGATACGACTTCAGCCGCACCTCGGGGAAAAGGGTGGTCAGGTGGTCGTTCCAGTCCTTCTTCGTCGCCCGCTCGCCCGGAAGGGCGTCGAGCCCTTCGGTCATGAAGGCGCGGAACGACTGTCCCGACAGGTCGACATAGGTCTCGCCGCGCTTGGCGAAATACATCGGTACATCGAGGGCGTAGTCGGCGTAGCGCTCGTAGCCGAAACCGTCCTCGAACACGAAGTCCAGCATGCCGGTGCGGTCGGGATCGGTGTCGGTCCAGACATTGGCGCGCGACGACAGGAAGCCGCTCGGCTTGCCCTCGATGAAGGGCGAACAGGCGAACAGGGCGGTGGCCTGACATCGATATCGTGACGCGACCCGGACGGGCGGCCCGTCCGCGAAGTCCAGGTTCGACTGGATGGTGCAGGTGCGCAGCATCATGTCGAGGCCCAGCGACCCCTTCTTCGGCATATAGGCCCGCATGATGCCGTAGCGGCCCTTGGGCATGATCGGCACGTCCTCGCGCCGCCACAGCGGGTCGAAACCGGCGCCGATGAAGCCGAGGTTGATCTGGTCGGCGACCTGTTTGACCTCCATCAGGTGGCGGCCGGTCTCGTCGCAGATGTCGTGCACGTCCTTCAGCGGCGCGCCCGACAGTTCGAACTGGCCGCCCGGCTCCAGCGAGATCGAGGCGGTCATGCCCTCGTCGTTCTTGCGCTCCAGGGCGATGACGTGGCCGGCCTCCTCGACCGGGCTCCAGCCGAACCGTTGCAGGCCGGTCAGCATGGCCAGGATGCCGCTCTCGCCGTCATAGGCCGGGCGGCGCAGGGTCGCGCGGTCGAAGCCGAATTTCTCGTGTTCGGCGCCGATGCGCCATTCGGCCTTCGGCTTGGCCCCCTTCGCCATGGCGCCGATCAGGTCTTCGCGGGAGAGCGGCGCGGCGTCGGCCATGTGGTTCTTTCAGCCCCAGAGCCCGAAGGCTGTCGTGGCGGCTAGATGGGGCGAAACAGTGCGTTCCTCAAGGGATGTCGCGATGGACCATGCCGTGTTTTTTGCGGGCGGAGAACGGGGTCATGACGCTGACGAAGAAGGCGACCGACCAGCCCAGCAGGATCGCCCCCGCCACGCCCTCGATCGCGCCCAGCAGCCGCCACTCCGGCGCCATCAGCGAGTCGTCGTAGCCGATCGAGCCATAGCTGATGCTTGAGAAATAGACCGCCTCGCGCAGGTCCGGCACCGCGCCGATCAGCTTGTAGAGGGCGGCGTACATCCAGATCTCCAGCCCATGGACGACGAACAGGCCCAGGACCACGGCGATGGTCAGGAGCGCGTGCCGCCACAGCGGCCCCTCGACATAGGAGCGGCCCGCGCGGATTTCGTAGATTTCCAGTCCCCGGCCGAGGCTGAGCAGGCCGAAGCCGTGGATGCTGACGGCGAGCAGGGCCATGACCGTCGACAGGACGAGTTCGTTGAACATGCCGCATCCTGCCCTGAAGCCGACGGTCCCGCTAGCGGTCCCAGTCGCCCACGGCCGCCTGCCACAGCGTCAGGGCGGCGATGGCGGCGGTGTCGGCCCGCAGGATGCGCGGGCCGAGCGACACGGCGGTGGTGAAGGGCAGGGCTCGCAGCCGCTCGCGCTCCTCCGGCGAGAACCCGCCTTCGGGACCGATCAGCACGGCCCAGGGATCCGCGCCGGCCGCCTGAAGCGCCGGGCCGGCCGGTGCGCCGCCGGTCTCGTCGCAGAACATCAGCCGCCGCCCGGCCTCCCAGCCGTCCAGCAGCTCGGCCAGCTTCGCCGGTTCGTCGATCATCGGCACGTCCAGCCGCCCGGTCTGTTCCGCCGCCTCGATGGCGATGGCGTCCAGCCGGTCCATCCGCACATGCGACGTCTGGGTCCGGTGGGTGACCACCAGCCCGACCCGCCGCACGCCCAGTTCGGTCGCCTTCTCGACGGCGAACTCCAGCGCGCTCTTCTTCACCACGCTGATCAGCAGTTCCAGATCGGGGCCGGTCGACTGCGGCCGCACCTGTTCCTCGGCCCGCAGCACGACGCCCTTCTTGAGCACCTCGGCGATAACGCAGCGCCATTCCCCGTCGCGCCCGTTGAAGACCAGCAGGCCGTCGCCGATCTTGAGCCGCATCACCTGCGTCAGGTAGCGCGACTGGTCCAGCGTCGGCAGGACGGCGGCGTCGGGGGCGAGCGGGGTGGGAACGTGGAGGCGGATCATGGTCCTGACATAGCCCGCACCCCCTTGGCCGTCATCCTCGGGCTTGACCCGAGGATCAGACCGGCCGGTGCTCGGTGAGGGTGACGAGACCCGGTCTCCGATGCGCACGGATCATACCGATAGGTCCACGCCTGACCCTCGGGTCGAGCCCGAGGGTGACGGAGGGGAGGAGGGTTACAGCGTGCGCGCGATCAACAGCTTCATGATCTCGTTGGTGCCGCCGTAGATGCGCTGCACGCGCGCGTCCTTGTACAGCTGGGCGATCGGATATTCGTTCATATAGCCGTAGCCGCCATGCAGCTGCAGCATCTCGTCGATGACCTCGCCCTGGATGTCGGTGACCCAGTATTTGGCCATCGAGGCCGTGGCCGCGTCCAGCTTGCCCTGCAGGTGCAGGCCAAGGCAGTGGTCGACGAAGACCTTGGCGACCGTCAGTTTGGTCTTCACCTCGGCCAGTTTGAACTGGGTGTTCTGGAAGTCGATCACCCGCTTGCCGAAGGCCTTGCGCTCCTTGACGTAGGCCAGCGTCTCCTGCAGCCCGCGCTCGGAGGCGGCCACGCCCTGGACGGCGATGTTGAGACGCTCCTGCGGCAGTTGCTGCATCAACTGGATGAAGCCCTGGCCCTCGCCGCCGCCGATGATGTTCTCGCCGGGAACCTTCACATCGTTGAAGAACAGCTCGGAGGTGTCGTTCCCCTCCATGCCGATCTTGTGCAGGTTCCGCCCGCGCTCGAAGCCTTCCGCGCCGTCCGTCTCGACCACGATCAGGCTGGTGCCCTTGGCGCCCTCCGTCGGGTCGGTCTTGGCCACGACGATGATGAAATTGGCCAGCTGGCCGTTGGTGATGAAGGTCTTGGAGCCGTTCACCACATACTGGTTGCCCTGCTTGATGGCGGTGGTCTTGACGCCCTGCAGGTCGGACCCGGCGCCCGGCTCGGTCATGGCGATGGCGCCGACCAGTTCGCCGGACTGGAGCCGCGGCAGCCAGCGCGCCTTCTGCTCCTCGGTGCCGTAGTGCCAGATGTAGGGCATGACGATCGCATTGTGCAGCGAGATGCCGAAATGGTCCGCCCCCTTCCAGCCCAGCTGGCGCATCAGCACCACCTCATGCCGGTAGTCCCCGCCCATGCCGCCGTCGGCCTCGGGCATGGACAGGCCCAGCAGGCCGGCCTCGCCGGACGCGTTCCACAGCTCGCGCGGCACCGACGAGTTGGCGATCCACGACTGCACCGCCTCGGGCGGCGCGTGCTCGTCGATCCATTTGCCGACGCTGTCGGAGAAGAGGACGATCTCCTCTTCCTGCATGAAGGCGGGCTCGGGGACGTTGAGGACGTTCATGCTCAGAACGCCTCCGCCGGCATCTGCATCAGCACCTCGGCGCCGGTCTTCAGCTTGGCCAGATGCGCCCCCGTATCGGGCAGGATGCGTTCGACGAAGTAGCGGCCGGTCATCAGCTTGTTGGCGTAGAAGGGATCGGTCGAGCCTTCGTCGACCTTCGCCTGCGCCGCCTTGGCCATCTGCGCCCACATATAGGCCAGGGCCGTGAGGCCGAAGATGTGCAGATAGTCGGTGCTCGCCGCCCCGGCGTTGTCCGGGTTCTGCATGCCGTTCTGCATCAGCCACATGGTGGCCTCCTGCAGCTTCTTCTTGGCGTCGGTCAGGCCGTCGACGAAGGGCTTGATCGCCGACTCGCCGCCGTTCTCGGCCACGAAGGCGTCGATGTCGGCGAACCAGGTCATGATGGCCCGGCCGCCGTTGGCGGGCAGTTTGCGTCCCACCAGATCCAGCGCCTGGATGCCGTTGGCGCCCTCGTAGATCATGGTGATCCGCGCATCGCGCAGATACTGCGACGCCGGGAAATGCTCGGTGTAGCCGCTGCCGCCGTGCACCTGCATGGCCAGCGAGGCGACATGGAAGCCCTTGTCGGTCAGATAGGCCTTCAGCACCGGGGTGATCAGCCCCATGTAGTCGCGGGCCTTCTGGGCCTCGGCCTCGTCGTTCGAATGCTGCAGGTCGGCCTGCAGGGCGGTCCACAGGGTGAAGGCCTGGCCGCCCTCGACGAAGGCCTTCGCCTCCAGCAGCATGCGGCGCACGTCCGGGTGGACCATGATGGAGTCCGCCGGGCCGTCCGGGTTTTTCGGTCCGGTCAGGCTGCGGCCCTGCAGGCGATCGTGGGCGAATTCAACGGCGGCCTGATAGGCGGCGGCGCCGATCGACAGACCCTGCAAGCCGGTGCCGAGGCGGGCCTCGTTCATCATCACGAACATGGCCGCCATGCCCTTGTTCTCGGTCCCGACCAGCCAGCCTTTGGCGTTCTCGTAAGCCATGACGCAGGTGGCGTTGCCGTGGATGCCCATCTTGTGCTCGAGGCCGGCGCAGGCCGCGCCCGCGTTACGCTCGCCCAGCGATCCGTCGGCGTTGACGAACACCTTGGGCACAACGAACAGGCTGATGCCCTTGATCCCCGCCGGCGCGCCCTCGATCCGGGCCAGCACCAGATGGATGATGTTGTCGGTGAAGTCGTGCTCGCCCGAGCTGATCCAGATCTTCTGGCCGGTGATGTTGTAGCTGCCGTCGCCGTTGGGCACGGCCTTGGTGCGGATCAGGCCCAGGTCCGTGCCGCACTGGGGCTCGGTCAGGTTCATGGTCCCGCCCCACTCACCCGAGGCCATCTTGGGCAGATACATGGCCTTCTGCTCGTCCGAGCCGTTGGCGTTCAGGCCCCAGTAGGCGCCGGCCGTCAGGCCCGGATACATGGAGAAGGCGGCGCTGGCGGCGGCGGTCATCTGGCCGAAGGCCATGGCCACGACCGAGGGCATGCCCTGGCCGCCGTGCTCGGGCAGGGCCGACAGGGCGGGCCATCCGGCCTCGACCATGGCCTTGTAGGCTTCCTTCCAGCCGGTCGGGCCGGTGACCTTGCCGTCGACCCATTTGCAGCCTTCCTGATCGCCGACGCGGTTCAGCGGGGCGATGACCTCCTCGGCGAATTTCGCGCCTTCCTCGAGGATCTGGGCGACCAGATCGGACGAGACGTCGGCGAAACCGGGCTGGTTCGAATAGCGGTCGATCTCCAGCACCTCGTCCAGAATGAACGTCAGGTCGCGGACAGGCGCCTTGTAGGCCATGTTCAGGCTCTCGCTNGCGGTCGATCTCCAGCACCTCGTCCAGAATGAACGTCAGGTCGCGGACAGGCGCCTTGTAGGCCATGTTCAGGCTCTCGCTTTGAAGGGCTGGTGGTGCGGATCGGGGTTCAGCCGGGCCTTCAGCAGGTCGGCGTATTCCTCGGCGCCGGGCAGGAGGTCGGGGCGGTATTCGCCCAGCTTCTTCTCCATGACGGCGCAGGCTTCCTCGGCCGTCTCGATGGCGGCGTCGAGGTCTTCGCGCTGCTGTTTCAGCGCGGCGATCTGGGCCCGGTGGCGGCGCAGGGCGACGGCCATCTGATGGGCGTTGTGATTGTCGTGGTCATAGAGGTCCAGCATCTCCTGGATCTCCAGCAGGCTGAAGCCGATGCGACGCCCGCGCAGGATCAGCTTCAGCCGCGCGCGGTCGCGGGCGTCATAGACCCGCGTCTGACCCTTTCTGGCGGGCGTCAGCAGCCCCTTGTCCTCATAGAAGCGCAGCGCCCGCGCCGTCGCCCCGAACTCGCGGCACAGCTGGCGGATCGAATAGGTGCGATGGTCGTCGGCGGTCGCCATGCATGCGTCATAACTTGACGTGCACGTAAAGGGAAGCCTTTAGCTGGGCATGGCTCGCAAACACGTCAATCTGGGCTCGGCCCCGGACAAACGCGATCTGCCGCAGAAGACGTGCGTCGTCTGCGGCAGGCCGTTCTCGTGGCGCCGGAAATGGGCGCGCGACTGGGAAAGCGTCAGGGTGTGCTCGGACCGTTGCCGGGCCGCGGGGCCGAAAGACTAGCGGACTTCGCGAGCCCGCATCCACAGCACCGGCGCGGTCATGGCGATCAGGACCAGATTGGTCACCGTCGGACCGGCGTCCATGCCGGTCGCGTGCAGGCCCAGCATGACCACTTCCAGGGCCAGCAGGCCCGAGGCGGCCATGACCAGCAGCGGGCGGCCGTGCTTCCACGACACCAGAGGGGCCAGCACCAGCAGCGCCAGCAGGATTTCCGCCAGACCCAGACCGCGCACCATGTTCGGCGCGACATGCGCCGGCCAGCGCATCAGGTCGACCAGATTGGCCATCGGCTCGCTGAGCTTGGCGTAGCCCGCGCCGATGAAGAACATCGCGAGCCAGCCCTGCAGCGTCCAGAGGGTCAGGTTGCGATAGCTGGCGTTCAGGCGCGAGCGGGCGGGCGAGAGGGTCTGGGAAGTCATTTTTCTGACGCCGGGGAGGGCGCTCTTGTGATTGGCAACAGTGGCGATGTCGGATCGCCCAATCCATTCCGCAAGAGTGCGAAGCGTGACCGTAACCATCCGTGACCGCCTTCTGCGTGAGCTACGGGGCCGAAGCGTGGCCGTATCCATAATTCTCTGTAATGCGACGGGCCTTGCAGCGGGGTTAAGGCCAGGCCCGGAACATCCGGGACGCACGGACGGGGTCGGCATGACGGGGGTCCTTCGGTCACAACCACGCCGGCGGCGACCGGCCTGCGCCTTCTGGCGCATCCCTGCTGACAGCCTGCTGTCAGTAGTCTGACAGGCCCCACGCCTGGCCGGCCTCGCGGACGCGTCTGATCTTTGTCTCCAGCGCGCCCCAGTCGTCGTCGTCGTCGATCGCCGTCCAGATCGCCTCGACCTCGTCGATCAGCATCTCCTCAGGCTCGGACCGGGCGAAGACCGGATGCTCCAGCCGCTCCGGTCGGTCTGGCCCGTGCTCGAACAGGGCGAAGCGGAAGACGTCGAACGCCTCACCCTGATAGAGTTTGCCGCGCGGACCGCCCAGCGCCCGGGCGGAGGAGGCGAAGCCGCCGAACCAGTCGAAGAACAGCGGCTCCCAGCGAAGGGCCTCGCCGCCCTCGCGCAGCACGGCCAGGGTCGCGTCAACCAGGCGCTGGTCGGCGGCCTCGCCGAGGCTCAGCACGCCCAGCCGGGCCAGGAAGGCGGCGCGCAGTTCGCGGATATAGGCCGGGCCGAACCCGTTCAGCGCCTCGGTCAGCGGCCCGGCGTCGGCCGCCAGCTTCAGGGCCCCGCCCAGTTGCGTCAGGGCCCAGAACACGGCCTCGGGCTGGCGGGCGAAGGCGTAGAGGCCGGTGTGGTCGAAATAGGCGGCGGTGAAACCGGGTTCGTAACGCGGCAGGAACCGCCACGGACCGTAGTCGAAGCTTTCTCCCGTGACGTTCAGATTGTCGGTGTTAAGCACCCCATGGACAAAGCCGGCGGCGATCCATCGTGCGGTCAGCCGGGCCGAACTCTCGACCACGGCGCGCAGAAAGCCGGGGACGTCGCCCGCCGCGACATCGGGATGATAGGCGGCGCGGACATGGTCGATCAGCGCCTCGATCATGTCCTTGCGGCCCAGATACGCCGCTCGCTGGAAGGTGCCGAAACGGATGTGGCTGTGCGACAGCCGCACCAGCACCGCCGACCGCGTCGGCGACGGCTCGTCGCCACGCTGCAAGGGCTCACCGGTCTCGATCAGGCTGAAGGCGCGGCTGGTCGGCACGCCCAACGCCTCCAGCATCTCGGCGGCCAGAACCTCGCGCACCCCGCCCTTCAGGGTCAGCCGCCCGTCGGCGCCGCGTGACCAGGGCGTCTGGCCCGATCCCTTGGAACCAAGGTCAAGCAGTCGCCCCCGATCGTCCCGGATCTGGGCCGCCAGGAAGCCGCGGCCGTCGCCGAGGTCGGGGTTGTAGGTGCGGAACTGGTGCCCGTGATAGCGCATGGCGAGCGGCCCCGGCTGGCCCGGCAGCGGCTCGAACCGGCCGAAATGGGCGATCCATTCGGCGTCGCTCAGCCCGTCCAGCCCCACGCTCGAGGCGGCCCTGTCGTTGCGGACGCGCAGGATGGCCTCCGGGAAGTCCGCCGGACGAACGGCGTCGCCGTATTCATCGCCCAGATCGAAGAAGCGGGAATCGGGACGGTAGGCGGGGGACGTTGGCATGCCCGGCAAATGACGTCTCGATGGCAGGGACGCAACGGTTGAACGCCCCGCGCCAGCATCTATTGTGTCCGCAGAGATCAGGCCGCGCGCGCGGCCAGGCCGGCGCCCCACAGGGGGATGAACCCGGTCCGGCGTCCGTCGATAACCTGACGCCACGACAGACCTTTCCGATCCGGAGGCCGCCGTGGCGCGCAAACTGACTCTCGAATTCCTCAAGACCGAGGCCGGCTCGGGCGCGGTCCTGGGCCTCGCCGCCCTGGCCGCCCTGATCGTCGCCAACTCGCCCTTGTCGGCGGGCTATTTCGGCTGGCTGAAGAGCGAACATGTCCTCCAGGTCGGGCCCCTGGCCCTCGAGATGTCCATCTCTGAATGGATCAAGGAAGGGCTGATGGCGGTCTTCTTCCTCGTGGTCGGGCTGGAGATCAAATACGAAATCCTGCGCGGCGAGCTCAGCGATCCGCGCAAACTGGCCACGCCGGTTCTGGCCGCGGCGGGCGGCATGATCGCCCCGGCCCTGGTCTATCTGGCCCTTTCGAGCGTGATGGGCGGGCCGCACGGCGGCTGGCCTATCCCGCTTGCGACCGACATCGCCTTCGCCCTGGCCGTCTTCGCCATGGTGGCGCGCAGGCTGCCGTCGTCGCTGCGCGTCTTCCTGCTGACTCTCGCCATCGTCGACGACCTCGGCGCCATCGCCCTGATCGCGGCGCTCTTTTCCAGCGGGGTCAGCCTTCAGCCGCTCGCCGGAATCGTGGCGCTTCTGGTCGTCGGCTTCTTCATCGCCCGGAGCCGCAGGATACCGGCCCCCTTCTGGGTCCTGGGCTTCAGCGCGGTCTGGTATCTGACGGTGCTGGCGGGGCTGTCGACGTCCCTGACCGCCGTCGCCTTCGCCGCCATCGTGCCGGTCGTCGATCGCCGCGACGACGGTCAAAGCCCCCTGCGCGAGGCCATGCACGATCTGCACCCCTATGTCGCCTTCCTGGTCCTGCCCATGTTCGCCTTCGCCAAGGCCGGCGTCAGCTTCGCGGGCCTGTCGCTGGACCAGATGCTGGCTCCGCTGGTGCTCGGCGTCGCGCTGGGCCTTTTCATCGGCAAGCAGGTCGGAGTGCTGGGCGCCGCATGGCTCGCCTCCGCCCTCAGGATCGGCGCCAGGCCGACGGGCGCGACATGGCTGGAAGTCTACGGAGTCAGTCTGCTGTGTGGCGTCGGCTTCACCATGAGCCTGTTCATCGGCACCCTTGCTTTCCCGGGGGCGATCGACTCGCCGGAACAGGTCGAGGTCAAGTTGGGCGTGCTGCTCGGGTCTCTGCTATCCGCGCTCGCCGGCGGCGCGGTGCTGGCCGCGGCGGCGCGACGGCGCAAGAATTTGGCCGAACAGACCCCGGATACTATCCCGACCTAGGGGAATATTGACCTAGCGTCATCGGTTTCTGTCGCTTTTGCGTCACAGTCACGGTTGCGCCATGGCGGAAACAGGGCCGTGAATGGTCCCGCTCCTTGTCGCTGAGTCCGGCTTGGACTACCCCGGACGCTGGACTTTCCGCGCTTCATCAAGAAGAGCGCGGGCCAGGGATCAGGAAACGCCGCGGTCGCCGTCCTTGACGGGGTCCCGGCCCATGTCGGGGAGCGACCATGCGCCTTACCAACCTTCTTCGCACTACTGTGTCGGCCGCCGTCGTGGGCGCCTGCGCCTTCGGCCTCGCCGGCGTCGCTTCCGCTCAGGATGCGCCGCAGGACGCGCCGCAGACCATCGACGACATCATCGTCACCGCCCAGAAGCGCGAGCAGAACCTGCAGGACGTTCCGATCGTGGTCACCAGCCTGTCGCAGGAAGTGCTGCAGGACGCCGGCGTGCGCGACATCAAGGATCTGCAGATCCTGACCCCCGGCATGACGGTCACCTCGACCTCGTCGGAAGCCTCGACCACCGCCCGCATCCGCGGCGTCGGCACGGTCGGCGACAACCCNCGACGACCATCGACGACATCATCGTCACCGCCCAGAAGCGCGAGCAGAACCTGCAGGATGTGCCGATCGTGGTCACGACCCTGTCGCAGGAAACCCTGCAGGACGCCGGCGTCCGCGACATCAAGGACCTGCAGATCCTGACCCCCGGCATGACGGTCACCTCGACCTCGTCGGAAGCCTCGACCACSGCCCGYATCCGCGGCGTCGGCACGGTCGGCGACAACCCCGGCCTGGAAAGCTCGGTCGGCGTGGTCATCGACGGCGTCTATCGCTCGCGCAACTCGGTCGGCTTCGGCGATCTGGGCGAACTGGCCCGCATCGAGGTCCTGAAGGGCCCGCAGGGCACGCTGTTCGGCAAGAACACCTCGGCCGGCGTCATCAACATCATCACTGAAGCCCCCTCGTTCACCCCGGGCTTCAACGCCGAGCTGACCGCCGGCAACTACGGCCAGATGGGCGCTTCCGGCTCCGTCACCGGCCCGATCAGCGACACCCTGGCCTTCCGCCTCTACGCCGGTCGCCGTGTCCGCGACGGCTTCATGAATATCGACACCGGCGACGGCCCGCGAGCAGAGACCACCGACGGCAACCAGGATTTCGGCACCGTCCGCGGCCAGCTGCTGTGGCTGCCGAACGATGACGTCTCCATCCGCATGATCGCCGACTATTCGTCGCGCGACGAGTTCTGCTGCATCGGCACCCAGATCCGCACCGGACCCACCTATCCGTTCGTTGACGGTCTCTCGAACGGCACGGGCCAGCGTCCGCCGGCCGCCGGCTTCGGCGTCCTGCCGTTCTCGCGCACCGGATTCGCCAACCGTGCGGACGGCCAGGAGGTCGAGGACAAGGGCATCTCGATCGAGGCCAACATCGACATGCCGACGTTCCTCGGCGGCGCGACCCTGACCTCGGTCACCTCGGCCCGTCGCTGGACCTCCAGCCTCGGCCAGGACATCGACTACACCGGCGCTGACCTGCTGTACCGCGTCCAGGACGGCGACTACGGCTATGAAGTCGACAACCTGACCCAGGAATTCCGCCTGGCCGGGTCGAACGACCGCCTCGACTGGCTGGTCGGCCTGTTCGCCACCAAGGAAGATATCGGCCGTACGGACAGCTACTATTTCGGCGCCGACTACACGCCCTATCTGTCGTTCATTCTCAGCGCCGGCATCAACCGGGCGAACCCGGCCATTCCGGTCAGCCCCAATGACATCGGCTGCTTCACCCGCGCGGCCCAGACGGCGCCGGGCCTCGGCGGCTGTCTCGTCAGCGGCGGCGCGGCCCTCGGCGGCGGCATCGGCTTCGTCGTCGGGCAAGGCGTCGAGGACAAGTACGACCAGCAGTCGGAGTCGATCGCCCTCTTCACCAACAACAGCTGGCACGTCACCGACGCCTTCGACATCACCCTCGGCCTTCGCTACACCCTCGACGACAAGAGCCTGGTGGCGCAGCAGCGCAACATCAACGGCAACGGCAATACGTGTAACGCCGCCCTGGCCAACGCCGGAGCCATTGGCGCGGTGCTCGGCGCCTCGGCTCCGACCATCCTCGGCACCATCTGCCTGCCCTGGGCCAACTCGGCCTTCACCAACCGCAACATCTCCGAAAGCTTCGACGACGGGGAACTGAGCGGAACGGTCAAGGCGTCCTACCGCCTGAACCCGTCGATCCTGGCCTATGTGTCCTACGCTCGCGGCTACAAGAGCTTCGGCTACAACCTGGATCGCGTGCAGAGCGGCATCACCCCGACCGCCTCGCTGCTGTTCCCGTCGGAAGTGGTCGACAGCTACGAAGCCGGCGTGAAGATGACGCTGCTGAGCCGCACCCTGCTGCTGAACGCGACCTACTTCGACCAGACGTTCGAGGACTTCCAGCTCAACACCTTCCTCGGCACCGCCTTCGTGGTGGAATCGATCCCCGAGCTGACCTCGCGCGGCGTCGACGCCGACATGGTCTGGTTCACCCCGATCGAGGGCCTGAGCTTCCAGGGCGGCGTCACCTGGACCGACGCCAACTACGGAAACTTCACCGCCGCCGATCTGACGACCCCCGGCAACTTCCCGCAGCTGTCCCTGCTGCCGGGCGCCCGCGCCTCGTTCGCGCCGGAGTGGTCGGCCACCGGCTCGGTCAACTTCGAACGCAACATGGGGAACGGCCTGCGCGCCGGCTTCAGCCTCGCCGCCAAATACATGGGCGACTACAACACGGGCTCGGACCTGCTGCCCTACAAGCTGCAGGAAGCCTTCACCACGGTGAACGGCCGCATCATGGTCGGCACCGAGGACGAGCGCTGGACGGCCGAGTTCTGGGTCCAGAACCTGACCGACGAGGAGTATATCCAGGTCGCCTATAACGCTCCGCTGCAAGGCTCGGCGTTCCAGACGACGGTCCAGCCGAACGGCACCTACTACAACCCGGCGCTGGACACCCAGACCTACGACGCCTTCCTGGGCCAGCCGCGCACCTACGGCGCGACCCTGCGCTTCAAATACTAGCCGCCCCGCCGCACGGCGGATCGACGAAGCCGGCCGGGGGAAACCCCGGCCGGTTTTGTTTTGGGTGATGTGCGGGGCGGGGGCGGGGGAGGAATCCCCGGTCGCTTTCGGGTCCTGCAAAGACCGCAGTCGAAAGGGCCGCATGAACCGCAATGGCCCGTCTGCCATAAAGGCCATGACGGCAATGGCCGCCGACCCCTGGCCGGGCCGACCAGGCCGGGCGGGGAATGTCCGGCCGGTCTTATCCTGGCGGTGGAAGGGGCGCGGAGATTCGCCTTCCGGGGGGATGACCCGCGCCGTCCCCGGTGACCCCTCATCCGTCAGCCTGCGGCCGCCGCCGTCTGCCGAAAGGGGAGACGGCGGCGCTTGCGAAGCAGGTGTCCGACTACTCCGCCGGCGTCGTTTCCGGCCGCGGGGGCGCGTGCCTCTGGCCAGCGAACATCTTGCTCATCCGCCGGGCGAAGAAGCCCGCGATGTCGTCGATGATGGTGAAGATCGGCGGGATGAAGAGCAGCGACAGGAAGGTCGAGGAGATCAGGCCGCCGACCACGGCGATGGCCATCGGCGAGCGGAACTCCACATCGGCGCCCCAGCCGAGGGCGACAGGCAGCATGCCCGCGCCCATGGCGAAGGTGGTCATCAGGATCGGCCGGGCCCGCTTGTGGGCGGCGTCCATGATGGCGTCGAAGCGCGGCATCCCGTCCTTCTCGGCCATGACGATGTAGTCGACCAGCAGGATCGAGTTCTTGGCCGCGATGCCCATCAGCATCAGCACCCCGATCAGGGACGAGATCGAGAAGCTGGAGCCGCCGATCATCAGGGCCACGAAGGCTCCGCCGATGGCCAGCGGCAGCGAGGCCATGATGGTGATCGGATAGGCGAAACTTTTGAACAGCAGCACCAGCACGGCGTACATCAACAGGATGCCGGTGCCGAAGGCGATGGCGAAGCCGATGATCATCTCCTGGATGAATTCCTCGTCGCCGGCGGGCACCTGACGCACGCCGGCCGGCAGGTTCTGGACCGTCGGCAGCCGGCTCACGGCGGCGGCGGCCTCCCCGCTGCGAATCCCGTCCAGCTCGGCCGAGATGGTCGCGACGCGCGACCGGTCCTGGCGCAGCACCTGCGAGGGGCCCGCTCCGAACTGGATGTCGGCCACGGCGCTGAGCGGCACGGAGGCTCCCGTGGCAGTCGGAACCCGCAGGGTCTCCAGCACTGACAGGTCCTCGCGGGCGTCCCGGGTCAGGCGCAGACGGATCGGCACCTGTCGATCGCCCAGATTGTATTTGGGCAGGTTCTGGTCGACATCGCCGATGGTCGCGACGCGGACAGCCTGGGATATGGCGCTGGTCGAGACGCCCATCAGGGCGGCCTGATCCGGACGGGGCGTGACCAGGATCTCCGGACGGGCGATCGCGGCGGTGTTGACCACATTGGCCAGGCCCGGAACGGTCCGCATCTCGGCCTCGACGGCGCGGGCGGCCGCGGTCAGGGCGGCCCCGTTGTCGCTGAGGATGGCGAACTGGTAACTGGTGCCGTCCGAGGGGCCGCCGCCTTGCTGGGCGACGCCGGCCCCGATGCGGGCGCCGGGGATCGGTTTCCAGCTGTCGACCATCACGCGGGCGAACTGCTGCTGACTCAGGTCGCGCTCACCCTTGTCCGTCAGGTCGGCGTAGACGTTGGCCTGGTTTACCTCCTGGCCTCCGATCGAGGCATAGACCGAGGTGACCTCGGGGCGCGCCCGAAGGTCCCGCGTGATCCGCTGCACCACGGCGTCGGTCTGGGCCAGGGTCGCGCCCGGCGGCAGTTCGACCGAGAATCCGGCCCGGCCGCGATCTCCGCTGGCGAGGAATTCGAACGGGATCGCGCCGGACATGACGATGCCGATACAGCCCAGCATCAGACCGGTGCCCATCAGGAACACCTTCCAGCGGTTCCTCAGACCCCAGCCCAGCGCCTTCAGATAGCCGCTCATCCAGAACGGGTCGGCGTCCTCGTGCTTCTGGTGCTTGAGCAGATAGGCGGCCATGAGCGGCGTCAGGGTGCGCGCCACCACGAGCGAGAAGGCCACGGAGACACAGGCGGCGAGCGCGAAGGCCTTGAAGAACTGCCCGATGATGCCCGGCATGGCGCCGACAGGCGCGAACACGGCGATGATGGTCGCGGTGGTGGCGACGACCGCCAGGCCGATTTCGTCGGCGGCCTCCATCGAGGCGTGATAGGGCGACTTGCCGTCGCGCATGTGGCGGACGATGTTCTCGATCTCGACGATGGCGTCATCCACCAGGATGCCGATGGTCAGGGACAGGGCCAGCAGGCTGATGCCGTTCAGCGACTGGCCCAGCGGCTCCAGCACCAGGAACGTCGGGATCAGCGACATCGGAATGGCGGTGGCGGTGATGAAGGTGGCGCGCCAGTCGCGCAGGAAGATGAACACCACGATCACGGCCAGCACGGCCCCCAGCAGCAGGGCTTCAAGCGAGGCGATATAGCTTTCCTCGATCTCTTCGACGCTGGCGGTGACCTGGCGGATGACCAGTTCGGGATGCGCCTCGTCGATCTCCGCGACGGCTTCGCGGACCCGTTCCGCGATCCGGACCTCGGACGCCGAGCGCGAGCGCAGGAAGTTGAAGGTGATCGCTTCCTGACCGTTGTAGCGCGCCAGACGGCGGGGCTCCGACCAGTGGTCCTCGACCCGGCCCAGGTCGCCCAGCCGCACGGACCGGCCGCCCGACAGGGGCACCAGGGTTTCGCGCAGGGCCTCGATCGAGGTCGCGGCGCCCAGGGTGCGGATCGACCGCTCGGAGCCCGAGATCGTCACCCGGCCGCCGGGCTGATCGGAGTTGACGCTGGTCAGCGCCTGGCTGACGGCGGCGGCGGTCAGGCCGTAGGAGGCCAGCCGGTCCGGGTCCAGCTCGACCGCGATCTCGCGGTCCACGCCGCCGCCGCGATTGACCTCGCCCACGCCCTTGATGGCCAGCAGGGTCCGGCTGACGTCATTGTCGACGAACCAGCTGATCTCTTCCGGCGTCATGGTCTCCGAGCTGATCACCCAGGTGATCAGGGCGTCGCCGGTGATGTCGATGCGCTGGACGCTGGGTTCCTGCATGTCCTGCGGCAGGTCGGCGCGCAGCCCGCCCATGGCGTTGCGGACGTCGTTGGTGGCGCGTTCGGTGTCCGTGCCCAGCTCGAACTCGATGGTCGTCGAGGAGACGCCGTCGGTGATCTGGGAGTTGATGTGGCGCACGCCGGACAGGCCGGCGAGCGAGTCCTCGATCAGGCGCGTGACCTGGACTTCCATCTCGCTGGGCGCCGCGCCCGGCCGCACGGCGGTGACCGCCACCAGCGGGAAATCGATGTCCGGATTATTGTTGATCCGCATGCTCAGGAAGCTGAGCACCCCGCCGATGGTCAGCAGGGTGAACAGCAGGATGATCGGGATCGGATTCCGGATCGACCAGGACGAGATGTTTTTCATCGTCCGGGCCCTATTTCTTGGCCGGCGCGGCGGCGCGGACGGGGGCGGGGCGGGCCGCGGCGGCCACCGTCACCCGGTCGCCGTCGCCGAGGAAGCCGGCCCCTGCGACCACGACGCGCGATCCGGCGGCCAGGCCGCTGACCGCCGTCGAATCGACCGTCCGCGACAGCACGGTCACCGGCTGGAAGCGGGCGCGGCTGTCGGTCCCCATGACGAAGACGCCCGCCCGGTTCTCGCGGTACAGCACCGCGGCCGTCGGCACGGTCACCGCCGGCTGGTCGCCGACCTGGATGCGGGCGCGGGCGAACATGCCGGGCCGGAAGGCGCCGCCGGTGATGGCGATGCGGGCGGTTCCCAGACGGGTCTCGGCGTCGACCTCGGGCGTCACGATGCGGACGCGGCCGGTGGTTTCGCCGACCTGGTCGGACGAGATGACGGCCCCCTGGCCGGCGCGGACCAGGGCCATGTCGGTTTCCGGCACCTGGGCGTCCAGCTCCAGCCGGCCGTCGCGGACGATGCGGAACAGTTCGGTTCCGGCGGCGATGATCTGGCCGCGCGTGACGCTGCGGCTGATGACCAGGCCCGAGACGGGCGCCTTGATGATCGCCTGCGACAGTCGCGTGCGCGTCTCGGACAGGGACGCCTGCGCCGCCGCCACATTGGCGCTGGAGGCGCGATGGTTGGCAAGGGCCGTGTCCAGCGAGGCCTGGCTGAGGAAGCCGCGCTCCTTCAGCTCCTGGGCGCGGCCCAGCGCCGCCTGGTCGCGGGCGGCGTTGGCCTCGGCCGTCTGAACGGCGGCCTGCTGCTGGCGCAGCTGGGCGCGCAGCAGGGCGTCGTTCATCTGCACCAGAGGCTGGCCCTGGCGCACCCAGGTCCCCTCATCGACATAGACGCCGGTGGCGGTCAGACCGCCGGTCTCGGCGCCGACAGGCACCTCTTCCCAGGCCGAGACGGTGCCCGAGGCGGTGACGGTGCGCGGCAGGTTCTGCAGCGAGGCGGTCACGACCGAGACCGTCTGGCTGGACGCGCCGGCGCCGGCCTTGGTATCGGCCTTCTTCGCATCGCCCTCGCCGCCGCAGGCCGCCAGGGCCAGGCCGATGACGACGACCGCCGCGCCGGTCCGCATGTTCCGCATGGTCTTGCTCACGTCTGATCCCCCTGGGCCACGGCGGGGAGGCCGCGCGCCGGTTGACGGCCGCCCGTCCCGGGCGCTGTCATCAGCCGTTGAATAGCGGTTCGGCGGCCGCTTCTCAAACGCGAATCCGCCCTGTTACCGCGAAGTAATCCGCCACCGCGTGAGCGGCCGGGGTCCGTCCGCGTTGGCGATTCCGCCCCGCCGTGCTACCGGCGCGGCCATGACGACCCCTCCCATCGACCGTATCCGGAATTTCTCCGTTGTCGCCCACATCGACCACGGCAAATCCACCCTGTCCGACCGCCTGATTCAGTTCACCGGCGGGCTCACTGCGCGTGAAATGTCGGCTCAGGTTTTGGATTCGATGGATATCGAGAAGGAGAGGGGGATCACGATCAAGGCGCAGACGGTGCGTCTGAACTATACGGCGAAGGACGAGCTGGACTACGTCCTGAACCTGATGGACACGCCGGGGCACGTCGACTTCGCCTATGAGGTCAGCCGGTCGCTGGCGGCGTGCGAGGGATCGCTGCTGGTCGTCGACGCGTCGCAGGGGGTCGAGGCGCAGACCCTGGCCAACGTCTACCAGGCCATCGACAACAACCACGAGATCGTCCCCGTCCTCAACAAGATCGACCTGCCCGCGGCCGAGCCCGAGCGCGTCCGGCAGCAGATCGAGGACGTCATCGGCATCGACGCCTCCGACGCCGTGCTCTGCTCGGCCAAGTCCGGCATCGGCATCGAGGACGTGCTGGAGGCCATCGTCACCCGCCTGCCGGCGCCCAGGGGCGACCCCAACGCCCCGCTCAAGGCCCTGCTGGTCGACGCCTGGTACGACCCCTATCTCGGCGTCGTCGTCCTGGTCCGCGTCTTCGACGGCACGCTGAAGACCGGCCAGCGCGTCAAGATGATGCAGAACGGCTCGACCCATCTGATCGACCGCGTCGGCGTCTTCCTGCC
>NZ_LMFL01000020.1:0-56374 GCF_001426805.1 Brevundimonas sp. Root1423
TTCGTGGTCTGCGAGATCGTCTCCACGTCGCCCAGCGTGTGGTAGCCCGCGTCAATCGCGCCATACCAGCCGTTCGGCTCAGCCGCCGCAGCGCCGGCCGACAGGGCGAGAGCCCCGGCGGCGCTGGTGGCCATAATAAAAGTCTTTACGCGCATCGGTGGATGCCCTCCGCAGCCCAAGTGAATCTGTGACGGCGTCAAGCGCAGCCGCCGGGTTGTCATAACAGCCCCGCTAGCCGAGGTCGAGCGGTGTAAGCCGATAAGCGGGCCAGCGTGGCTATATAGCTACAACCTTGAAATCCGGCCGGCCTGCGGATTCAAGGGGCGCGTGTGCCTGGTCAGCCCCCGCCTGTACGACCCGTGGCCTTGCCGGTCCCCTCGCACACGGGGCAGGTTTCTCCGGCGGCAGTGACGCTCGCGCCCTGGCACTCCGGGCACAGCGTCGGGTCGGCGTGCTGGAGCGAGGCGGGATCGACCGGATTCGATGGCGTCAGGTCGCGGTCGTCGATGTCGTGAGGGTTCATGCCGGGTGGAACGGCCCCGGCGCCGTCCGGTTTCATGATGACAGCGGCCGGCCCTGGCTTTACTGAGCCGCCATCATGGACGAGACCGAACGGCAATCCGAGGAACGCGGCTGGGACACGGCGAAGACGCTGGCCGAGGCCCTGCCGTACATCCAGATCTACGATCGCAAGACGGTGGTGATCAAATACGGCGGCCACGCCATGGGCGAGAGCGCCGTGGCGAAGCAGTTCGCCGCTGACGTCGTCCTGCTGAAGCTGATGGGCGTGAACCCCGTCGTTGTGCACGGCGGCGGCCCGCAGATCAGCGCCATGCTGGACAAGGCCGGCGTGCGCTCCAGCTTCGTCGACGGTCTTCGTGTCACGGACGCGGACACCATGCAGGTGGCCGAGATGGTCCTGTCGGGGGCGGTCAACAAGGAGATCGCCCACTGGATCACCATGGCCGGGCGCGAGGCGGATGTCCGCGGCATCGGCCTGTCGGGCAAGGACGCCGGCCTGCTGACGGTAGAGAAGACCCGCCGGACCAAACGCGACCCCGACAGCATGATCGAGCACGAGGTCGATCTGGGCTATGTCGGCGAACCCACGAAGGTCGACGCCAAACTGATCACCCGCCTGCTGGAATCCGACGCCGACTGGGTGCCTGTGATCGCGCCGATCGGCGTGGCCGAGGACGGCCAGACCTTCAACGTCAACGCCGACACCGTGGCGGGCGCCATGGCCGGGGCGCTGGGCGCCAAACGCATGCTGCTGCTGACGGACGTGGCCGGGGTCAAGGGCGCGGACGGCCAGATCATTCGCCAGATGACCGTGGGCGAGGCTTCGAAGCTGATCGACGACGGCGTGGCCACCGGCGGCATGATTCCCAAGCTGCAGACCGCCATGGCGGCCGTGCGCGACGGGGTCGAGGCCGTGGTCATCCTGGACGGCCGCCGTCCCCACGCCATGCTGGTGGAGCTGTTCACCGAACACGGCGCCGGCACCCTGGTGAAGGCGGAATGAGCGCTGAGGCCGTCGAGGCGACGGAGCTGGGCGCCGACCTGCGTCACATCCGCAGCTGGATCTTCGATCTGGACGACACCCTGTATCCGCCCGAGTCGCAGTTCATGGGGCTGATCCAGCAGCGCATAAACGACTATGTGGTGCGCACCTCGGGCCTGCCGGCGGACGAGGCCCTGGTGGTCCAGAAGGGCTATCTGCACGACTACGGCACCTCGCTGGCCGGGCTGATGGCCCACTACCGGATCGATCCGCACGACTTCCTTGCCGAGGTGCACGACGTGCCGCTGGACGTGCTGACGCCTGATCCCGGCCTGCGCGCGGCGCTGGAGCGGCTGGACGGGCCGCGCATCGTCTTCACCAACGGATCGAAGGCCCACGCCCGGCGCGTGATCGAGCGGCTGCAACTGGCGGACCTGTTCCACGGCCTGTTCTCGCTGGAGGACGCCGATCTGATCCCCAAGCCCGATCCACGCACATTCGCCCGGATGACTGAACAGTTCGGCGTCGCTCCGGACTCGGCCGCCTTCTTCGAGGATACGGTGCGCAACCTCGAACCGGCCCACGCCATCGGCATGACGACCGTGCTGGTCGGAACCCGGGCGCACGACCCGAACATCCCCTTCGTCGACCACCGGGCCGCTTCGCTCGGCCCCTTCCTCGCCACCGCCCGCCTGCCCGGAGACGCCTGATGCTGGATCGTGCGCACCTTGAATCCGTCATCGAAACCGCTTGGGAGGAACGCGCCGATATTTCAGTTTCGACCCACGGCGAGGTTCGCAAGGCCGTCGAACAGGCTCTGGCGCTGCTGGATTCGGGCGAGGCCCGGGTGGCGTCGCGCGGCGCCGACGGCGTCTGGACCACCCATCAGTGGCTCAAAAAGGCCGTGCTGCTGTCGTTCCGCCTGAACCCCAACACCCGTATGGGGGCGCCCGTCGGGGCGACCATGGGCGTCACCGATCCGACGCCGGGGCCGTATTGGGACAAGGTCCCGGTCAAATGGGCCCACTGGACCGAGGCCGATTTCGAGCGCAGTGGCTTCCGGGCCGTGCCCGGGGCCGTGGCGCGTCAGGGCGCCTTCATCGGCCGCAACGTCGTGCTGATGCCCAGCTTCGTCAACATCGGCGCCTATGTGGATGAAGGCTCGATGGTCGACGCCTGGGCCACGGTCGGGACGGCTGTTTCATCGGCGCCCGCGCCGAGGTGGCCGAGGGCGTGATCGTGCGCGAGGGCGCCGTCCTGGCCATGGGCGTCTATCTGTCGGCCTCGACGAAGATCATCGACCGGGCCACCGGCGAGGTCTTCCGCGGCGAGGTGCCGGCGTATTCCGTGGTGGTGCCGGGCAGCCTGCCCGACCCGAACGGCGGGCCGTCGCTGTACTGCGCCGTCATCGTCAAACGGGTGGATGCACAGACGCGCGCCAAGACTGGAGTCAACGAGCTGCTGCGCGACTGACGCCGATTCACGCGCCCTCGAAACCTTCGCTATAGTCCGGAAATGTCAGCGGAACCTGTGTCAGAGACCGGACAGGGCGATCTTGCGCCCGAGGCTGTCGCGGCCGTCGCCCGGCTCGACGCCGTGCCGTCGATCCTCGAGGTCTGCTGCCGCATAACGGGTATGCGGTTCGCCGCCGTCGCCCCGTCACCGAGGACCGCTGGGTCGCCTGCGCCGTCCGCGACGAGATTGCTTTCGGCCTCGGTGTCGGCGGCGAACTGCCGATCAAAACGACCCTGTGCGATGAGGTGCGGGCGTCGCGCGAGGTCATCGTCTTCGACCACGCCGCTGAAAATCCGCTGTACGCCGACCATCACACGCCGCGGACCTATGGCCTGCAGAGCTATATCTCCATGCCGATCGTCCGCGCCGACGGCAGCATGTTCGGGACCCTGTGCGCGATCGACCCCGATCCTCATCCGGCGTCGAAGCCCGAGACGGTCGAGACCTTCCGCCTGTTCGCCCAGCTGATCGCGGCCCAGATGGACGCCCAGGACCGGCTTGAGCAGTCCGAAGCCGCCCTTCTGGATGCGCGCGAGACGGCCGAGCTGCGCGACCAGTTCATCGCCGTCCTGGGCCACGACCTGCGCAATCCGCTGGCCGCCGTCCAGGCGGGGGCGGAAATGCTCAAGCGGACCGAACTGAGCGACAAGGCCCGGCAGGTCGTCGAACAGATGCAGGTCAGCGGCCATCGCATGGGACGGCTGATCAACGACGTCCTGGACTTCGCCCGCGGCCGGCTGGGCGGCGGCCTTCCGATGGACCGGAAACCGGGGGTGCAACTGCGCGGGACGGTCGAACAGGTCATCGAGGAGATCCGGGCGACCCACGGCCATCGCGCCATCCGCACCGAGCTGGCGCTGGCCCGGCCCGTGGCCTGCGACCCGGACCGCATCGGCCAGTTGCTCTCGAACCTTCTGGCCAACGCCATCACGCACGGCGCCCCGGACACAGAGATTGCCGTGCGCGCGGTCAGCGACGAGCGCGGTCTGGAACTTTCGGTGTCCAACGGCGGCGCGGCCATTCCATCGGCGGCGCGCGCCGGCCTGTTCAAGCCGTTCACGCGGCTGCGGCCCGGCGAGGTGCGGGAGGGACTGGGTCTGGGTCTTTATATCGCCGCCCAGATCGCCTCGGCCCACGGCGGCGACATGGACGTGGCCTCCGACGACCGGGAGACCCGGTTCACCTTCCGTATGCCGGCCTAGCGGGCCGCCAGTCGGACCAGCTTGCCGTTCTGCTCGTCGGTGACGGCCCAGACCGCGCCGTCCGGTCCGACCGCGACGTCGCGGACACGTTCGCCCAGGTCCGTCATCAGCCGCTCCTCGCCGACCACCCGATCGCCTTCGAGCACCAGCCGGGCGATGTGCTTTTCCTTCAGCCCCGCGACCAGCAGATTGCCGCGCCAGCCCGGGAACATCGCCCCGTCGTAGAAGGTCATGCCGCCCGGTGCGATGACGGGGTCCCAGTAGTAGACGGGCTGCTCCATCCCCTCACGCGCGGTGATTCCCTCGTTGATCGGGCCGCCGGCGTATTCGACGCCATAGGCGATGACCGGCCAGCCATAGTTCTTGCCGGCTTCCGGGCGGTTCAACTCGTCGCCGCCGCGCGTGCCGTGCTCCATGGTCCAGACGGCGCCGTCGGAGGCGACGGCCACGCCCTGGACGTTGCGGTGGCCCAGCGACCAGATCTCCGGCAGGGCGCCCTCGCGGCCGACGAAGGGATTGTCGCGTGGGACCGAACCGTCGGCGTTGATGCGGATCAGCTTGCCCATGTGCGAGCCCAGATCCTGGGCCTGCGGCCGCATCGGCTTGTCAGACCGCTCGCCCAGGGTGACGAACAGATGGCCCGCGCTGTCGAAGGACAGCGCCGAGCCGAAATGCTTGTCGCCATTATAGACGGGCAGGGCGCGGAAGATGACCTGAACGTTCTCGACCCGGACTCCGTCATCGGACAGCCGTCCACGCGCGACCGAGGTGGCGTTGCCGCCTTCTCGCGGCTCGGCGTAGCTCCAGTAGATCAGACGATCAGCGCCGAAAGTCGGGCCGACGGCGACATCCAGCAGGCCGCCCTGGCCGCGCGCGTCGACGGCGGGCAGGCCGGCGACCGGTTCTCCGACCGCGCCCTGGGCGGTGATGATGCAGGCGGCCGGGCCGCTCGGTCACCAGCCAGCGGCCGTCGGGCAGCAGGGCCAAGCCCCAGGGATGCTCCAGCCCGGACGCCACGATGCTGTGCGCCAGCGCCGCTTCGGTGCGGACGCCCGGCGCCCGGGTCTGACCCGGGAAGGCGGGCTGCTGGTTCGCCCCATTGGCGGGACGGGTTTCAAGGGGTGTCCCGGCGACGGGAGCCGCGCTCTGTCCATTTGCGCCACAGGCGGCGGAAAGGGCGGCGGCGGCCACCGTGGCGGCGAAGGCGAACAGGCGCATGGGAATCCCCTTGAACAGAACAGCGTACGAACGGCCCGTCAGCCTAGCCGTTCCGCGCCTGCGGCGTCACGCGCCTCGCTTGTCGACGACGGCGTTTACTCGACTTGAATCCGCCATCGCCCGCCTATATAGGCACGGGACTCGAGCAATCGGGGCTGGGTAGCTCAGCTGGTTAGAGCGGTGGATTCATAACCCACAGGTCGGCGGTTCGAGCCCGCCTCCAGCCACCACCTCTCCTCTCCCGAAGCAAAGCCTGGCCGAACGCAGATACCGGTCATCCACAGCTAATCGGTCCACACCAGTGTGTCTCCCGGGTCACCCGCCGGGGCTGTCATATCACTGTCACACGAATGTCGTCCCACTTTCCCATGGCACGCCTAGAGGGGGCGGGATTTCAACCGGCTGCCACGGCCGGTCGCAGGGCGCACGTGCCCATCTTCATCGGGGATAGATGACAATGACGAACCGCAAACGCGTGTTCTGGGCCACCACGGCCCTCTTCAGCGGCCTCCTGGTCGCCGGAGCCGCTTCCGCCCAGACCTCGGGCACGGTCGCGACCGAAGGCGCCACTGAGCTGGACACCGTGGTCGTCACGGGCTCGCGTACGCCCGTCATCACCGGCGTCATCGCCCAGACGGTTCCCAAGACCCGCTCCAGCATCGGCCAGGAGTTCATCGCGACCCAGACCGCAGGCCAGACGATCCTTCAGAGCCTGAACCTGGTCCCCGGCCTGAACTTCGTGAACAGCGACCCCTATGGCAACTCGGGCGGCAACATCCGCCTGCGCGGCTTCGACGGCAACCGCGTCTCGCTGACCTTCGACGGCATGCCGCTGAACGACACCGGCAACTACGCCTCGTACACGAACCAGCTTCTCGACAGCGAACTGATCGAGCGCGCCTCGGTCAACCAGGGCACGACCGACGTCGACAGCCCGACCGCCTCGGCCACCGGCGGCACCATCGCCTTCATGTCGGCCCGCCCACTTGAAGAGGCCGGCGGTCAGCTCAATGTCTCGATCGGCGAGAACAACTACGAGCGCGCCTTCGTGCGCGTCGACACGGGCGCCTTCGGCCCGTGGGGCACGACGGCCTGGCTGGCCGCGTCCTACACGAACTACGACAAGTTCCGCGGGCCGGGCGAGCTGGAGAAAACCCAGTTCAACGGCAAGATCTACCAAGACCTGGGCGGCAACGGGAACTTCGCCAGCCTCGCCGCCCACTATAACCGCAACCGCAACGCGGCCTTCTTCAACAACTACACCCTGGCCCTGTTCAACGCCGGCACCGAGCCGCTGGAAAACGACATCGCCTGTTTCCGTCCGTTTGGGGCCAACGGCTCCGTCCAGGACGAGAACAACTCGTCGAGCCGCATCCAGTCCGACGGTTCGAACGCGACGGGCAACTGCACCAGCGCCATCGCCAACCGTATCAACCCGTCCGACACCGGCAACGTTCGCGCCCAGTTCAGCTATGGGCTGACCGACAACCTGCGCTTCACCTTCGACCCGTCCTACCAGTACACCCTCGCCACGGGCGGCACGACCACCAGCCTGCTGAACGAGCGTGACGACCGGCTGGACCAGAACCGTCTCAACAACAACAGCGCGACGGGCCTCAGCGCGATCACCAACGCCCAGTGCCTGACTGCGGCCTTCCGCACCACCGGCGTCGACCTGAACGGCGACGGCGACACCTGCGACAACGTCCACGTCTATGCGCCCTCGGTGACCAACACCAACCGCTACGGCCTCTCCAGCTCGCTGATCTGGGACCTGAACGACGATCACCGCGTCCGCGCCGCCTATACGCTGGACTACGGCCGTCACCGTCAGACGGGCGAAGGCTCGTTCATGACCCGCCTTGCCGAGCCGGTTGACCCGTTCAGCACCTTCAACCGCCCGGAAGCAGCCGTCACGGGCCGTGACGGTTCGATCTACCGCTTCCGCGACCGCTTCTCGATCGCCGAACTGCAGCAGTTCGCCGTCGAGTACATCGGCGACTTCTTCGACGACTCGCTGACGATCAACCTGGGCGTCCGCGCGCCGAAGTTCACCCGCGAGCTGAACCAGTACTGCTTCTCGCAGAACGGCACCTCGACGGTGCGTTGCACCACCGAGACGCCGGCCTCGACGCTGGCCAACGGCAATGTCACCTTCGCCTCGACGGGCACCACCCAGTACATCCCGCCGTACCAGGCCACCCTGAGCTTCGACGATGTCCTGCCGAACCTCGGCGCCGTCTACCGCTTCGGCGGCGGCCACAGCGTCTACGCCAGCTACGCCGAAGGCCTCTCGGTGCCGCGGACGGACAACCTGTACCAGCCGGTGCGCAGCGCCAGCGGCGCGATCGACTTCTCCACTGTGCAGCCGGAGCGCACCAAGGCCTACGACCTGGGCTACCGCTTCCGCAACGCCCGCCTGATCGCCCAGGCGGCCCTGTGGTACATCGAATACGACAACCGCATCGTCAGCGCGCGGGACAACGATCCGTCCTCGCCGACCTTCGACCTGATCGTCGACCGCAACGTCGGCGCCGTGAAACAGTCGGGCTTCGACGGTCAACTGGGCTACATCTTCTCGGACAACTTCGCCCTCAACGCGTCGGCGTCGTATAACCAGAGCGAGCTCCAGGACGACCTGTTCCTCGGCAACTTCAACTGCACCCCCGCGTCGCAGGTTCCGGGTTCCACCCCTGTCTGCCCGGCCGGTGGTCTGGCGATCCCGACCTACGTCTTCACCAAGGGCAAGACCCTGGTCGAGACGCCGGACTGGACCTTCTCGCTCCGCGGCGACTGGGACGTGACCGAAAACCTGTCGGTCGGCCTGCAGGCCAAGTACGTCGGCGAGCGTTTCGCCACGGACAACAACGACGAAGTCTCGCCGGCCTATACGGTCGCCGATATGGACGTCCGCTATGACCTGACGGACAGCATGGGCATCCGCGGCGCCTATGTGCAGCTCAACGTCACCAACCTGTTCGACGAGGAGTATCTGGGCAACATCTCGACCGGCAACTCCGGTCTGGCTGCGCCCCAGAGCACCGACCCGCGCGTGCCGCTGCGCGCTGGCCAGGCCCGGACCTACTCCATCGGTTCGCCGCGCACCGCGCAGATCACCCTGGGCATGAAGTTCTAGTCCAGGTCTGACACCAGAGACGAACGAGGGCGGCCTGTTCACAGGCCGCCCTTTTTCCATGGCCCGCCTTCCACGCCCGTGCGTTGAAACCGGACCCCGCGCTCGCTATCTGGCGCGATCGGTCATTCGCCGATACGAGGCCCCATGAACCAGTTGCCCATCCCCGCCGAATGGACGCCGCACCGCGCGATGTGGGTCGGCTGGCCCAGCCACGCCGAGCTGTGGGAAGACAACCTCGAACCGGCCCAAGCCGAGGTCGAGGCGCTCGTGCGCGCGCTCGCCGGTCCCGGCCGTGAACATGTGAAACTGCTGGTCGGCAAGCCGGAGGCGCTGGATGACGCCCGCGCGCGGTTCGACGGCGTCGCCGGGGTCGAGGTGGTCGACGGCCGGTTCGGCGACATCTGGCTGCGCGACACCGGTCCGATCTTCGGCGCCGGCTCGGCCAGCGCGGCCGCCTTCCGCTTCAACGGCTGGGGCGGAAAGTACGAGCTTGAGTATGACGACACCGTCGCTGACCAGATTGGACAGGCTTCGGGTACGCCCCTGACCCGCAACGACTTCATTCTTGAGGGTGGCGCGGTCGAGCACGACGGTCAGGGCACGATCCTGACCACGCGCCAGTGCGTCCTGAACGCTAACCGCAACCCCGGCTGGACCGAGGAAAAGGCCGAGGCTGCGCTGGCCGGGTCGCTGGGCGCGAAGAAGGTTCTCTGGCTCGGCGACGGCCTGCTGAACGACCACACCGACGGCCACGTGGACAATCTGGCCCGTTTCGTCGCGCCGGGCGTCGTCGCCTGCCCGGTGGCCTGGGGCAAGGGCGATCCCAACGACCACGTCTATGACGCCGTGGCCCGCGCGCTGTCGCAGATGACCGACGCCACCGGCGCGCCGCTCAAGGTGTTGCGCCTGCCCTCGCCCGGCTTCGTCGGAGATGAGGACGAAAAGCCCGTGCCGGCCAGCCACATGAATTTCCTCATCGCCAACGGCGCCGTCATCGTGCCGACCTATGGCGACGACCGCGCCGCTGATCTGGCCTGTCAGGGTCTGGCGACGGTCTTCCCGGACCGAGAGATCATCGCCCTGCCGTCCATCGCCATCCTGTCGGGCGGCGGATCCTTCCACTGCATCTCCCAGCAGGAGCCCGCCTGATGGCCCGCACGATCTCGGTTGCCGCCCTGCAGACCTCCTATGGCGAGGACATGCAGGCCAATATTGCGAAGACCATCGAGCTGGTGCGCGATGCCGCGAGCAAGGGCGCGCAGGTGATCCTGCCGTCCGAACTGTTCCAGGGGCCCTATTTCTGCGTCAGCCAGGAAGAGAAGTGGTTCGCCACCGCCCATCCGTGGCGCGAGCATCCCTGCGTGACGGCGCTGCAGCCCGTCGCCGCCGAACTGGGCGTCGCCATCCCCGTCTCGATCTTCGAGCGCGAGGGGCCGCACTATTTCAACAGCATGGTCATGCTGGACGCCGACGGCCGCGCCCTGGGCGTCTATCGCAAGAGCCACGTCCCGGACGGCCCCGGCTATCAGGAGAAATACTATTTCCGCCCCGGCGACACGGGCTTCAAGGTCTGGGACACGCGCCACGGCCGGATCGGCGTCGGCATCTGCTGGGACCAGTGGTACCCCGAAACCGCCCGCGCCATGATGCTGCAGGGCGCCGAGGTGCTGTTCTATCCGACCGCCATCGGCTCGGAGCCGCATGACAAGGAGCTGGACACCGCGGACCCTTGGCGGCGCGCCATGCAGGGGCACGCTGTCTCCAACGTCGTGCCGGTCGTCGGCGCCAACCGCACGGGACATGAGACCGTCACCGAGGCCGGTCAGGTCTTCTACGGCTCGTCCTTCATCGCGGACCATCGCGGCGATCTGGTCGAAAGCTTCGGCCGCG
Organism: Brevundimonas sp. Root1423; assembly: GCF_001426805.1. Lineage (NCBI taxonomy): Bacteria > Pseudomonadati > Pseudomonadota > Alphaproteobacteria > Caulobacterales > Caulobacteraceae > Brevundimonas > Brevundimonas sp. Root1423. The sequence continues at coordinate 10,466 of NZ_LMFL01000020.1, forward strand.
ACGACGAGGGGGCGCTGGTCCACACCTTCGACCTCGATTACGTCGACCGGCACCGCGCGGCCTGGGGCTTCTTCCGCGACCGGCGGACGGACCTCTACGGCTCGCTGACGGCGCCCCGCCCGGCCTGAGCCACCTGGGCTAGGGCGCGGCGTTCGGCGGCGCAGCCGGGGTTGGTCAGCCCCTCCGCGCGCGCGGCTGCGACCTCGGCTCGCGCGGCTTCCAGATCGGCGGCGAAGGCAGGCGAGGTCTCGGCGGCGATCAGGCGCTGACCCAGCACGGCGCCGTCCGCGACGTCCGCCGGCCAGTTCATGCGGCAGATCGCGCGGCTCAGCCCGATCTCGCGGCCCATCCGGCGGGCTTCGGCGGCGCGGTCGGGCGCGAGGGCCGCGAACATCTCCCCCCAGGCCGCGCCCGCGACGGCGCCGCCCGCCGGCCATGACGGACCTTCGCGCATGGCGTCATTGACCCTCTGACAGGGCTCCAGTCCTGCGATGGCCTTGATCGGGCGCGGGCGGGGCGAACGCTCGGCCAGCAGGCGCGTCAGGCTGTCGGCGTCGCTCAGCAGGCGGTTCATCAGACGCGACAGGGCCGGACGAGGCTGCTGCGCAAACCGGGCCCCCAGCGCGCAGTCGAAATGCTGGGCTCCGTCCGGCGCCGCCAGCTGGGCGTGGGCCGTGGCCATCCACCAGCGGTCTGTGCCGGGTTCAGTGGGCGGGACATCGGAATGCGACCACGGCGCGGGCGCCGGAGCCGCATCGGCGAGGGACCGGATCGCGCTCGCGTCGAGATAGCCCTGCAATGTCTCCGCAGGCGCGGGACGGCCGCCCGAGGCGCAGGCGCCCAGAAGGACGCAGGCCGCGACCGCCGCGCCGCGGCTCACCCGCCGGCGGTCCAGTCGAGCTGGACGTTGGTCTCGCCACTGTCTGTCGGGGTGGCGACGACGCGCAGCAGCTTGCCGCTGCCGTCCTCGGCGGCGGCGCCGTAGGCGCGGGCGTCGCCCTGGTTCATCGCCATGACCGAGGCCAGACCCGCGGCTTCCGCGGCCTTGCGATAGTAGGCGATGATCGCGTCGGGCGAGGACGGCGTCGTGAAGCTGACGATACCGCCGGGACCGCTGGGCCCCTGGGCGGTCGTCGCCGGGCCGGTCGGGGTTCCGCCCGGATAGATGACGGCGAACGATGGCGCGCCCGCCGCAGCGGGCTTCGGCGCGACGGCCGGCGGTTCGGGGAAGGCGGGCCCGGCGGCGGGCGCAGCGCGTGCCGCCGTATCGACCGCGGCGTCATCGGCGGCGGCGGACTCGGGCGCAGGGCCCTGGCCGCAACCGGCCATAGCCAGAGCCGCCGTCAGACCGGCGGCCGCGAACATGCGCTTCATCCCGTATCGTCCCTGATAAGACTGATTGATTACATCCACCGTGGCGCAAGGCTGCGGCGGCGGCAAGGCGGGTTCACGCCTTCGGAAAGGCGCGGAATGACGCGGGCGTCAGCCCGTGGCCGCGTCGGCCTGATCCGGCTTGCCTTCCGCGGGGTCCGCGGCCGGCCCAGTCTTGTCCGCGCCGGTGTTGTTGATCGGGTTCGGGTCGGCGTTCGAGGGCGACTGCGGGTCAGCCGAGGCCATGCCTTCGGTGGCCAGACTTTCGTTGATGGCGTCCTGATCCGGATCGACGTCCGAGCCGGTGGCCGCGCCGCCCTGCAAGGAGCCCGCCCGGGTGTCCGACCCCATGCCAGACCCTGACAGGGCATCGGTCATGGCGTCGGGCTTGCGGCCCAGATCGGGCTTCTCGCCCATGTCCTCGGCCTCGCGGGCGTCCTCGGTCTGGTTCTGGTCGGTCATGGCGAAGCTCCTTCGCCAGACAAAGCGAACCGCGCGCGCGGCGGTTCCGCAGACGAAAAGAGCCGGGATCGAAATCCCGGCTCCTCTCTTTTTTGCGCTACCGCACGGCTCGCGGAGCCTCGCTGCTTCAGCTTATTTGCCGAACAGCTTGTTCCAGCGGCGCTTGTCGCGGTTCTTCCAGGTCCCGCGGTGATAGGCGTCCGAGCCGATCAGCGGCACGACCGTGGTGGCTTCGGCGAAGACCATCTGCTCATGGGTGGTCTGGACCTTGCCCCAGGATGCGGCTTCCTTGAGCGTCGAGGACGAGCAGGCGCCGTCGCGCACGTCGGCGACCGTGATCTGCACGGCGTATTTGTGCATCTCGGCCTCAACGCCGAGGATCTCGGCGCAGACGACGGTATCCTGGGCAAAGTTCTTGGGCACGCCGCCGCCGACCATGAACAGGCCGGTGACGCCCGCCGCGATCTTGACGTCGGTCAGTTCGCGGAAGTCCGCCACCGCGTCGATCATCCCGAAGCCGGCCGAGCTGTCGACGAAGGCCGGGCAGAAGATCGGCACGCCCTCTTCATAGGCGGTCTGGATCAGCGAGCCGGGCTTCTTCGCGTTGCCCTCGGACAGCCACTTGCCCATCTCCCAGATGAACTCGCGCGAGGAATAGCCGCGCGGCTCAAGCCGGTTGCAGATCTCCAGAATGGTGTGGTCACACGCCTGGAGCTCTTCCTCGTCGATGTAGGTGTCGTAGATCCGGTCGATGTAGTTGTCGCGCAGGACGTTGTCGTCCACCTCGCCGGCGGCCTGGTAGTGTTTATGTCGACGATCGAGGCGCCGGTGGCGACCACGGCGTCGATCATGCCGAACTTCACCATGTCCCGGTACACGTGCATGCAGCCGCCGGCCGAGGTCGAGCCGGCCAGGATCAGCCAGGGCGAGCAGGCCTTGTCTTCCAGCGCCATGTTGAAGATGTCGGCGGCCCGGGCCGTGTCGCGGCTCGAGAACGACATCTTGCGCATGCTGTCGATGATCGGACGGGCGTCGAAGGACGTGATGTCGACGTGCTCGACGGTGTTCTGGAGCAGCAGGGCTTTCTGGTTCGACTGAACAGGAGCGTTCATTGCAAGGGTTTCCCTTTGATTTGAGCGCCCGTCGTCAAAGGAAACAGCGGCCCGGACGGAGCGACGGGCCGCTGCTGAATACAACGCATCAGCGACGGTTTAGCGCCGTTGCTTCTTCCGCTGGCCGGCCTTGCCCTTGGGGCGCGAAAGGCGAACGACCTTGCGAGCGGTCTCTTCCGCCGTGGTGCGCACGGTCGGGATGGAGCGCGGAGCCAGGCCGTACAGGGACGCCATCGGGGCGTCGCCGACCGCGGCGATGTCGTGTTCGCCATAGCCGTTGAAGCCGGTCGACATGGCCACGCCATAGGCGCCCAGCATGCCGATCTCGATGAAGTCGCCTTCCTGCACATCGGCCGGCAGCCAGAACGGTCCCGGCATGTGGTCGATGGAATCGCAGGTCGGGCCGTAGAAGCGGAACGGCTTCAGATCGCTCGACGCATCGCCGTCCCGGACCAGTTTGGTCGGGAAGGGCCAGCGCGAGTGGGTGGCGTCGAACAGCGAGCCGTAGGACCCGTCGTTCAGATACAGGGCGTCGCCCTTGCGCAGATCGACGCGGCACAGGACCGACGAGGACTCGGCGACCAGCGCGCGGCCGGGCTCGCACCACAGTTCGGTGGTGTGGGTGACCGGCATCTCGGCGAAACCGCGATGAATGGCGTCGGCGTATTCGCTCATGTCCGGCGGGACCATGCCCGGATAGACCGAGGGGAAGCCGCCGCCGACATCGACGATGTCGACGATCACGCCGGCGCGGCTGATGGCGCGGCCGACCTGGGCCATGGCGGCCTCATAGGCGGACGGGCGCATGCACTGCGAACCGACGTGGAAGCAGACGCCCATCAGGCCGTCGACCACCGCCTGGCGCGTGGCCATCAGCAGCGACGGGGCCTGATCCGGCGAGACGCCGAACTTGCCCGACAGGGAATAGGCGGCTCCGTCGGCCGAGACCGTCATGCGGACCAGCAGGTTCAGGTCGGTCGCATTGCCGGTGGCGTCGAGGATCTTGGCCAGCTCGTCATGGCTGTCCAGCGAGAAGGTGCGGACGCCATGGTCGAAATAGGCGCGGGTGATCGCGCCGCGGCTCTTGACCGGATGCATGAAGGCCAGACGCGCATTGGCGCTGACCGAACGCACCAGTTCGATCTCGGCGAGCGATGCGACGTCAAAGGCGGTGACGCCGGCCTCGACCAGGGTCTCGATGACCCAGCGCGGAGTGCGACGGGACGTTCAGGGGACCGCTCGCGGACCAGGTCCAGGGGAAATGGATACGTGCGCAATTCACGTAAACCCCTGTAATTGTTAAACCCAGACCGGCGTTAGCAGCGCAACGTTAGACCACGGGGTCCGCCGGAAGCCGGGGATGTAGGGTCATGGACCTGTCATGTAAAGCGGTTTTTTCTAGGCGGGCCATGGGTTTGCCGGGGAATCATCAGCGCACGGAGCACGCGCGACGCTCTGCAAGCTTCGCAGTGTCAGGCTGCACGCCGCCAGCATATCAACGACGGCGTCGGCTGCCTTGCGCAGGGAAGCCGCGACCGGGCTCTCCCGGCAGAGCTTCAGGCCGCGCAGGCGTTCGTATGATCCGACTGCCGTTATGCTGGACGAAATCCTCGCGGACGTGCCATTATCCGTGAAGGACGTGTCCAAGACTTTCGGCGCCCGAAAGGCCCTGAACGGCGTGTCCGTCGAGGTCGGGGCCGGAGAAATGGTCGCCCTGATCGGCCCGTCCGGGTCCGGCAAGTCGACCCTTTTGCGCTCGATCACCGGGCTGCAGACCATCGACTCCGGCAAGGGGACGATCACGGTCTTCGGCGAGACCGTCCAGAAGAACGGCCGCACAACGGGCGCGACCCGCGCCGCGCGCCAGAAGCTGGGCATGATCTTCCAGCAGTTCAATCTGGTCGGACGTCTGTCGCTGTTTTCCAACGTCATGCTGGGCGCGCTCGGTCGCCTGCCCGGCTGGCAGGGCTTCCTCGGCGCCTGGCCGAGTGCGGACAAGCAGCGCGCCATGGCGGCCCTGCACCGCGTCGGCGTGTCCGACTATGCGGCCCAACGCGCCAACACCCTGTCCGGCGGGCAGCAGCAGCGCGGCGCCATCGCCCGCGCGCTCGTCCAGGGCGCCAAGGCCATCCTCGCCGACGAACCCGTCGCCTCGCTGGATCCCGTGTCCGCCCGCAAGGTGATGGAGTTGCTGGTCGAGCTGAACAAGCGCGACGGCCTCGGCGTCATCGTCACCCTGCACCAGGTCGACTACGCCATCCGCTACTGCGACCGGGTCATCGCCCTGAAGGCCGGCCAGATCGTCTATGACGGCCCGGCGACCGGCCTCGACACCAAACAGCTTATCGACATCTACGGTCCCGAGTTCGAGGACGCGTTCTGGGAAACCAAGGCATGACCTTCGCACCCGTCACCCGCCGGCTGGGCCTCATCGCCGCCGCCGCCGCCATGCTCGGCCTCGCTTCCTGTGGAGGCGGCGAGACCAAGTCCGCGGCCGCCCCGACCGAGATCACCTTCTCCATCCTGTCCGCCGAGGGCCAGGCCTCGGCCGGCCCGCTGTGGCAGCCGCTGCTGGAAGACATGTCCAAGGCCATCGGCGTCGAGGTAAAGCCCTATTTCGGCTCGAACTACACCGTCCTGGTCGAGGCCATGCGCGGCAACCAGACCCAGGTCGCCTGGTTCTCGGCCAAGCCCGCCGTCGAGGCCATTGACCGCGCCGACGCCGAAGTCATCGCCCGCACCGTCAACAAGGAAGGGCTGGACAGCTATCGCTCCACCCTGATCGTGCGCGCCGGTTCGGGCATCACGCTGGAGCAGGTCATGGCCTGCGGCAAGCGGTACGACTTCGGCATCGGCGACGCCCAGTCGACGTCGGGCACGCTGGCCCCGATGGCCTTCCTGTTCAATCCGCGCAACGTCGTCCCGGCCCAGTGCTTCAAGACCGTCCGCTCGGCCAACCACCAGTCGAACGCCTTCTCGGTCGCCTCCGGCGTGCTGGACGTGGCGACGTCGAACACCGTCAACACCGTCTTCCTGCGCAAGCAGAACCCCCAGGTCGCCGCCCAGATTCAGGAAATCTGGCAATCGCCCCCGATTCCGGAAAGCGGCATCCTCGTGCGTGAGGACCTCGATCCCGCGCTGAAGGAAAAGATCCGCAGCTTCTTCCTGACCTACGGCCAGGGCGAAGGCGTCGAGGCCGAGCGTCAGCGTCAGGTGCTGGCCGGTCTGGAATATTCGCGCTTCAACGCGGCCGACGACGGCTATCTGAACCCGATCCGCGAAATGGTCGCCGACCAGAAGCTGGGCGAGGCCCGGGACAAGGGCGACGCCGCCGGCGTCGCCGCGGCCGAGCGTGAACTTCAGCGCCTGCGCAGCCTGCGTGAGGTCCAGCCTTGACCGACGCCGCCGCCCAGACGCCCGCGACGGCCATTCCCAACCCGCCCTCGAAATCGATGGGCGCGTGGGCGCTCGACATCCTGATCTGGGGCGGCGTGGCCGCCCTGCTGATCTACAGCTTCGGCCCGGTCGAACTGGCGAACATCACCAATCTGTTCAGCAACAACGAGAACACCCAGAATTTCGCCCGCGAACTGCTGCGGCCCGACTTCGCCAACTGGAAGCTGTTCGTCGCCAAGATGTGGGAGACGGTGCAGATCGCCCTGTGGGGCACCTTCATCGCCGTCTTCGCCGCCGTTCCCATGGGTCTGGCCGCCGCGCGCAACATCGCCCCGGTCTGGATCGTGACGCCCGTCCGCTGGCTGATGAACCTGCTGCGTTCGATCCCCGATCTGGTCATCGGCCTGCTGTTCGTCGTCGCCGTCGGCCTGGGCCCTCTGGCGGGCGTGCTCGCCATCGCCCTGAACACCGCCGGCGTGCTGGCCAAGCTGTTCTCGGAAGCCGTCGAGTCCATCGACAAGGGCCCCGTCGAGGGCGTGCGCGCCACCGGCGCCTCCAAGCTGCACGAGATCGTCTGGGGCGTGATCCCGCAGGTGGCGCCGCTGTGGACGTCCTTCGCCCTGTACCGCTTCGAGTCGAACAGCCGCTCGGCCACGGTGCTGGGTCTGATCGGCGCCGGCGGCATCGGTCAGGTGCTGTTCGACAGCATGAACGCCTTCGACTTCCGCGACGTCTCGGCCATCGTGGTCGTGGTCGTGGTCGCCGTGACCCTGATCGACATGCTGTCGCAGGCCATGCGCAAGCGCCTGCTCTAACGGCTCGACACCGCCCAGTGAAAAGCCCGCCACCGCGATCGCGATGGCGGGCTTTTTGTTTCCCCGTCCGGATCAGGCGGGCCGCAGATCCGGCGGCGTGGCCTCTTCCGTCAGGATGCGGATCGCCTCGTCCAGCGACACGACCTCCTGCGCCTGTGAGCCAAGCCGGCGGATAGCGACCGTGCCCTGTTCGGCCTCGTTCTTGCCGACCACGGCGATGACCGGAACCTTGCCGACCGAGTGTTCGCGCACCTTGTAGCCGACCTTCTCGTTGCGCAGGTCGAGCTCGGTCCGCAGGCCCCCTTGAAATGATTGACNTCAATCGCACCAAGGGCTACGGTTTCGTGGTGCGCGACGGGACCCTGTACATGTCGGGCGGCCAGATCCGCGCCGGCATCGTCTTCCGCGGTCCCAACGGCGAGCCGGCGGATAGCGACCGTGCCCTGTTCGGCCTCGTTCTTGCCGACCACGGCGATGACCGGAACCTTGCCGACCGAGTGTTCGCGCACCTTGTAGCCGACCTTCTCGTTGCGCAGGTCGAGCTCGGTCCGCAGGCCGGCGGCCTTGAACCGGGCCTGGACCTCGCGGGCGTAGTCGTCCGCTTCGGAGACGATGGTCGCGACCACCGCCTGCGTCGGCGCCAGCCACAGGGGGAAGGCCCCGGCGTAGTTCTCGATCATGATGCCGATGAACCGTTCAAACGATCCGAGGATGGCCCGGTGCAGCATGACCGGCCGGTGCTTCTGGCCGTCCTCGCCGATATATTCCGCGTTCAGACGTTCCGGCAGGACATAGTCCAGTTGCAGCGTGCCGCAGGTCCAGGTCCGCAGGAGAGCACCGTCGTCCTGGCNCCGAGGATGGCCCGGTGCAGCATGACCGGCCGGTGCTTCTGGCCGTCCTCGCCGATATATTCCGCGTTCAGACGTTCCGGCAGGACATAGTCCAGTTGCAGCGTGCCGCAGGTCCAGGTCCGGCCGATGGCGTCCTTGACGATGAAGTCCAGCTTGGGCGCGTAGAAGGCGCCGTCGCCCTCGGCGATGACCGGCTCGATGCCNTGCAGCGTGCCGCAGGTCCAGGTCCGGCCGATGGCGTCCTTGACGATGAAGTCCAGCTTGGGCGCGTAGAAGGCGCCGTCGCCCTCGGCGATGACCGGCTCGATGCCTGCCTTCTTGGACGCGTCCAGCAGCATTGCCTCGGCCTTGTCCCAGAACTCGTCCGTGCCCGCCCGAACCTCGGGCCGCGTCGCCAGGGCGATCTCGTGCGTCTCCATGCCGAGGTCGGCGTGGATCATCCGCGTCAGACGGATGAACCGCTCCGTCTCGTCGACGATCTGGTCCTCGCGGCAGAAGATGTGGGCGTCGTCCTGGGTGAAGCCGCGCACCCGCATCAGGCCGTGCAGNCGGATGAACCGCTCCGTCTCGTCGACGATCTGGTCCTCGCGGCAGAAGATGTGGGCGTCGTCCTGGGTGAAGCCGCGCACCCGCATCAGGCCGTGCAGGGCGCCCGACGGCTCATAGCGGTGGCAGGCCCCGAACTCGGCCATGCGCAGCGGCAGCTCGCGGTACGACCGCTGGCCCTGATCGAAGATCTGGACGTGGCCCGGGCAGTTCATCGGCTTGAGGCTGAGGGTCTCGCTGCGGCGTCTTGACCTCGACATAGCCCGCGGCGTCCAGCCGGCGACGCATGTATGCCTCCAGCACGCGCCACAGCTCCCAGCCCTTGGGATGCCAGAAGACCATGCCCCGGCCTTCCTCCTGCATGTGGAACAGGCCCATGGCCTTGCCGATGCGGCGGTGGTCCCGCTTCTCGGCCTCCTCGACGCGCAGCAGATAGGCGTCCAGATCCTCCTTCGAGGCCCAGGCCGTGGCGTAGATGCGCTGCAGTTGCGGATTGCGGTGATCGCCGCGCCAGTAGGCGCCCGCCAGCTTGGTCAGCTTGAAGGCCTTGCCGACAAACTTGGTCGACGGGAAATGCGGCCCGCGGCACAGGTCGACCCAGCCGCCGGTGGCATAGGTCGTGATCGTCTCCGTGCCCGGAAGATCGCGGATCAGCTCGGCCTTGAAGCTCTCGCCCTTGCTCTCGAACAGCTTGATCGCCTCGTCGCGGTCCCAGACCTGCCGGACCAGCTTCTCGTCACGGTCGACGATCTCGGCCATCTTCTTCTCGATGGCGGCGAAGTCGTCCGTCGAGAACGGCTCCTCGCGGAAGAAGTCGTAGTAGAATCCGTCCTCGATCGCGGGGCCGATGGTCACCTGCGTTCCCGGGAACAGCTCCTGCACGGCCTGGGCCAGCACGTGGGCGGCGTCGTGGCGGATGGTCTCGAGGGCCTCGGGATCGTCGCGCATGATCAGCTTGAAGTCGCCGGAGCCGCCCAGCGGGCGGTCCAGATCGCGCTGTTCGCCGTTCAGGGCGACAAGCGCCGCGCGCTTGGCCAGCGACGGCGAGATGGAGGCGGCGACGTCACGGCCCGTGGCGTCGTCGGGATACTGGCGCGAGGCGCCATCGGGGAATTTGAGATCGATCATCGTTTCGTCTTTGCGGGCGGGACCGGATCGTATTTCCAGCCTTCGCTGAGAGGGTGGCATTTGCAGAGGCGTCTGACCGTGAGCCATCCCCCCTTGAGCGGTCCGTGCTGGATCAGCGCGTCCCGCCCATAGTCCGAGCAGGTCGGCCGGAACCGGCACGACTGCCCGATCAGGGGCGACAGCGTCAGCTTGTAGCCGCGATGGGCCAGCCGCACGCCGCGTTCATAGAGAGTTCCGCCGGAAGCCATGTCGCCGCGCTTATCCCTCGCAAAGGCTGCGGGGGCAACGGGCTCTAGGCCGCGCCGGCGAGGCTAGTTCGCGTGTCCGGGCCCTTTCGGGCGATCGCCTGCCGCATCGCATCCAGCGTCGCCTCGATCGCGACCATGGTGGAGGCGTGGCGGGCGGGATAGTCGGCCACCTGTTTCAGGGCCCGCAGGCCTTCGAAACGGCCGGTCGGGCCCTCGCCCCCGGACTTCAGCATGACTGACATGGCGTCGCGAGCGTCGATCAGTTCATCCAGCGAGGCGCCGATCACGCTTTCGCCCAGCACCCCGGCGGCGGCCTGTCCCAGCGCGCAGGCCTTCACATCCTGTGCGAACGCCAGAACCCGCCCGGCGTCGTCCAGCGTCACGTCCACGACCGCCTTCGAGCCGCACAGCTTCGCCACCCGCTCGCCCGTGCCTTCCGGCGCAGGCAGGCGTCCGCTGTGCGGCAGATTGGCCGCCAGCCTGAGGATGCGCGCGCTGTAGAGCTCGTCGATCATGAGCCGGAATATAGGGGATCAGTTGCCTTGGAGCGAGCGCCAGGTGCGCGCCTGATCGACGGACCCGTCCTTGGCCCGGTCCCGCAGCCACTGCAGGTTGGCGTCGGCGGCCTCGGGCGGCAGGTCCCGGCGCAGGATCTGTTCGGCCTCGTCGATCTTGCCGCTCAGGCCCAGCACCATGGCCAGGTTCAGCCTTACCTTCAGCGTTGCGCCCGGCTGGGCGGCGGCGCGGCGCAGCAGCGGCTCGGCCGTGACGGAGTCGCCCTGGGTCATGGCCGAGATCGCCATATTGGTCAGGACGGAAGGATTGTCAGGCGACAGGGCCAGGGCCTGCGCCCAGGCGGCGCGGGCGTCAGCGGGCCGGCGAACCTGCTCATAGGCCGTCCCCAGCAGCGACCAGGCCTGCCAGTCGTTCGGGCGGGCGTTGCGGGCCTGTTCAAGGGCGGCGACGCCATAGAAGGCCTGACCTCGCGCGATATGGGCGCGGCCGACTTCCAGCATGGCGTCGGCGTTGTTCGGCTGGATGACCAGCACGCCCTGGGCGATCTCGGCGGCCTGATCGTAGCGGCCCAGATCGCGCAGCGCGGCGGCGGCCTTCACACCGGCGACCGGATCACGCGGGTCGATGTCAGCCTGATCGGTCCAGAACACCGACCGGCTCAGCGCGTCGGAACGTTCATAGGCGGCGCGCACCTCCGCGCTGGCCGGCTGTCGCGGCGCAACGGGAGCGGCGGCCTGCGGGCGGGCAGGAGGCTGGGTTCCGGCCTGGGCGTGCGCCGCACCGGCGGCGCCCGAAAACAGGACGAGGATTGCGAGAGAGGCTGTCGTGCGCGACATGGAGGCGCTCCGGAAGTTTCGGGGCCAGACTCGGCGCTTCGCGTCAATCCTTGGTTAAGATCGGCCCCTGCCGGCCGGAAAGGCCGCCGTCCATGTCCGCCCTGCATCCCGACCTGCTGACCGCCGACGCCGAGGGCGCGATTCCGGTGCGGTTCGTGGGTCCCGGGGGGCGGATGGACGAAGACCTGCAAGGCTGGGCGGAAACCAACGGCTTCAAGGGCAAGCCCGGCCAGATGCTGGTCGCGCCCGACGGCGAGGGCGGGATCGCCGCGGTTCTGGTCGGGGCGGGGGAGACCTTCGATCCCATGTCCGCCCGCGCCCTGCCGGCGAAGCTGCCGCCGGGGCTCTATCGCCTCGAGGCGGAACCCGGGGACGCGCACGAGGCGGCTCTCGCCTTCCTGCTGGGGGCCTATGTCTTCGACCGCTACAAGGCCCGCCCCGAGCGCGACCGTGTGCGGCTGGTCGCGCCCGAAGGTCTTGATCTGGCGGCTACGACGCGCATCGCCTCGGCCTGCGCCCTCGCCCGCGAGATGGTCGACACGCCCGCCGCCGACATGGGGCCGCTGCAGATCGAGACCATCGCCCGGGAGATCGCGCAGGAGGCCGGCGCCACGATTACCGTCATTGCTGGCGACGCCCTGCTGGACGAGAACTATCCGGCCGTTCACGCCGTCGGCCGCGCCGCCGCTCCGCATCGTGCGCCCCGCGTCATAGAAATCGCCTGGAACCTGGACCGCGCCAACCTGCCGCTGGTCGCCCTGGTCGGGAAGGGCGTGGTGTTCGATTCCGGCGGGCTGGACATCAAGGCCGCCGCCGGCATGCGCAATATGAAGAAGGACATGGGCGGCTCGGCCCACGCCCTCGCGCTCGGCCGGCTGGTCATGCAGGCGGACCTGCCCGTGCGGCTGGTCGTGCTGGTCGCCGCCGTCGAGAACGCCATTTCCGCCGACGCCTTCCGCCCCGGCGACATCCTGTCCAGCCGCAAGGGCCTGACCATCGAGATCGGCAACACCGACGCCGAGGGTCGGCTGATCCTGGCCGACATCCTGACCCGGGCGGGCGAGCATTCTCCCGACCTGACGCTGGACTTCGCCACCCTGACCGGCGCGGCCCGCATCGCCCTCGGGCCCGAGTTGCCGCCGCTCTATACCGACGACGAAGACCTCGCCGCCGACCTGCTGGAAGCCGCCCGCGCGGTCGGCGATCCCCTGTGGCGGATGCCGCTGTGGCCCGGCTATCGCGCGGCGCTGGAAACCGAGATCGCCGACCTGCGCAACGACTCCGCCGCCTGGGCCCAGGCCGGTTCGGTGACCGCCGCCCTGTTCCTTCAGAAGTTCGCGCCGACCACCGGCGCCTGGGCGCATATGGACATCTTCGCGTGGAATCCCCGCGCCCGTCCCGGCTGGCCCGAGGGCGGCGAAGCCCAGGCTTTACGCGCCTGTTTCGAGATGTTGTCCCGCCGGTTTGGACACAAGAAAGCCTCCGTTCGTTAACGGCCCTTTCGGCTTCTTGCGCTACGACAATGGCTCAACCGGACGAGCCCACGCTTGACTGAAGCCGCCGCCATTCTGGACCCCCGCACCACGCTCGCCCGGCCCGATCTGGCCGAGCAGGCGCTGGAAGGCGTTGTTCGCGCCGCGGCCTTCCGGGCGGTCTGGCCCATGCATTGCGCGGTCCCTGTCGCGGACATCCATGCCGACGCCGCGCCCGGCGACCATCCGATCGACCAACTCATCTTCGGCGAGGCCTTCGACGTCCTCGACAGCCTTGATGACCGCCTGTGGGGTCGCGCCCGCCGCGACGGCGTGGTCGGCTGGGTCGATGCGGCCTGCCTCACCGGGGGCGCCCCTCTTGCGACCCACCGCATCGAAGCCGTCGACGGGGACCTGCCGCTGAACGCGCTGGTCTCCGGGCCTGAAAAGGGCGCTGGCGCGATCGGGTCCTTCGCCGATGACGTCGTCGAGGTTGCGCAGCGTTTTCTGGGCGTGCCGCACCGTCCGGGCGAACGCACCTCGCGTGGCACGGACTGCTGCGGTTTGGTGCAGCAGGCGCTGTACGCCTGCGGCCGCGCCGCACCGCGCTACGCTGACCAGCAGGCTGAACTGGGCGCCGGCGTTCCGGTCTCGGAGGCGCGACACGGCGACCTTGTTGTCTGGTTGTCGCCGGGCGAAGGTCCGTGGAACGGCCATGCCGGCTTCATCCTCGGTCCGGACCGCGTCCTGCACGCCACCGGCCATCACGGCGCCGTGGTGATCGAGGCCTTCGCCGAGGCCGACGCCCGGCATAGGGGCCCCAACGGCGCTGAACCCCTCATCCGCCGCCTCTGACCGCAAAAGAAAAGGGCGGCTCGAAGACCGCCCTTTCCGTTCACGTTGAACCCGGCCAACTTCTACAGCGAACCCCGCGCATTACAGATAGGCGAAGGCCGCCAACGCGGGCAGCACTGCAATAAGGTCGCGGTATCGGGCGTTCAGGCGGGAGGTGTCGACAACGACAACATCGTCGCCGAGGACCTCAGGATCGGGAGATTGACCGCGACGGATCGCTGCGAGATCGAAAACAGCGATCATGCGCCGGCCCTCAACCGTCCGGAACACCGCAACCTTTTTCAGGTCGGCGATTTGCGTCCCGCCTTCCGCCATGGCGACGGCTTGCAATAAGGTCGTGCGCCCGCGCATGACGTATACCCCCGGTTTAGTAACCGCTCCGTCGACGGTGACTTTTTGGCTCGCGGCTTCAGAAACCGAGACCGACACCTGCGGATTGCGCAGGTATCGTTCGCCCAGCCTTCTCTCGAGATCGGTCGACAATTCGGCAGGCGTCAGGCCAGCGGCTTGCACAGAGCCTAGCAAAGGCAGCTGCAACTTCCCGGAAGCGTCAACGAAAATCTCCTCGAAGGACAGGTCTTCAACCTGGAACACGGTCACGGCGAGCTTGTCGGAAGGGCCGATGCGATAGCCCGTCGCCTCGGGGCCGGACGAGCTGGTCACGAACTGCTCGGGATCGATGGTGCCCTCCGCGTTAAACGCCGCCGGGCCGCGCGTCCCACATCCGGCAAGAGTTGCGGCTGCAAGCAACAGGAGGAAATATCGCATTTGGAAAGCTTTATCCTTGGGATGACGGGGCATTACCCATCCCTGGAGAGGTTAGTGAGCCCGCGCCTAACTAGGCCGGAGCGCCCGCCGTTGTCCAGAGCCGGGGGCTCGCCGGACGTGGCGGAGGATCAGGCCGCTCCCCGCTCGCAAGGGATCGGAGCCCCGGTCGCGCCGCCATCGTGAACGCAAAGAAAAGGCGGCCCGCAGGCCGCCCTTTCATCACGAGATTGCGTACGCCCTTAGGCGTTCGGCGGGGCCGGGCTGGTCGAGGCCGGCGGTGCGGCGGGCGTCGCCGCCGTGGTCGGCTGGCCCGCAGCGCCGGTGGTCGGAGCCCCGCCGGTTTGGCCGCCGTTGGCGGCGCCGGCCGCTTCGGCGCCGGCGACGGGAGCCGCGCCTTCAACCGGAGCAGCGGGAGCGGCGCCGGGCTGACGCGCCGGATCGGGCGCGGGGATGGCCATGCCGCCCGAGCCCTGGCTGCGCAGCCAGGCGATCAGATTGACGCGGGTGTTGGTGTCGCGAATGCCGGCGAAGGACATCTTGGTGCCGGGCACGTGGCGGCCCGGCGCGGTGATGAACTGGTCCAGCTCGTCCAGGGTCCAGGTCGGCGCCTCGGCCTTGTGGGCGGCCATGGCGTCGGAATAGGCGAAGCCGGCGCGGTGCATGACCGGTCCGCCGACCACGCCGAACAGGTTCGGCCCGATGCCGTCAGGGCCACCCGAAACGGCGGTGTGGCAGGCCTGGCAGCGCGCGAAGGCGGCCTCGCCGGCGGCGAGATCGGCGGCGGGCAGGACCGTGCCCCAGTCGGGCGGCAGGACGGCTTCGGCGGGTCCGCCGGCGGCCTCTTCCGGCGCGTCGACAAAATAGCCCATCTTTTCAGGAGTCTCGGCGTGATAAACGAGGGCCGTGCCCTCCTTCACCACCAGGATCACAAAGGCGGTCGCCAGAGCGGCGCCCATAATCTTGTTCCACTTCAGATCGCCGCTCATGCGCGTCGTCTCATCCCGTATCTGAGGCCCGACCGTATGACCGGCGGGGCGAATTCTTGCGTGGGCGTCTCTTACACGCTAGCGCGGCCTTCGCAACCGGCGGAAGGTCGTCTGGCTGTCGCAGTCCCCATCCGCCTCCAGGACTTGCCCAAGGACTTGACGTGAACCCGCTGATCCTGATCCCCGCCCGCATGGCCGCGACCCGGCTGCCGAACAAGCCGCTGGCCGACATCGGCGGCGTGCCGATGATCGTGCGGGCCTACCGTCAGGCCGCCCTGTCGGGCCTGCCCGTCGCCGTCGCCGCGGGCGATGCGGAGATCGTCTCAGCGATCGAGGCCGACGGCGGCGTCGCCGTCCTGACCGATCCCGACCTGCCCTCGGGTTCGGACCGCATCCGGGCCGCGCTGGACGCCATCGATCCGGGCGGATTGCATGACGCCGTCATCAACCTGCAGGGCGACATGCCCTTCGCAGACCCCGGACTGGCCACGGCCTGCGCCGCCCTTCTTCACGGCGAGCCGGCCTGCGACATCGCCACCCTGATCGCGCCCGAGGCCGACGCCTCGGACCGGACCAATCCCGACGTGGTCAAGGCGGTGGTGGCCCTGTCCGAAGGCGAGCGTCAGGGCCGCGCCCTCTATTTCACCCGCTCGACCCTGTTCGGGGACGCGCCTGTCTGGCGGCACATCGGCCTGTACGGCTACCGCCGTGCGGCGCTGGAGCGATTCTGCGCCGCGCCGCCGTCGCCGCTGGAGCGCCGCGAGAAGCTGGAACAGCTCCGCGCCCTCGAGATGGGTCTGCAGATCTGGGCCGCCGTCATCGATGACGCGCCGCTGTCGGTCGACAACCCCGACGACCTCGCGGCCGCCCGGGCCATCGCCGCCCGCTAGGCCTCGAACCCGTCGACCCACGCCTGGATCAGCGTCCGGGCGATGGCGATCCGGGCCGGCGCCTTGATCGAGGGATGGGTTCCCGCCAACACGGCCGCCGCCTCCGCGCGCGTCAGCCAGGCCACCGCCTCCAGCTCGGTCTGGTCGGGCCGGGCGTCCATGCTGTCGACCTCGGCGATCAGGCCGATCATCAGCTGCGACGGAAAGGGCCAGGGCTGGCTGGAGTGATAGCGTACGGCTGTCACCGTAAGCCCGGCCTCCTCCTCGATCTCCCGCGCGCAGGCGGCCTCGATCGTCTCGCCCGGCTCAAGGAACCCGGCCAGCGCCGACATCCGCCCCTCGGGCCAGACGGCCTGCCGTCCCAGCAGGCAGATCGGCTCGGCGCCGCCCCTGTAGACCGGCAGCATGATGGTCACCGGATCGACGCGCGGGAAATGCTCGGTCTTGCAGGCGGGGCAGATGCGCTTCCACCCGCCGCACGCGTTCTCGCTCTCGACCCCGCAGGCCGCGCAGAAGCCATGCCGCCGCCGCCAGTCGAACAGCGACTTGGCCGTCCCGGCCATGGCCGCATCCGGCCCCGGCAGCATGGCGGCCGCTTCGCGCATCTCATGGAAGGCGCCGAGGCCCGCCAGTGGTCCCGCCGCCGGATCGATCGAGCCCTCGATCTCCACCGCGAAACACGGCGCGCCCTTCCACAGGCCGAGGAACAGCTCCCGGTCCGGCGCCACGGCGCGGGCGTGGGTCAGGGCCAACCATGCCAGTCGGGGTTCGCCCGCCTCGACCAGCGGCTTGCCCTCCCAAAGGACCATGGCGACGGCTTCCGGGCTGGCGGCCTGTTCGGCCAGCCACTCCGGATCGCTGCGAAGGTCGCCGGCCCGGTCGAGCGGATTGCCGGAGAAGGTGTTGAGAACGGGGAGGGCATATCGGCCTTGGAGATCGCGGGCGAAGGCTTCGCCAACCTGGTCAGGGCCGGAAGGCAGCAGCCACAACGAATTCCCCTTCGGGTCGCGGTCTCCACTTCCTTTTTTGATGCGCTAACGCTCGCGACGCGGTCGCTCGCTGCTTGAGCGCGGGCGGAACTCCCGCCCTGTCCATCCGCTGTTGAGGCTCACCCCCTTCAGGAGCGGACCATGAGCATTCTCGGCAACATCCTCGGCAAGATCTTCAAGCGGCGCGAAACCGCGACCCCGACGGCCGCGCCGGCTCCGACCGCCGCCCCGACGACCACGACGACGACCTTCGCCCCGGCCGCGGCCGCGCCGGTCGATGTCGACGGCATCCTCGACTTCATGAACGAGCAGCGGGACCAGAAGCTGAACTGGCGCACCTCCATCGTCGACCTGATGAAGCTGACCGGCATGGACTCGACCCTGGCCGAGCGCCGTGAACTGGCCGGCGAGCTGGGCTACACCGGCGACACCTCCGACACCGCCTCGATGAACATCTGGCTGCACAGGCAGGTCATCCAGCGCATCAAGGACAACGGCGGCCAGATCCGCGACATGACCGACTGATCCACATCGTCTTCCTCGCGAAAGCGGGGAGCCTTGCGGCGAGGGGGTGCGCGACGCGGCCCTCTCGCTGTAAGACGGAAGGATGAGCGACGCCGACCTGAGTCCCGATGGCCCTCCCTGGGAGGAGGACGCGCCCGAAGGCGAGGAGCGCGACCCCAATACCGAGGACATGTTCGGCGCGCCGGAGCCCGCCGGCATGCGCGAGGCCGAAGCCGCCGCGGCTCCCGTCGAGCCGGAGCCGAAGGCCGCTGCGCCGGCCGATGACGGCCCGGCCGCCCATGTCGACGACGGCGAGGCCTACACCGTCCTCGCCCGCAAATACCGGCCGCACACCTTTGAGGACCTGATCGGCCAGGAGGCCATGGTCCGAACCCTGACCAACGCCTTCGCGACCGGCCGCATCGCCCACGCCTTCATGCTCACCGGCGTCCGCGGGGTCGGCAAGACGACCACCGCCCGCCTGCTGGCGCGGGCGCTCAACAACGAAACCGACACTATCGACCGCCCCTCGCTGGCCCTGACCGATCAGGGCCGCCACGACGGCGCCATCATGGCCGGCCAGCACATGGACGTGGTGGAGATGGACGCCGCCTCCCACACGGGCATCGACGGCATTCGCGACATCATCGAAAGCGTCCGCTACGCCCCGGTCGAGGCGCGCTACAAGGTCTACGTCCTCGACGAAGTCCATATGCTGTCGAACCAGGCCTTCAACGCCCTGCTGAAGACGCTGGAAGAACCGCCGCCCCACGCCAAATTCATCTTCGCCACCACCGAGATCCGCAAGGTGCCGGTGACCATCCTCAGCCGCTGCCAGCGCTTCGACCTGCGCCGCGTCGAGCCGGAGATCCTCGTCGAACACCTCGCCCGCATCGTGTACACCAGCGCACCCTGTCCCCTGAGGACGCGCCCGACGTCGCCACCGTCATCACCATCGGCTTCGAGAAGGGGCGCCGAATATCTGCAGGAAAAGGGCATGGTCGACCGCGTCGTCGCCCGTGAGGCCCTGCCGGTGGTGCTGGGCCAGATCCTGTCGATGCTGATGGGCGGGCGGCGTCGGGCGGCCTGAGCGCCGTGGACCCGATCTCCGAACGCCTGAGGGCGCGGCACCCCCAACGGATCGACCTGTCTCTGGCCTGGTGGTCTGGCGCGGACAAGGCCGACCTNCACGCCAAATTCATCTTCGCCACCACCGAGATCCGCAAGGTGCCGGTGACCATCCTCAGCCGCTGCCAGCGCTTCGACCTGCGCCGCGTCGAGCCGGAGATCCTCGTCGAACACCTCGCCCGCATCGCCGACCGCGAGGGGATGAAGATCGAGCAGGACGCCCTGGCCCTGATCGCCCGCGCGGCCGAGGGCTCGGTCCGCGACGGCCTGTCATTGCTGGATCAGGCCCTCGTCCAGGGCGAGCGCGGCGAGATGGTCAAGACCGAGGTCGTGCGTGATATGCTGGGTCTGGCCGACCGCAGCCAGACCATCGCCCTGTTCGAATCCATCATGGCCGGCCGCACGCCCGAGGCGCTGGAGCTGTTCCGCACCCTCTACGGCTACGGCGCCGATCCGGTGCAGGTGACCAACGATCTGCTGGAGCATTGCGACGACCGGGGCGAGATCGTCTCCAGCTATGACAAGCTGCACGTCNCTCGCCGTCAGGCGCCGCGCCGGATGCTGGGTCTGGCCGACCGCAGCCAGACCATCGCCCTGTTCGAATCCATCATGGCCGGCCGCACGCCCGAGGCGCTGGAGCTGTTCCGCACCCTCTACGGCTACGGCGCCGATCCGGTGCAGGTGACCAACGATCTGCTGGAGCATTGCCACGCCGCCTCGGTGGCCAAGATGCTGGGGCCGCAGGCGACGCGCCTGCCCAATGATCAGGCGCAGAAGCTGACGGCGCTCGGCGCGGTCATTTCGGCCGGGACCCTCGCGCGTGTCTGGCAGATGCTGCTGCGGGCCCTCGACGAGGTCCGCCGCGCGCCCAATCCCGCCGACGCCGTCGAGATGGCCATCGTCCGCCTCGCCTACGCCGCCGACCTGCCCGGACCGGAAGAGGCGCTCAAGGCCCTGCGCGACGGCGAGCCCATGCCGGGCGGCGCCGCCCCGCGCGGTCCCTCCGGCGGTGGCGGCGGAGGCGGCGGCGCTTCGGCCCAGCTGGCCGCGCGCCCGGTCGCCGCGCCGTCCCTGCCGGACCCGCAGTCGTTCGAACAGGTCGTCGCCCTGATCGGCGAGAAGCGCGAGGTCGGCCTGCAGATGGACGTTCAGCGCTACGTCCGCCCCGTGGCCTTCAAGCCCGGCGCCATCACCTATGAAAGCCTCGAGGGCGCGCCGTTCGACCTCGCCCGCAAACTGGCCTCCCGCCTGAAGGACTGGACCGGCCGCACCTGGCTGATCGCCGCCAACGGCCAGGGCGGCGGCGAGACCATGATCGAGATCGACCGCCGCAAGCGGGGCGAGGAGCGGGCGGAGATCGAGGCCGATCCCTTCATCGTATCCGTGATGGAGGCTTTCGATCGGCGAGATCAAGACGCTGGCCCCGGCGGTTGAACTGCCGGCGATCCCGGACGAGCCGGTGGAAGAAGACTGAGGCAGAGACAAGGGATGGCGCGCAGGGACTTCGACCCGACGACCGTAAAGGCCGATGGACGTCCCGCGAGCAAGGCCATGCTCTTTGACCCCGCGAGCAGCGGTCCATGGCGCGGATCCATCGATGGTCTGACGCTGGGCGGGCAAAACACCGTCCTGGCCTACGGCACGGATGCCATCGGCGCGGGCCCGCGGCTGCACGTCCACCCCTACGACGAGACCTTCATCGTCATCGCGGGCCGCGCCCGCTTCTTTGTCGGCGACACGACGCTGGACGCCGGCGAGGGAGAAGTCGTCTTCGGGCCCGCGGGCGTCCCTCACAGGTTCGAAAACCTCGGACCGGGCCGCCTTCAGACGATCGACATCCACCATTCGCCGACGTGGATCCAGACGGATCTGGACGAGGCTTCGCAGGTGTAGACCCGCCGACGGCTGAACGGCCGGAAGGCTGATATCCGCTTTCGACCCATAGCGGTCATTGACCCGACACCTCGAGCCGGACATGCGCCTCACGCACATCCAGCAGAACCAAGCCTACGTCAACGCCGCCGCGGAACGACCCCGGGACAAGTTTGTCCATAGGCAGTCGCTGCGTTCCGAACGCCTCGGTCGTCACGCCGATATGGTGGCCCGCCCACCGCATCTCCCCCGTCAGAACCTCCGCGTCATGCTGGACGACGGGGCGAACCTCCCCTCCCAC
This sequence comes from Brevundimonas sp. Root1423, assembly GCF_001426805.1. Taxonomy (NCBI): domain Bacteria; kingdom Pseudomonadati; phylum Pseudomonadota; class Alphaproteobacteria; order Caulobacterales; family Caulobacteraceae; genus Brevundimonas; species Brevundimonas sp. Root1423. Next base: position 31,512 of record NZ_LMFL01000020.1, read on the forward strand.
CAGCTGCTTCAGACGCTCCCAGTCGAAACCATCTCCGCGCACCGGTGCGAGGACGTGCAATTGCTGAGGCGCCTCGCCTCGGCGTTCGTATCTGAAAACGAGAATTCGCCAGCCCTCACCCCATGCACCCGGGGGCACAGGCCGGTAGCGCAAGCGGCGAGCGGCCCGTGTCAGCGCCCCCTTGGCTTTGAAGTAAAGCCGCCCGTATCGCGACGGCACACGATCCGCCATGAGCGCATCCAGACTGAACATCACTTCGCCCCTGCATCTGCACAAGCTTGAGATGGCGCGAGCGTCCCGACCCGCACCGGCTAACGTCGGACCCAGCTTAACCTTGGGAATGTCCGGTTTGCACCGCAGTGAAACGGACTGCTCCCGACCCATTGCGGACCTTGTTCCCAGGGCACCCTAGAGGGACGACGCGGCCTGCTCATATCGTTCGAGTTCAAGCTTTTGGCGGCGCGACCGAATCTCCGTCTTTTCGAAAAAGTGGCCCTCGGTCAGATTACCGACAAAGCTACAGCTTCGGCCTTCAGTGCGTTCAAATCCCGGACTGTCGATAAGCCCAAAGACGCCAACGTGTCACTTGGATCGACCAGATGAGCCACGGGCCAACAAGCGCGCAGGCGACCAGTAGAAGTGTCCCCGGTCCCAGTTGGTCGACCAACGCCGTTTGGGTGTTGAGGAACCAGATTAGGAGACCCAAGGCTACAACATAGGCAGCAAGGACCGAGCCGGTGACCCACACCCAACCGATCCACGCTGCACGACGTGGAGTCATTTCCGATTTCGGCACAAGCAATCCCCTCCGGCAACTTCGCCATTTATGGCACGAGCGTCAACGTCCGCTAGCCCACCCTCAGGCTACCTTCGGCTTCCGACCCGTAGCGGGCATTTTCAAGTCGGCTACTGTCTGGGATAACACTGCGTCTTCATCTCACAGGAAGGTCATATGAAACGGGTCGTCGGCGCGCTCTTCGCGTTCAGTCTGATTGCTTCGTCCGCCACGGCCCAGACCTCAATCGGGCCGGGCGAGCGTGTTCAAGGCGTCCTCAACGCGACCGATCGAACGCTCGCCGACGGCAGCCGCTACGATTGCTTCACACTGCTAGCCGCTGCGGGCGAGAGCGTCGTCATCACCCTTAGATCAACTGAGTTCGACGCGTATTTGAGCATCACGGTTGGTACCGACTGCACTAATCCGGTTGCTCTTGGGACGGACGACGACAGCGCGGGCGGCAACGATGCTCAAATCCGGATGACTTTGGGCCAAGGCCCTCATTCGTTCCGCGCGAACGCCTACCGCGCCGGTCAAGGCGGACGTTACGAGTTGGTAGTCGAGCGGCGCTGAGATAGTCGCAGCGCATGCTTCAACGCGTCCGTTTACGCATACCGTCAGGCTGGATGATCGGCATTAACAGTCTCTACGAGGGCATGGACACGCCAGACCTGCCCGTGTCTTCGGTGTTGTTCGCCGCGTGGAATGAAGGCCGACGGTTCAGGATCGACGTTGAATGGCGACCAGACATGCTCCCCGCCGAACGCTTCGTCCTGACGGTGTTCTACCAACCTTGGCCACGGGACGAGCGCGGCCGACGCCGCAAGCACATCCCGTTCGCCTTCGACATGAACGAGGAAACAGTGGAGACGTCGAAGACCGAGTCCTACAGCGAACTCCTGTTGCAGGTCGAAGATTGGTTGGACCGATGCACCGGCTGGTGCCGCGAGGGGAACTAACAGATTGTGCGAGTCCGCTCCCGACCCGTTGCGGACAGCGAACCCTACTGGAGGTTGGCCTCGCTCAACGCACCCAGCGTCGACCGAACAGTTTCCTTCGGGACACATCTGGACCTGCAGCGAGCCGCTCAGCGCGAACAGCCTTAGAAATATGTTCTGACGCTTCAGCGATCTTGCTGTCGCAGACGCCCACTTGCCATCCAATCCAGCCTGCGTCGGACATTGCCTTCTTCGCTTGCCGCCAAGCGACCCGCGCGTCTATCCACTGGTTAGTCTCCGTGAGCGCATGGGCCTTGCACTCCAGCAGCGAGGCAAGCCTCGCTGGTGTACCGAACGCATTACAGAGTGCGAGCGCATCATCGGCGTAGCGCAACACCTCATCGTAACGCTGCGTCGCTCGGTCGACCTCGACCAGACCCGCCCGCGCGTTGGCATGCACTCCTAGCGCCCGGGCAGCATCGGCCAAGCGAGCCGCGCGAAGATAACCGATGCGCGCGAGGTCGTAACAGCCGTTTAGCTGATGATTCCGAGCCTCTTTGAAAAGAGCGGTCGCTTCTTCTTCGTCAGAAACCATCCTGGTCTCCCAAACCTGCTCTTCTTTCAGCAAAGTTGGGAAACAGGCGGCAAGTTCGCAATGTCCGCTTCCCACCCATTGCGGACCGTCGGCGCGTCCGTTCCCGGACGCGCCTGTCTTTGTCCGGCGCCCTACAGAATCTGCGCCGCTTCCTCGAACGTCAGCCGCGGCGACCGCGGGAACAGGTTCTCGTCCGTGCCGTAGCCGAGGTTGACGACGAAGTTTGGCTCGACCGTCGTGCCGCCGAAGAACTCCGCCTTCACCCCCTCGGCGTCAAAGCCCGACATCGGGCCGACATCCAGCCCGAGGGCCCGCGCCGCAAGCAGGAAATAGCCGCCCTGAAGGGAGGCGTTGCGGAAGGCGGTCTCGCGCCGGCCGGCTTCTTCGCCGAACCAGTCCTTCGCCCCCGGCGCATGCGGGAACAGGACCGGCAGATGTTCGTGGAATTCAATATCCTGGCCGATGATCACATTGACCGGCGCCTGCAGCGTCTTGGCCCGGTTGGCCTCGGCCATCAGCGGGGCCAGCCGCGCCTTGGCCTCGGGCGAGGTCACGAACAGGAACCGCGCCGGCGTGGCGTTGACCGCCGTCGGGCCGAATTTCGTCAGATCGTACAGCTGCCGCAGCAGAGCCTCGGGCACGGGCCGGTCGCTCCACGCGTTCCGCGTCCGGGCGCCGGTGAACAGTTGCGAAAGTGCGGCCTCGCTCAGGGGCGTGTCGCGAACAGGGGAAGCGTCGAAGGCCATAACCGGCTCCAATCAGAAACAACAACGGTTGCTAATTAAGCCGATCCATGGACGCTTCAAGGGGTATGAGAACAAATACTGTTGCTATTTTTCCGGCCTGTCGTTCGGCCATGCGAACGCCTATCTTGAGGCCATGAAAGACCTCAACGCCCTCATGCAACAGGCCCAGGCGATGCAGCAGAAGCTGCAGGACGCGCAGGCTAAAATGGCTGAAACGACCGCGTCCGGAACCTCGGGCGGCGGACTGGTGACCGTGGCGCTCAAGGGCGCCGGCGAAATCACCTCCATCGTCATCGACGACAGCCTGCTGGTTCCCGGCGAGGGCGAGATCCTGGCCGATCTGGTCGTCGCCGCCCACGCCGACGCCAAGCGCAGGCTGGACGAGGTCAACAGCGCCCTGATGCGCGAGGCCGCCGGGCCGATGGCCGCGATGAACATTCCCGGCATGCCGAAACTCTTCTGATTTGGCAGCCTCCGCCGGACCCGAGATCGAGCGACTGATCAGCCTGCTGGCCAAGCTGCCGGGCATGGGTCCGCGCTCGGCCCGGCGCGCGGCCCTGGCCCTGCTGAAGAAGCGCGATCAGCTGCTGGTCCCGCTGGCCGCCTCGCTGGCGGAGACGGCCGAGAAGGTGTCGTCCTGCTCGGTCTGCGGCGCGCCGGATACCCGTAATCCCTGTTCGATCTGTTCTGACGGTTCGCGCGACAACGCCCTGATCTGCGTGGTCGAGGAGGCGGGCGCCCTGTGGGCCATGGAGCGGTCCGGCGCCTTCCGCGGCAAATACCATGTGCTGGGCGGGTTGCTGTCGGCGCTGGATGGCGTCGGCCCCGATGCGTTGCGGGTGGCGGAACTGGTCGGACGCGTGCGTGGCGGCGAGGCGAAGGAGGTGGTCCTGGCCCTGCCGGCCACCGTCGATGGCCAGACCACGGCCCACTATCTCGCCGAGCGGCTGGCCGAATCCGGCGTGACCATCACTTCGCTGGCGCGCGGCGTGCCGGTCGGCGGCGAACTGGACTGGCTGGACGACGGCACCATCATCCAGGCCCTGAGGCAGCGCCGCCCCGCCTGATCGATGCGACCGTTTCTGACGCAGGGAGGATGCAGGCTGCGCAAATGACGCCCGCCACCCGATCTCCGAGACCTGTTCGACGCGCACGAAGCGCACGATGTGAACGGTGCGCACTGTGTTTTTTCAGTTCGCCGCGTCCGGCGACTCCCGGTAGGAACGGAGCATGAACGCCTCCCTGTCCCTCGCCGTCGCCTTCGGCGTCGTCGCCGTCATCGCCCTGTTCTGGGCCCTGATGGAGCGGCGCCGTGCCTCCGCCGCCGACACCCGGGCATGGCAGTTGCGCGAGCAGTACGCCGAGACCGAGGCCCGCATGCGCCTGTTCGAGGATCAGGCCGCGACCTCGACAGAACTGCTCCGCGCCCAGGCCGCCCAGTCCGCCAGTACGGTCGCCGAGGAGCTGCTGAAGCGCACCGACGAGACCTTCCGCAATCGGGAACTGATGTCGCAACAGCGGATGGAGGCCCAGCTCAAGCCCGTCGCCGACACGCTGAAACTGTTCCAGGAACACGTCGCCGCGCTGGAGAAGGCCCGCAACGAGGAGACCGGCGGACTGAAGGAGCAGCTGGCCCTGCTGATGACCGCCTCGACCGCCACCCGCGACGAGGCGCGGCGCCTGACCGAGGCCCTGCGAGGCAACACCGGCCGCCGCGGCCGCTGGGGCGAACAGACCTGCCGCAATGTGCTGGAGGCCGCGGGCATGGCCGGCCGGTTCGACTTCGAGGAGCAGACCTCCTCGGCCGACGACGCCGGCCGACAGCAGCGCCCCGACTTCGTGGTCCGCCTGCCCGGCGGCGGCATGTTCGTGATCGACGCCAAGGTGTCGCTGGCCTTCGGCGACGCGGCAGACGGCGACGAGGAGGCGCAGGCGAAGGCCGCATCCCTGCGCACCGCGACCAGCATGAAGACCCACGTCCGCCAGCTGTCGTCCAAGGCCTATCAGGACCAGTTCAAGCCCAGCCCCGACTTCGTCGCCATGTTCGTGCCCGGCGACGCCTTCCTCGCCGCCGCCCTCGACCACGAGCCGGACCTGATGACCACGGCCATGGCCTCGCGCGTCGTCATCGTCACCCCGACCACCCTGTTCGCCCTGTGCAAGGCTGTCGCCTACGGCTGGCGCGCCGAGGAGCAGGCCCGCAACGCCGAGGACGTCGCGAAACTGGGCAAGGAGCTCTACAAACGCCTGTCGGTCATGGGCGGCCACGCCGCCGCCGTGGGTCGGGCGCTCGACACGGCCGTCGGCAAATACAACCAGTTCGTCGGTTCTCTGGAGAGCCAGGTCATGGTCTCGGCCCGCCGCTTCGAGGACCTGCAGGTCGACCACGAAGGCAAGGACCTGCCCGAGCTGGCGCCGGTCGACCAGTCGCCGCGCGGGCTCAGCCGGCCCGAACTGGTCGCCGGCGAAAACCGGGCCGCAGCGCTGCCCGACGCCTGACAAGGTTGCTTGACATCTGATTGCATCAATGTAAAACACCCTTGTCTTAGCGCCGAGGGGAAGCCATGTCGAAACGTCTCTGGCCCGTGATCGGGAAAACCATTCTGGGCCTCGCCGGGTTGCTGGTTCTGATGTTCGTCGCGGGCATCGCCGTCGGCTTCTTCAGCGCCCACAACAATGTGTCGGCTGACGGGGCGTTCGCGACGGTGATGATCATATTCACCGTCATGCTGATGGTCGGCGCCATGGTCATGAGCGTCGCCTGGATGCGCGCCATCGATGAGGCCGCGCGCGAGGCCCACAAGGCGGCGTGGTTCTGGGGCGGTTGCAGCGGCATGGCCGTGGGCTCCGCCGGGATCGTCCTCGCCGGCCTGCCGCAGGCCCGGGCCCTCCAGTTCGTCGCCTGGGACGGCCGGACCGATCCCGTCGCCTACATGGCGACCGGCGCACTCGCCATGATGTTGCTCATGACGCTCGGCTACATCATCGTCTGGGCATGGTGGTGGCTGGCCCGGACCCGGGGCTGAGCATGAACAACCGCCTGAAGGTGCTGCGCGCCGAGCGGAACTGGAGCCAGGCTGATCTGGCTGACGCCCTCGGCGTCTCGCGCCAGACCGTCAACGCCCTCGAAACCGGCCGCTACGACCCCTCTCTCCCGCTCGCCTTCCGCATCGCGAAGGTGTTCGCCTCCCCCATCGAATCCATCTTCTCCGAGGACTGAGCCATGACCGTTTCCACCTTCCGTACCCAGGCCGGGCATATGGCTCGCACCGCGCTCGGAGCCGTACTGGGCCTCAGCCTCGCCGGCGCCGTGATCTTCCAGCCCGTCCAGGCCTTCGCCCAAGCTACCGCCGCAGCCGCCACTCCGGTCCCCGCCGCCCGCGTTGTCGCCCGGGCCGAAGGCGCCGGCCCGGCCCTGTGGGCCATACGCGACGCCGACTCGACCATCTATCTGTTCGGCACGGTTCACGTCCTGCGTCCGACCACCGCGTGGGGCTCGGCCAGGGTCGACGCCGCCTTCGCCAGCGCCGACGACGTCTGGTTTGAAGTCTCCAACCCCGACGATCAGGCGGCCATCGTGCCCGTCATCCAGCAGTATGGCGTGTCGCCCGACCGCCCCCTGTCCAGCCTGCTGACGGCCGAGGAGCTGACAGACCTGAACGCCGCCGCCGCCGCCGCCGGCCTGACCGCCGCCCAGATCGACCCTTTCCGTCCGTGGCTGGCGGCCGTGACCCTGTCGCTCGCCCCTATGGTCAAGGCTGGCTACGACCCCCAGTCGGGCGTCGAACGGATTCTCAAGGCGCGCGCCGATGCGGCGGGAACGCCGGTCCACGGCTTCGAAACCCTCGATAAACAGATCGGCATCATCGCCGGCATGTCGGAAGCGGATCAGCTCGACTTCCTGCGCGCGACACTGGAGGCCTACGACGAGGCCACGACCGAGCTGGACGCCATGGTCAACACCTGGGCCGCCGGGGATCTGGACGCCTTTGAAAAGATATCGGTCGACGAGATGCGGGACGAAGCGCCAGCTGTCTATCAGGCCCTGCTGGTACAGCGGAACACGGACTGGGCGGGCCAGATCCAGACGCTTCTGGCGGGCTCGGGCACAGCCTTCATCGCCGTAGGCGCGGCCCATCTCGCGGGCGACGACAGCGTGCAGGAAATCCTTGCGGATCGCGGCGTCGCCGTCACCCGCGAAGAGTAGGGCGACGGCTGGAGCGGGCGGCGGGAATCGAACCCGCACGAAAAGCTTGGGAAGCTTTCAGGCTACCACTACATCACGCCCGCGGAGCCGCCGCAGGCGCTTCAAGCGTCCCGCCGTTCTGTCTTGTCGCAAGGGCGCGGGGACCGGTCTCAAGGCCGTGGACAGGGCATGGGCCGGGCTGCATCGAGCGAGGCTCGACAAGGAGCCCTCCGATGATCCGCACGCCCCTTCTGCTCGCTGCCGGCCTGACCGTGGTCGCCAGCCCCGTGATGGCCCAGGACCTGTTGGAGCGGATGGCGCGCGCCGCCGTGGAGCGCGCTGCGACCGCAGCCGCCCAACGCGCCGCCGGCGCCGCCGTCTCGGCGGCCACCGCGCAGCACCCCGCGCCGGCCGGGACCCCTCCGCCATCGGCCCGCGCGTCCGCCGCCCAAGCGCCCGGCGCGGCGGGTCGCACGAGCTTTGCGGCGCCGGCGCCGATCAACTACAGCGCCGCCCTGCAGTCGCCACGCCAGCTGGAGTTCTCGGCCGAGGACGCCGGCGGCAAGCAGCGTCTGATGGAGTTCAGCCGCTTCAGCTGCGACGCCTGCGAGGGCGGCCGGGCCTACGGTTCCTGGATCGGCCACTACGTGAGCTCGTTGTTCGGCGACGGCCTGCCGCGCCGGGTGCAGACGATGAGGGTCGGCGACAAGATCGACTGGCAGGTGCCGCAGATGGGCGGCTCAGGCCGGATGGAGGTCATCAACGACCAGCCGATCGGCCCGTGGGCCTGCAAGCAGATCCGCTGGACCATCACCCGCAGCCAGCAAAGCGAAAGCCGGCTTGGCCTGTTCTGCGAAATGAGCGGATCGGCGACGGGTTGGTTCGAAATCCTCTGACCGTCAGTCCTTGCGGTAGACCACCACCCCGTCGACGACCGTCAGGGTCGCGTGTCCCTTGGGGATGTCGGCGACCGGCGCGGTCATCAGGTCCACGTTGAAGGCCGTCAGGTCAGCGCGCTTGCCCACCTCGATCGTGCCCAGCTCGGCTTCGCGGAAGCTGGCCCAGGCGGGCCACAGGGTGAACATCTTCAGGGCGGTGGCGCGATCCACCGCCTCGTTCGGACGCCAGTCGGGCCCTTGATGGCCTTCCAGATCGGCGCGGGCGACGGCGGCGTAGAATTCGATCAGGGGCGCGCCCCGCTCGACCGGCGCGTCCGAGCCGCCGACCACGATCACGCCCAGATCGACCAGGCTGCGCCAGGCGTAGGCCCCGTCCAGACGCGCGTCGCCAAGGCGGGCCGGGGCGAAATACAGGTCGCCGATGGCGTGGCTGGGCTGCATCGAGGCGATGATCGGCAGATCCCTGAACCAGTGATAGTCGGTCGGCCGCAGGATCTGGGCGTGCTCGATCCGCCAGCGCACATCGGCGCCGTTGGGCCGCTCGCTCGGCGCCACGCCGGCCAGGGCCTGCTGGTACCACTCGGCCACGGAGGCGTTGCCGCGGTCGCCGATGGCGTGGGTGGCGATCTGGATGCCGCCCTTCAGCGCCGCTTGGTACAGCGGCACGATCTCCTGCTCCGTGATCTGCATAAGGCCCGTTGTGTCGGGCCGGTCCGCATAGGGCTCGAACAGCGCCGCGCCGCGTGAGCCGAGCGCTCCGTCGGCGTAATATTTGATCGCCCGGGTGATGATCCGGCCGTCGGCGACGCTGCGGGGGCCGCCGGCGATCAGCTCGGCCGCGCCTTCCGGCGTGATGCTGTTGTAGATGCGCAGCGGAGCCTCGCCGTCCGCCGCCATGTCTTCCAGCAGGGGGATGTCCTCCCAGGGCGCGCTCATGAAGTGGACGCCGGTCCAGCCGTACGAGGCCTCGACGCGGAAGCCGGCGCGATAGGCCTCGCGCAGGGCGGCGGGATCGGCCTGGGGCGTCAGGGACGTGACCAGCTGATCGGCGGCGTCAACCAGCAGACCGGTGGGCTTGCCGTCCGGCCCCTTGAGGATTTCGCCGCCCGCAGGCGCGACCGTCGAGGCGTCAATGCCGGCGGCGGCAAGCGCCGGGGTCGAGGCGACAACGGCATGGCCGTCGGCGCGGCCCAGCAGGACCACGCGGCCGGGCGCAGCGGCGTCCAGGTCGGCGGCGGTCAGGAAGCGGGCCTCTGGCCAACGGGTCTCGATCCAGCCGCGTCCGGCAATGGGCCCCTCGGGATGCGCCGCAGCCCAGGCCGTCAGCCGCGCCATGGCGTCGGCGAGCGAGACCGAGCCTTCGAGATTCAGGGTCAGTTCGCGCCAGCCGATGCCGTCGAGGTGGGCGTGGCCGTCGGTGAAGCCGGGGAAGAGGGCGGCGCCCTTCAGATCGATGGTCGGGATCTCCGTCGGGACAGCGGGCTGGTCGGCCAGCTTGCCGACCCAGGCGATCCGCCCGTCACGGACCAGCACGGCCTCGGCCGTCGGCGCAGCGTCGACGCCCGTATAGATCGGCCCGCCCTTGATCAGCATGTCCTGCGCCTCGGCCGAGGCGGCGGCGCCGGCGAGCAGAAGGGTGAGGGCGAGGGTGCGGATCATGAAACAGCTCCGGTTGGGACGACGGAGGCGTGGAGCCGAAAGCCGCTGGCGTCAAGCCGACGCCGGACCCATGTGGGAGGGATGAAACTCTACACCATCGGATATGAGGGCGAGCCGCAGGCCGCCGTGATCGACCGGCTCAAGGCCGCAGGCGTGACGGTGCTGGCCGATGTGCGCGCGGTGGCGGCGTCCCGCCGGGCCGGTTTCTCGAAGACCGTGCTGGGATCAAGCCTGGCCGAGGCGGGGATTGAATATGTCCACCTCCGCGATCTCGGCACGCCCAAGGCCGGGCGGGATGCGGCGCGCAAGGGCCGGGTCGGCGAGATGAGGGACATCTTCGCCAGCCATATGGAGGAGCCGCCGTCGCAGCTGGCGTTCGAGCAGCTGCGGGAGATCGCGAAAGACCGGCCGACGGCCCTGCTGTGTTTCGAGGCCGACCATGCGGGTTGTCACCGCGCGGTGCTGGCCGAACGGCTGGCGAAAGAGGACGGGTTCGAGGTGGTGAACCTTTAAAGCTCTCCCTCCCCTTCATGGGGAGGGTGGTCGCGAAGCGAGCGGGTGGGGAATTTCAGGCTTGCCCCACCCTGTCGTCGCTTCGAGCCGGCATCCCTCCCCATAAAGGGGAGGGAGATGCCTAGGCCGCGGCCTTCTGTTTGCCTTCGAAGTTTCCGTAGAAGGTCTCGCCCTTGGCGGCCATGTCGCGGAGCAGTTGCGGGACCTTGAAGCGGTCGCCGTGCTCGGCGGCCAGCTCATCGGCCTTGGCCACGAAGGCCTTCAGCCCGGTCTGGTCGATCAGGGTGATCGGCCCGCCGGTCCAGGGCGCGAAGCCCCAGCCGAGAATGGCGCCCAGGTCGGCCTCGCGCGGGTCGTCGATCACCCCCTCTTCCCAGCAGCGCGCGACCTCGACGGCCTGACGGTACAGCAGGCGGGTCTTCAGTTCGGCGACGCGGCCCAGAGCCTCGGGCGTCTCGTCGAAGCCCTCAGTCTTTGTGGTCGGCGCCAGCTCGGACAGGCCCTTCCACAGCGTCTTGGGCGATCCCTTTTCGGCCGGGTAGTCGTAGAAGCCCATGCCGTTCTTGCGGCCGAACCGCCCGCCCTCGACCATGGTCGCGACGATGTCCTCGCCCGGGTTGGGCACATATTTGTCGCCCAGGTCAGCGCGGGTCTGTTTGCCGATCTTGTAGGAGAGGTCGAGGGCGACGTCGTCGTGCATCTCCAGCGGGCCGCGGGGCATGCCGGTCATGCGGCCGACGTTGTCGATCAGGGCCGGGGCGTAGCCTTCCTTCAGCATCGCCATGCCTTCGGTCAGGAAGGTGGAGAAGCAGCGCGAGGTGTAGAAGCCGCGGCTGTCGTTGACGACGATCGGGGTCTTCTTGATCTTGAGCACGTAGTCGAGCGACTTCGCCAGAGCCTCCTGAGAGGTCTTCTCGCCCATGATGATCTCGACCAGCGCCATCTTGTCGACGGGCGAGAAGAAGTGGATGCCGATGAAGTCCTCGGGGCGCACCGAGGCCTCGGCCAGTCCGGTGATCGGCAGGGTCGAGGTGTTGGAGCCGAAGATGGCCCCGGGCGCCAGCTGGGCCTCGGCCCGCCTGGTGACGTCGGCCTTGATCTCGCGGCTTTCGAACACGGCCTCGACGACCAGATCGCTGCCCTTCACATGAGCGTAGTCGGTGGTGGCGGTGACCATGGCCAGGGTGGCGTCGAACTTCTCCTGGGTCATCTGGCCGCGCGACAGACGCTTCTTCAGCAGGTCGGCAACGTGGGCCTTGCCCTTGTCAGCGGCTTCCTGGGTCTGGTCGATCAGGACGGTCTCGATGCCGGCCATGACCTGCACATAGGCGATGCCCGCGCCCATCATGCCGGCGCCCAGAACCGTGACCTTCTTGGGATCGGACTTCGGCACGCCCGCCGGGCGGACGGCGCCCTTGTCCAGCTCCTGCTTCGAAAGGAACAGGCTGCGGATCATGGCCTGGGCCTGCGGCGTCATCAGGGTCTTGATGAAGTAGCGGGTCTCGATGCGCAGGGCGGCGTCCATCGGCACCTGCGTGCCTTCATAGACGGCCTTCATCAGGTTGGTGGCGGCCGGATAGTTGCCGTAGGTCTGCTTGCGGATCATCGCATTGCCGACAAGGAAATTCTGGATGCCGGCGGGGTGGTACGGGCCGCCGCCGGGCAGCTTGAAGGACTTGTCGTCCCACGGCTGGACGGCCTTGCCGCCGCCCTTGATCCACGCCTTGGCGGCCTCGACTTCCGAGCCCTTGGCCACGACCTCATGGACGAAGCCGGCGCCCTTGGCGTCGTTGGGGCGGAAGGACTTGCCCTCGGTCATGGCCATCATCGCCGCCTGCACGCCGATCAGCCGGGTCAGGCGCTGGGTGCCGCCGCCGCCGGGGAAGAGGCCGACCTTGATCTCGGGCAGGCCGAGCTGGATCTTGTTGTCGTCACCGACGACCCGATAGTGGCAGGCCAGCGTCAGCTCGAGACCGCCGCCGAGCGCCAGACCGTTGATCGCGGCCGCGATGGGCTTGCCGCAGGTTTCCAGCGCGCGCAGGGCGCCGTTCAGCTTCCAGCCGGCGTCATAGGCCTCCTGCAAGCTCCCGCCCGCCAGCATGCCGCCGGCCATGTCGCCGAGGTCGGCGCCGGCGCAGAAGCCCGAGGGCTTGCCCGAGGTCAGGACCGCGCCCTTGATGGCGTCGTCGGTCTTCACCCGTTCGACCCATTCGGGGATTTCCTTCATCACGCCCGAGGTCAGGGTGTGGCGATGCCGTCGGCGTCGACGTCGATCTTGAAGTTTTCCATGCTCATGATCCTCAGACGCGTTCGATGACGGTGGCGGTGCCCATGCCGCCGCCGATGCACAGGGTGATGAGGGCGGTCGAGCGGTTGGACCGCTCCAGCTCGTCCAGGGCGATGCCGGTAATCATGGCGCCCGTGGCGCCCAGCGGGTGGCCCATGGAGATGCCGCCGCCATTCACGTTCATCTTCGAATGGTCGATGTCCAGCGCCTGCATGTAGCGCAGCACCACGGCGGCGAAGGCCTCGTTCAGCTCCCACAGGTCGATGTCGGCGGTCGTCATGCCCAGCTTGCCCAGCAGCTTGCGGGTCACGARCTCGGGGCCGGTCAGCATGATCGAGGGCTCGGAGCCGATCGAGGCGCCGCCGAGGATCTTGGCGCGCGGCTTGAGGCCCAGGGCCTTGCCGGCTTCCAGCGAGCCGATCAGSACSCCSGCCGAACCRTCGACGATGCCCGACGARTTGCCCGGGGTGTGGACGTGGGTGATGCGCTCGACCTCGGGGTAGCGCTGGCCGATCACGGCGTCGAAGGCCATCTCGCCCATCATGGCGAAGGACGGGTTCAGGGCGCCCAGGGTCTGCATGTCGGTGTTGGGGCGGATGGTCTCGTCGCGGTCGAGGATGGTCAGGCCCAGCTGGTCCTTGACCGGCACCACCGATTTCGAGAACCGGCCGTCGGCCCAGGCGGCCGCGGCGCGCTTGTGGCTTTCCATCGAATAGGCGTCGACGTCGTCGCGGCTGAAGCCGTATTTCGAGGCGATCATGTCGGCGACGGATCGACGGGCCAGGCGCCGCCGTCCGAGCCCATGGGCACGCGGCTCATCGCCTCGACGCCGCCGCCGACGGCGAAGTCGGCCTCGCCGGATTTCACCTTGGCGGTGGCCATGTTCACGGCTTCCAGACCCGAGGCGCAGAAGCGGTTGATCTGGACGCCGGCGGTTGTCTGGGCCCAGCCGGCCGAGAGCACGGCCGTGCGGGCGATGTCGGCGCCGAGTTCGCCGACGGGGGTAACGCAGCCGAGGATGACGTCGTCGACCTTGGAGGTGTCCAGGTCGTTGCGGTCGCGCAGGGCCTCGAGCACCTGGGTGGCCAGGCTCAGGCCCGTAATCTCGTGCAGGGACCCGTCCTTCTTGCCCTTGCCGCGCGGGGTTCGAACCGCGTCGTAGATATAGGCGTCGGCCATGGGGGTGCGTCTCCATAAAGGAAGGATGCGAGTGTTGAAGTCAGAAACGCTACGTTTACGTCAACGTCAAGTATTTTGACGACGAGCGTCAGGCAGGCGCGTGGCAGACCGCCTCGATATTGAACCCGTCCGGATCGAAGACGAAGGCGGCGTAGTAGGTCGGGCCGTAGTTCGCGCGGAGCCCCGGCGGGCCATGATCGCGACCGCCTGCCTCCATGGCGGCGGCGTGGAAGGCGTCGACCTGGGCGCGGTTGTCGGCGCGGAAGGCGACGTGGTTCGCCTCGCCCGGCCGGTCCTTGTCTGCGATCACGAATTCGGGGCCCTCGACGCCGAACATGACCACGGTGGCGTCCCCGTCCTTCTCCTCGGCCACGATGCGGAAACCGAGCGGGGCGAGGGCGGCGGCGTAGAAGGCGCGGGACCGCGCGATGTCGGTGACGTCGAGGGCGAGGTGATCGATCACGGCGCGTCTCCTTTGCGGGTCGTCTGTTGAACGTGCAACGCGCCGGAATGAGCCCGTTATGTCGGCTGTCAGACGCCCGGAGGGGCAATTTGCCGCAAACGACTCGCAGCTAGCTTGGCCGTGGGAACACCGAGCCTGATCCGGGCCTTAGGCCGCCAGACACAACCCGCTGTCAGGAGGACACGACCATGGCCCAGACCTACGAAGAGATGGACGCGATCGCGATGCTGAAGGCCGACCACCGCAAGGTGGAGGAAATCTTCGCGGCGTTCGAAAAGGCGACCTCGAAGTCGAGGAAGCAGGCGCTGGCCGAACAGGCCTGCCTCGAGCTCAAGGTCCACACCGTGATCGAGGAAGAGGTCTTCTATCCGGCCTGTCGCGGCAAGATCGACGAGGACCTGCTGAACGAGGCCTATGTCGAGCATGACGGGGCCAAGCTGCTGATCAACGACATCGAGGCCGGCGGTCCGGAAGAGGATTTCTATGACGCCAAGGTCAAGGTGCTGTCGGAAATGATCGAGCACCACGTCGAGGAAGAGGAGATGCGTTCCGAGGGCATGTTCTCGCAGGCGCGCGCCGCCGGTCTCGACATGGACGCCCTGGCCGACGCCATGCGGGCCCGCAAGATGACCGCGATGGAAGAGTTCCAGGCCGGCAAGCCCGCCGTGACCCTGACGCTGGAAGGCGACGACACCGAAAAGGCGTTGATGGACACGCCCATCGGCGACGACGCACGCTGACGTAAAGCGGAACGGCGCCGGGGGCTGGACGCTATGTCCCCACCTGATTGAGGAAGCTCCATGCGCCGTTCCGTATTTCTGACCCTGGTCTGCCTGCTGCCGGCGGCGGCCTGCGCTGACAGCTACATGCCCCAGACCGCGGGGGCGCCCGTTGTCGAGCCGGCGTCCCAGTCTGCACGGCAGGTCGTGCCGATCGCCCCGCCCCGGACGTCCCGGCCCTCTGACCAGATCGAGACCCGCCTGCTGCAGGCCCACAACGGCGAACGCCGCCGCGTCGGCTCGCCCGCGCTGGCCTGGAGCGACGAACTGGAGGCCGAGGCGCGCGACTGGGTGCAGGAGCTGATCGCAAGCGGCCGCTTCGCCCACGACCCGTCCATGCACGGCCACGGCGAGAACCTGTGGATGGGCTGGGGCAATCGCGACTTCACGCCGGAAGACATGGTCGGCGACTGGATCGCCAAGAAGGCCCAGTACCGTCCCGGCCTGTTCCCCAATGTCAGCCGGACCGGCAACTGGGTCGATGTCGGCCACTACACGCAGGTGGTCTGGAGCGGCACGACCCATGTCGGATGCGCGGTCGCGACCCGCGACGACCGGTCCGTGCTGGCCTGCCGCTACGCCCCGCCCGGCAACATCGACGGCCAGCGCGCCTTCTAGCCGACGTAGCCGGCCTGCATCAGTTCGGCGATGTGAACGATGGCCATCGGCCGGTCGTCCTCGACCACCAGCAGGGTGGCGATCTTGTTCTGCGTCATCAGGTCGACGGCGTCGCTCATCCGGGCGTCCGGGCCGATGACCTTGGGGCGTGTGCTCATGACGTCGGCGGCGGTCAGGCCGTTCAGGTCGCGGGAGAAGGCCCTGCGGATATCGCCGTCCGTGACGATCCCGGCCAAGGTTCCGTCGTCGGCCAGCACCGCCGCGGCGCCCTTGCGGCCCTCGGTGATGGCGGAGACGACCTCGGCGAATGTGGCGGTGAGCGGCACGGTGGCGGGCGCCGGCGGACGGTCGCCCATCCAGTCACGGACGCTCTGCAGGCTCATGCCCAGCTTGCCGCCCGGGTGGTGCAGGCCGAAGGCCTCGGCCGTGAAGCCGCGCCGGTCCATCAGCACCATGGCGAGGGCGTCGCCCAGCGCCAGGGTCATCAGGGTCGAGGTCGTGGGGGCCAGGCCATTCGGGCAAGCCTCGGCCACCTGCGGCATGGTCAGGCAGACAGCGGAGGACCGGCCCAGGAAGCTGTTGGGCCGCTGGGTCAGGCCGATGACGGGAATGCCTTCGCGCTGGCAGTAGATCAGCGGATCGCGCAGCTCGCGGCTTTCGCCCGAGTTGGAGATGGCCAGCAGGGTGACGTCCTTGCGCAGCATGCCCAGGTCGCCGTGGCTCATTTCGGCCGGGTGGACGAAGAAGGCGTTGGTGCCGGTGGAGGCCAGCGTCGCGGCGATCTTGCCGCCGATATGGCCTGACTTGCCCATGCCGGTGACCACCAGATAGCCGGGACGCGACAGGATGATGTCGCAGGCGCGGGCGATGCTGTCGTCGAGGCCGTTCTCCAGCGCCTGAAGCGCGGCGATGTTCAGCTGGATGACCTCGCGGGCGCGGGCGGTCATGGCTTCTGCGGTGGCGGCGAGCGGCTTGGCGGCGTCGGTCATGGGCGGGAATTGGCCCATCCGGTGCGGATTCACAACGTCCCGCGCGCGGTCGCATTATGCTGCGATGCGAAGAAAAGCTTCGCCCTGAGACAACCAACCCGGTCCCGGCGCGTTTGACGGCCATGGGGACGTCGCACCAGACCAAAGCCGCGCAAACGGCCGCCGAAGCCATGCCGCGCCTTCCCGAACCGCCCCCGCGCCTGAAACGCCCTGCGCTTTTCCTTGATCTGGATGGGGTGCTGGCGCCGCTGGCGCCCACGCCTGACGCCGTCGTCCCGGATGCCCGACGCACCGCCGTCCTTCGGCGGCTGGCCGAGCGGCTGCACGGACGGGTCGCCATCATCAGCGGCAGGACCATCGCAGAGATCGACCGCATCGCCGAAAGCGCATCCGCCTCCGCCTCTGGCGTTCACGGACTGGAGCGCCGCCGCGCGGACGGCTCGGTCGACCACGCTGCCGCCGACCCCGCGGTGCGTGAGGCTGTCGCCGCTTTTCACAGTTTCGCCAGCACCCGTCCCGGGGTGATCGTGGAGGACAAGACCGTGTCCGCCGGACTGCACTTTCGTCAGGCGAGGGAACAGGCGGGCGCCGTCACGGCGCTGGCGGAACGTCTGGCCGATGAGACCGGCCTGACGCTGCAGCCGGGCAATCTGGTGGTGGAGCTGAAAACGCCGGGCACGGACAAGGGAACTGCGCTGACGGCCTTCATGGCCGAGGCGCCGTTCAGCGGCGCCGCGCCGGTGATGCTGGGCGACGACCTGACGGACGAGGACGGCTTCCGCGCCGCCGAGGCGCTCGGCGGGTTTGGCGTTCTGGTCGGTCCGCCGCGCGCGACCGCCGCCCGCTACACCCTGCCGGACGTGGACGCCGTTCTGGCCTGGCTGGACAGCGTCGAGGAGACCGCATGACCCCGAACCTGGACCTCGCGCCTGTCGGCAACTGCTCCATCAGCGCCCTGATCGACCGCAACGGCCGCTACGTCTGGGCCTGTGCGCCGCGGGTGGATGGCGATCCCGTGTTCTCGGCCCTGATGGACGGGTTCGACCCCGAGCACGGCTTCTGGGAAATCGAGCTGGAGGGGCAAGCGACGGTCGAGCAGGCCTATATCCGCAACACCCCGGTTCTGCGCACGGTGCTGACGGCGGAGGACGGCGCTGCGGTCGAGATCATCGATTTCGCACCTCGCCATCCCAAGCACAGCCGGACCTATCGGCCGCTCGCGTTCGGGCGCATCGTTCGTCCGCTGAACGGATCGCCCCGCATCCGCGTGCGCCTGCGCCCCTCCGCCGACTGGGGCGCGCGCAGGGCGGAGACGACCAACGGCTCCAACCACATCCGCTATCTGTGCACGGACGTGACCTTCCGGCTGACCACCGACTGTCCGGTGTCGCACATCCTCAATGAGCGCACGTTCCGGCTGGAGGGACCGCACGCCTTCTTCTTCGGTCCCGACGAAGGCTACGACCAAGATGTCGGGCCGGGTGTTTCCGCGGCCCTCGATCGCACCATCGCCTACTGGCAGGACTGGGTGCGCACCCTCTATCTGCCGCTCGACTATCAGGAGGCGGTGATCCGCGCGGCGATCACCCTCAAGCTCTGCGCTTATGAGGAAACCGGCGCGATCGTCGCCGCCATGACCACTTCGGTGCCCGAGTTTCCCGAGAGCGGGCGCAACTGGGACTATCGCTACTGCTGGATCCGCGACGCCTATTATGTGGTGCGGGCGCTGAACCGTCTGGGCGCGGTGGACCTGCTGGAAAACTACCTCGGCTATCTGCGCAATCTGGTTGATGCGTCAGGCGGGGGGCATGTCCAGCCCGTCTATGGCGTCGGTCTGGAAGAGGACATCGACGAGAGCATCACCGAAACCGTCGAGGGCTATCGCGGCATGAAGCCGGTCCGCATCGGCAATCAGGCGCGCGAGCACCTTCAGCATGACGTGTACGGACAGATCGTCCTGCCGCTGGTTCAGGCCTTTTACGATCAGCGGCTGCTGCGCCCCGGCACGATCGACGACTTCCACGCCCTGGAGAAGGTCGGCGACCGCGCCTTCGCCATGCACGATCAGGTCGACGCCGGACTGTGGGAGTTCCGCACCATCGCCCGGGTCCACACCTATTCATCGGTCATGTGCTGGGCGGCCTGCGACCGTCTGGCCAAGGCGGCGGCGCATATGGGGCTGGGTGAACGCGCCGACTTCTGGAACGAGCGGGCGACGATCATCCGCGAAAGGATCGAGAAGGAAGCCTTCGTCGAGGACGAGGGCCGTTTCGCCGCCAGCTTCGGCAACCGCGAGCTCGACGCCTCCCTGCTGCAGATGACGGATCTCGGCTTCCTCGACCCGCGCGACCCCCGTCAGATTGCCACCTTCGACGCCATCGAACGCGACCTCAAGAAGGGACCGTATCTGTTCCGCTATGTCGAACCCGACGACTTCGGCGAACCGGAGACGGCGTTCAACTTCTGCACCTTCTGGTTCATCGAGGCCCTTCATCAGAACGGCCGCGATGAGGAAGCCCGCGCCATCTTCGAGGAGATGCTGAGCCGCCGCACCCACGCCGGCCTGCTGTCCGAGGATCTGTCGCTGGGGGACAAGGAACTCTGGGGCAACTACCCGCAGACCTATTCGCTGGTCGGCATCATCAACTGCGCCGTGCTGCTCAGCCGTTCGTGGACCGACGCGCGATGAAGCATTTCGGGAAATTCCGTTGCGAACCAGAGGCGTGCAGAATCGTTGAGCGGCCATGAGTCGCCTGATCGTCGTCTCCAACCGCGTGTCCGCGCCCAAGGACCCCGCCGCCGGTTCGGCGGGCGGCCTCGCCATGGCGCTGTCGGCCGCGCTGCGGAAATACGACGGTCTCTGGTTCGGCTGGTCGGGTGAGACAGTCGATCGGTTCACCGGCGAACTGAAGATGGAGGACCGGGCCGGGGTCACCGTGGCCCTCGTCGATCTCGAGGCGCAGGACGTCGACGAATATTACAATGGCTACGCCAACAAGACCCTGTGGCCGCTGTTCCACCACCGCGTCGACCTGACCGCCTATGAGCGGTCCTATGGCGAGGGCTATGAGCGGACCAACGCCCGGTTCGCCGAGGTGCTGGCGCCCCTGATTCAGCCGGACGACATCATCTGGATCCACGACTACCACATGATCCCGTTGGCCCGGGACCTGCGGCGCAGGGGTGTGAAAAACCGCATCGGCTTCTTCCTGCACACGCCCTGGCCCGCGCGGCAGTTGCTGGTGACGCTGCCGCATCACCGGCGGCTGGTCGAGACGATGTTCGACTATGATCTGATCGGCTTCCAGACGCGCGAATGGCTGGACCTGTTCCGCGACTACGTGGCCTCCGAACCCAGCGTTCACGGCAAGCTGCTGCCCAATGATGCGCTGGAGGCCTTTGGCAAGACCGTCCAGACCGGCGTCTTCCCGATCGGCATCGACGTCGAGGGCTTCATTGCCGCGCGCAACTCGGTCCAGGGCAACCGGACCTATGACCGGATGGCGGCGTCCGCGGCCTTCCGGTCCCTGATCGTCGGCGTCGACCGGCTCGACTATTCCAAGGGGCTGGAGCAGCGGCTGCTCGGCTACGAGCAGTTTCTGGAGACCTATCCGCAGATGCGGTCCGAGGTCCTGCTGCTGCAGGTCACGCCGATCTCGCGCGACGAGGTGGATACGTATCAGGACATCCGCGGGCGGCTGGACGCCCTGGCCGGCCGGATCAACGGCGAATACGCCGAGATGGACTGGCAGCCGATCCGGTACATCAACCGGACCTATCGACGGGACCAGCTGGCCGGTATCTATCGCGCCGCCCGCGTCTGTCTGGTGACGCCGCTGCGCGACGGCATGAATCTGGTGGCCAAGGAATACGTGGCGGCCCAGAATCCGGACGATCCCGGGGTGCTGGTCCTGTCGCGCTTCGCCGGCGCCGCCGAACAGATGGGCGAGGCCCTGCTGGTCAATCCGTTCAGCCGCGAGGAGATGTCTGACGCCATCCAGCGCGCCCTGACCATGCCGCTGGCCGAGCGCAAACGGAAATGGGACTGTCTGATGCAGGTCGTGCGCGACACCGATGTCGGAATCTGGCGCGACGACTACGTCTCGACCCTGCGGGCCATCGAGTGTCCCGCGGACGGCGACGGCCGATCGGCCGCCGCCGCTTCCCCCGATCAGGCGGCCTGAACAGTTTTTGGCAGCTCGCCGTCCTTTGCCATGGCCCGCGCATTGGCCGGCCGGTTCAGGACCCGCTCCAGATACGCATCGACCAACTCACTCTCGGGCACATATTCACGACCCCAGGCAAGGGCGGACGCGATCATCACATCCACCGCTGTAAACCGGTCGCCCATCAGGTAAGGCCCGGTCGCCAGGGCCGTCATCAGCCGCGCGATGGCGGCGTCGTATCGCGCCTTCGCGTTCGGATCGGTCTCGGCCGCGCCGCTGATCTTGCTCCAGAAGGCCGGCTCCATCTCGCCCGCCGTCCACGCCAGCCACGTGACATAGGCCGCGCGGTCGGGCGAACCCACGGGCGCACCGAGATCGGCCTCGGGATGCAGATCGGTCAGATAGAGGGCGATGGCGGCTGATTCCGTGACCAGCGCACCGTCATGCAACAGGGCCGGGACCTTCCCGTCCGGATGCAGGTTGGCGGGATCGCGACCGCCCGTCAGGGTCATGGCCCGAAAGATGTCGACGTAACGGATGTCATAGTCGGCGCCGATCTCCTCCAGCAGCCAGACGATGCGGCCCGAACGCGACTGGGGAGCGTGGAACAGGGTGAGCATGGCAACCTCCTTTTTGGCGCTATCGCTCGCGACGCGGTCGCTCGCTGCTTGAGCGCAGACGGCCCCTCGCCGCCGATGGAGATTGACTACTGCCACCCTGCTGCCAGCATGCTGTCAGCAGCCTTGCGGCATGGTGGACGAATGAGACGCGCCGACCGACTGTTCCAGATCATCCAGGTGCTGCGTCGATCGTCGAAACCGGTGACGGCGGACGCCATCGCGCTCGAACTCGAGACGTCGAAACGCTCCATCTATCGGGACATCGCCACCCTGATGGCGCAGCGCGTGCCGATACGGGGCGAGGCGGGGATCGGCTATGTGCTGGACGGCGGTTTCGACATGCCGCCGCTGATGCTGACCTCTGACGAGGTCGAGGCCGCGGTGCTGGGCGCACAGTGGGTGGCCGGCCGCGGCGATCCCGCTCTCGCCCGCGCCGCCCGCGATCTGATCGCCAAGATCGCCGCGACCGTGCCGGAAAAACTGCGGCCCGTTCTGCTGGAACCGGCGGTCGCCAGCGCACCGGTCTGGAAGCACGAAGCAGAGGTCGAAACCCTCGACATGTCCCGGGTCCGGGCCTGGATCCACGCGGGCCGCAAGTTGCGGCTCCACTATGCGGACGAGCAGGGGAACGAGACCCTGCGTGTGATCTGGCCGTGTCTGGTCGGCTACCGCGAAACCAAACGCCTGCTGGTCGGCTGGTGCGAAACCCGGGACGACTTCCGCACATTCCGCACCGACCGGGTGGTCGAGGCGGACTTCCTTGACGACCGCTATCCCGGCCGTCCCGCCGTTCTGCGCGGCAAATGGTATGCGAAGATCGCGGCCGAGCACGCCGCCTGGGAGGCGGCGGGCCGGCCGGCGCTGCCCGGCGGCGCTTCCTAGTAGATCTCGAACAGGCCGGCCGCGCCCATGCCGCCGCCGACGCACATGGTGACGACGCCGTATTTCGCGCCGCGCCGCTTGCCCTCGATCAGAACGTGGCCCGTCATCCGCGCGCCCGACATGCCGTAGGGGTGGCCGATCGAAATGGCGCCGCCCGAGACGTTGAGCCGGTCGTTCGGGATGCCCAGCCGGTCGCGGCAGTACAGGACTTGCACGGCGAAGGCCTCGTTCAGCTCCCAGATGCCGATGTCGTCCACCGTCAGGCCATGGCGCTTCAGCAGCTTGGGCACGGCGAAGACGGGGCCGATGCCCATTTCATCCGGCTCGCAGCCGACCACCGCCATGCCGCGATAGGCGCCCAGCGGCTGCAGGCCGTGCCGCACCGCCTCGCCCGCCTCCATGATGACGCAGGCCGAGGCGCCGTCCGACAGCTGACTGGCGTTGCCAGCGGTGATGAACTCGCCCTGCTGGATTTCCTCGCCCGAGCCGAAGACCGGCTTCAGCGACTTGAGCCCCTCCAGCGTCGTGTCGGCGCGGTTGCCCTCGTCCTTCGAAAGCGTGACCTCCTTCCTCGAGGTCTCGCCAGTCGCCTTGTCCACGACCAGCATGGTCGAGGTCATCGGCACGATCTCGGCGTCCAACCGGCCCTCGGCCTGCGCCTGGGCGGTGCGCTGCTGGGACTGCAGGGCGTATTCGTCCTGGGCGTCGCGGCTGATGTTGTAGCGGCGCGACACGACCTCGGCCGTCTCCAGCATCGACATATAGATGTGCGGCGCCAGCTTCAGCAGCTCCTCGTCCTTGCCGCGATACAGGTTCATGTTCTGGTTCTGCACCAGCGAGATGGACTCCAGCCCGCCACCGACCACCACCTTCTGCTGGTCGAAGATGACCTGTTTGGCGGCCGTGGCGATACCCATCAGGCCCGAGGCGCACTGCCGGTCCAGGCTCATGCCGGCTGTGGTCACCGGCAGGCCGGCGGCGAGGGCCGCCTGACGCGCGACATTGGTGCCGGTCGAGCCCTGCTGCAGGGCCGCCCCCATGATGACGTCCTCGATCTCGGCCGGATCGACGCCGGCCCGGGCGACGGCGTGGCGGATGGCGTGGCCGCCCAGCTGCTGCGCCTGGGTGTCGTTGAAGGCCCCGCGATAGGCGCGGCCGATCGGCGTGCGGGCGGTGGAGACGATGACGGCTTCGCGGGACATCTGCGAGGGTCCTTTGTTGGGGCGCTACGCTCGCGACGCGGTCGCTCGCTGCTTGAGCGCGGGTTGTGTCGGGACCCTAGGCGCTTGCCGTCGGGTCAAGGCAAGAGGCCAGCGGATTGATCAGCCTCCGCCTGCGCCTTGGCCAGTTCGATCATGCCCTGGGCCGGGCCCATGTCGGGAACGATCTCGCCCGTGCGGTCCGAGATCTCGGCAAAGCGGGCGGCGACCTGTTCGGGGGCGTCGTCGCCGACCGCCCGAATGCCCTGGGTCAGGGTGACATAGGCGCGTTCGAAACCGCCGGCCCCCGCCATCAGGATGCAGCGGCTCGGCGCATCCTCGCTGACCAGGTACAGCAGGCCCGGAGACACGGTGTCGGGACCCAGAAGCTCCAGCGGCAGGCGAGCGCCGAGATCCTCGGTCATGCGCGTATGGGCCGTCGGGGCCAGGCAGTTGACGCGGATGTCGTTCTTCGCGCCCTCGATCGACAGGGTCTGCATCAGGCCCACCAGCGCCATCTTGGCCGCGCCATAGTTCGATTGGCCGAAATTCCCGTACAGGCCCGATGACGACGAGGTCATGACGATACGGCCGTAGTTCTGCTCGCGCATGATGTCCCACACCGCCTTGGTGCAGTTGACCGCGCCCATCAGGTGGACGTCCATGACGAAGCGGAAGTCGTCCAGATCCATCTTGGCGAAGGTCTTGTCGCGCAGGACCCCGGCGTTGTTGATCAGGATGTCGACTCGGCCCCACTCGGCCATCGCCGCCTGGACCATGGCGTGGACGGCGGCGAAGTCGGTGACGGAAGCCGCGTTGGCGATTGCCTCGCCGCCCATGGCCCGGATCTCTGCCACGACAGATTCGGCCGGCGTCGCGGAACCACCCGAACCATCGCGCGCGCCGCCCAGGTCGTTCACCACCACTTTTGCGCCGCGTTTGGCCAGGGCCAGCGCATGCTCCCGGCCCAGACCGCCTCCAGCCCCGGTCACAATCGCCACCCGGCCCTCAAATCCAATCGCCATACCGTCCTCCTCGTGCTGGGGTAACTTCCTGGCAGGCGTACCGTTTCGGGAAAGCCCGCGCCAATGTGTTGAAACGGCGCCACAGTCGCCGCATTCGTAGCCAAAATCGGGAACCACGACCGTACATTGTCGTTCGGCACCGTGAGCGTCCCGTATACATTGGGACTTCGGGCAAACAACGAGCATGAGGGATATGATGAAGGTGAAACTTCTCGCCAGCGTCGCGACGGCGGGGCTGCTTGCAGCCGGCGCTGCGGCGGCTGAGCCGAACGGCTGGTATGGCGCGATTGACGCGGGCTACCACACGCTGGGCGACGTGGAGACGATCTCGCAGACCACGAA
>NZ_LMFL01000021.1:0-36488 GCF_001426805.1 Brevundimonas sp. Root1423
GCTGTCGGACGCTGTCGGACTACAAGGTCGGCGAYCTGGTCAAGATGAACATCCTCGTCAACGCCGAGCCGGTCGACGCCCTCAGCATGCTGGTCCACCGCGGCCGSGCCGAGATGCGSGGSCGCAGCATGGTCGAGAAGATGAAGGAGCTGATCCCCCCGCACCTGTTCGTCATCCCGATCCAGGCSGCCATCGGCGGCAAGATCATCGCCCGCGAGACGGTCCGCGCCCTGCGCAAGGACGTGACGTCCAAATGCTACGGCGGCGACGCCACCCGGAAGAAGAAGCTGCTSGAGAAGCAGAAGGCYGGCAAGAAGCGGATGCGCCAATTCGGCAAGGTGGAGATCCCGCAGGAGGCGTTCATCGCCGCGCTGAAGATGGATGAGGATTGAGAAAACCTACAGACGCAATACGTTAGCATTCCAACGCCTGATCCCTCAAAAATAGCTGGGTGCCCATGAACGGTATCGTCATCTCCAAGGCTCTCCGAGATAGTCTTCCGCCAGAAGAGCGAGATGACATCGAAGATCGCCTCTGGATCAAGAGCGGGGGGAAGTGTTTCCTTTGCAGCGACGAGATGAACCGCGCTTCGGAGGTCTTGGAAGCTGATCACGATATCCCCACCAGCATGGGTGGGGAGAATGCCGCGTCTCCCCCTTCGAACTGGCCGCTAAGCTTTCTGATGAATGGGAAGGCAAGCTTCGGACCTATGAGGAGTCAGTTTCTCCTGGGGAAGCCTCGGAACAGGGGTTTTTGTCATCCTTCTCCGACCCAGTCGAGAAAAGGCGGGCGAAGGACGCCTTTGAAGCCGCGCTCGTCCAGAGGGTTTTATCCGACCCCACCCTCGACCTGTCGAACTATGTGCAAAAGGTTAGCACGGAGAAGAATTCTCGACCGATGATCACCGAGAACTCAGTAAAGCGGAAGGTCATCGAAAGGCTCATATCCGTAAAGGCGATGCCCGAGCGGGGAGAGGAAATGGCGGCTCAACGACAAGCTGAGCTACAAAACGTTGTTCGGATACTTAATCAGTTTTCACAATCTGCTTTTGATTCCTCTCAGTCTTTGTCAGCTCAATCTGAAGAGCGGATGAAGAGGATGATGTTCCAGTCATCTCTTCAGTATGTTGCTGACCTTTTACGTGAGGCTTCCGCTCATATATTGGCCGAGAAGAGCGATAAAGTATTTCTCCGAGGAGATTTTTCAGGAGGAAAATGGACCAACGTTGAGGCGGCGATTCAACGGATTATAGATCATCCGATTTGGACGGCCGATTGGACGCACTCGGACCGGACTCGCGCGGTCTATGAGGCGTTGCAGAAGAACCAGAATGCCGAAATGGCATTCGAGGCGGTGGGGCTGAAGCTGGGCTACGTAGTCGGCGCGGACAAGCTCAAGGCAAACGCCTTGGACTAACGCTACATGGGTGAGGCTCGCTCCTCGTACTCTGAGTCGTCGGAGCATATCCAGGCGATCAGGCTCTCTATTCCATGCTGATCCAGCTGGCGGACACCGCATTCCCATACGGTAGCGATCCGCCAGCCCATCGCCTGTAGCGCTTGTTGGTTTCGCGCATCTCGTTCGACGTTGCGGGCAAATTTTTCGGCCCAAAATTCGGGTCGAGTTGCTGGGGTCGTGGTGAAGCGGCATCCAGGATGGCGGTGCCAGAAGCATCCATGAATCAGGATGACGGCTCGGTGCTTGGGAAGGACGATGTCCGGTCGCCCTGGGAGGTCAGCAGCATGCAGCCGATAGCGAAAACCAGCTGCATGCAAGGCTCGTCGAACCACCAGTTCTGGTAGGGTATTGCGGCCCTTGATGCCCGACATCATGCGGGATCGGGTCACCCTGTCGACAACATCAGCCATCTCGACCTTTTCACATGGAGGTTTCGAGCGACCCTGGTACATAGCGATTGGATTCAGGGCGCGAGAACTTCAAGGGCATGCCATCAACGTATCAGGTCGTCGATCTGTTCGCCGGACCGGGCGGCCTTGCCGAAGGCTTCTCGTCGTTTTCCGATCACGGAGGACATCGCCCCTTCGAGGTCACCCTGTCCGTTGAGAAGGAGGCGTCCGCGCACAAGACGCTCCAGCTCCGTGCCTTCCTTCGCCAGTTCAAGAAATTTCCTGGCGAATATTACGAGGCGCTGAATAGCGGTCGGCAACTGCCCAACTGGGCTCAGACACACGAGCGAGAATGGAAGGCAGCGCTTGATGAAGCGCTGCAGCTTGAGCTCGGCAGTGAGGAAGCTGCGGAAGTCCTGGACAGAAGGATCGCTTCCCTGGTGCGACAGGGAACTCCTACAATCGTGATCGGCGGTCCTCCCTGTCAGGCATACTCTCTCGTCGGGCGCTCCCGAAATCAGGGCATCGAAGGCTACGTTCCGGGGGATGACAATCGTCATTTTCTCTACCGTGAGTACATCCGAATTCTGCAGGGCCTGAAGCCTGCAGCGTTCGTGATGGAAAACGTGAAAGGCATTCTGTCGTCGTCGGTCGATGGACGGCGCATATTCGACAGAGTGCTTGACGACCTTCGAGCGGCAGACGGCACCGACGGTTCATACGAGCTATTCGCTATCGGTCGGGATGATGAGGGACGGGCCGTGCTGAAGCCGTCCGCCCGTCCTCAGGACTTTATTGTCCGAAGTGAGGAATTCGGCGTCCCTCAGGCTCGCCACCGAGTCATCGTTGTTGGCCTTCGGCGGGATGTTGCGGCGAAGATGCCATCGGCCGCCGATAGACATGGCGCGTCCGCCGGAGCGCCCACATCCGTTCGAAATGCGATTGCCGGGCTCCCGGTTCTTCGAAGCGGCCTGAGCAGAGGTGATGACGGTGACACGACCTGGCGGGGCGTAGTCATCGAACAGATGGACAAGGTCATCTCCGCCTTGGCTCGGATGCCGGAGATGCTGGATGTGTTGTCGGCGGCACGGGAAGCGCAAGCCCCTTTCAAGGCCTCGAATTCCACTCCTCCCCGATCGTCGCTCGCCGTTGCGCCATTGTCTTCGGAGTGTCCCAAAGCGCTCGCCAACTGGCTGACAGACAGCCGCCTGGAAGTGACTCTCAATCATTCGAGCCGAGGCCACATGACCGAAGACCTCGGTCGATATTTCTTCAGCGCCGTCTTCACCGGTGTCCGCGGTCGCGCCCCGAAGGCGGAGGATTTCCCCGGCGCACTTGCGCCTGCTCACGCCAACTGGGCGTCCGGCAAGTTTGCTGATCGTTTCAGGACGCAGCGGTGGGATCAGCCTTCGACGACGGTCACCAGCCATATCTCGAAGGATGGACACTATTTCATCCATCCCGATCCGAGCCAGTGTCGTTCGCTGACTGTCAGAGAAGCAGCAAGGCTTCAGACATTCCCTGATAATTACCTCTTCCTGGGCAATCGTACTGAGCAATACGTTCAAGTCGGAAATGCTGTGCCCCCGTTCCTGGCGAAGCAGATCGCAGAGGTTCTCTGGACGAGCCTAACCGACGGCGTCTAGTTTCTACCTCGCACCCCGATTCCCCGCCCCGCCTGCGTTTGCGGGCCGATTTCGCCCTTGTTCCTGGCGCCCGTCCGGGCGGGCTTATCCTTGTGCGATGACCGATACGCCGCTCGCCAACACCTATCCCCATCGCACCCCGAAAGGGCCGCGCAAGCCGCGCGATCCGGATGCGCCCGCCCACTACCGGCTCTCGACCGAGACGTGGGAGATCATCCTCAAGGAATATCGCGAGGGGGCCACGGCGCCGTTTCTGGCGCTGAAATGGCGGGTGTCGCAGCACGCCGTGCGCAAGCGGATCACCCAGCACGGGGCGACCAAGCGCGACTGGGGCGACGCCCAGGCGATCGGGCAGGCGCTGGCGCGCGAGGCCGAGCTGGAAGAGGCGCGGCGCAACAGTCCCGAGGCGGTGGCGGCGCGGCTGTTCACAGGGATCGCGGAACTGGATGAGACCGAGGCGGGCGATCCGGCGGCGCTGGCGCGGGTGGCGACGCGGGCCTCGGGCCGGGCCATGACGGGACGGCTGTGGGCCGAGGCGCGGGCGCTGGTCGGGCTGGCGGAGGGCTATGCCCGGCTGGCCGACCGGGCCGCGCGGGGCCGGGGCGACGCCTGGGCGCAGGAGCCGGACGAGGCGGCCTACGAGGCGGTGCGGCGCAAGTTGCTGGGGACGGATACAGAGGACGGCGAGCCGGTCTGGCCCGAGGCGGACTGAGGCGGCGGCGCGGCCGGATGTTTGTCCGCTACCGGACCTGTCTGTCCATATGGACGCTCGACAGGCGCCGCACATGATGATGATGGAGCCAATCGCGGACCTTGGCCGTTAGGTGAGGTCAATCCGCCGAAAGGCGCCGGAGAGCCAGCCGCAGATGTCACCGCCTTCCACGTCCGCCGAACCGACCCGCCGGGTCTCCACCGGGATCGCGGAGCTCGACAGCGTGCTCGGCGGCGGGCTGACGGCCAACCGGTCGTATCTGCTGGAGGGCACGCCCGGCTCGGGCAAGACCACGATCGCGCTGCAGTTCCTGCTGGAGGGCGCGCGGGTCGGCGAGCGGGGGCTGTACATCACCCTGTCGGAAACGGCCGCGGAACTGCGCGAGGTGGCGCAGAGCCACAACTGGTCGCTGGACCAGGTCGAGCTGTTCGAACTGGTCAATGAGGAGGGGCTGGACCCGGACAGCGAACAGTCGATCCTGGAGCCGTCGGAGGTCGAGCTGGGCGAGACCCTGTCCGGCGTGCGCGAATGCGTGGACCGGATCCGGCCGGCGCGCGTGGTCTTCGACAGCCTGTCGGAGATGCGGCTTCTGGCCCAGAGCTCGCTGCGCTACCGCCGGCAGATCCTGGCCCTGAAGCAGTATTTCTCGACCCGCAACTGCACGGTGCTGATGCTGGACGACCGCAGCTCGGATCCCGGCGACCTGCAGCTGCACAGCATCGCCCACGGCGTCATCACCCTGGAGCAGGCGGCCCAGGAATACGGCTCGGAACGGCGCCGTCTGCGGGTGGTGAAGATGCGGGGGGTGAAGTACCGCGGCGGCTTCCACGACTTCGCCATCGAGACGGGCGGCGTCGCCGTCTTCCCGCGGCTGATCGCGGCCGAACATCACCGGGAATTCACCGACACCCTGCTGTCGACGGGCGTGCCGCAGTTCGACGAGATGCTGGGCGGCGGGATCTCGCCCGGCACCAACACGCTGCTGAACGGCCCGTCGGGCGTGGGCAAGACCACGACCGCCGTCCGGGCCGGCCTGACCGCCATCGAGCGGGGCGAGAAGGCGGCCTACTATCTGTTCGACGAAGGCGTCGCGACCATGATGGCGCGATCGCGCGCCATGGGCATGGACCTGCAGCCCCACATCGACAGCGGCGCGCTGCAGATCTTCCAGATCGATCCGGCCGAGCTGTCCCCCGGCGAGTTCGCCAGCTGGATCCGCCGCGCGGTCGAGCAGGACGGCGTCCGGTTCATCGCCATCGACAGCCTGAACGCCTTCCTGCAGGCGATGCCCGGCGAGAAATTCCTGCTGCTGCAGATGCACGAGATGCTGTCCTACCTGAACCAGCAGGGGGTGGTGACCATGCTGGTGCTGGGTCAGCACGGCATCGTCGGCGACATCCGCTCGGAGATCGACCTCAGCTATCTGTCCGACACCATCGTGCTGTTCCGGTATTTCGAGGCGCGCGGCAATGTGCTCAAGGCCATCTCGGTCGCCAAGAGCCGGACCACCCGGCACCAGGCCAGCATCCGGCAGTTCCGCCTGACCCACACCGGGCTGGAGATCGGCGAGCCGCTGAAGGACTTCGAGGGGGTTCTGACCGGGCTTCCGAACTATCGCGGCGGAACCGCCCTGATGTCGGCCGAGCCGGCGGCGGGTGACGAGTGAACCTTCAGGACCGCGTTCTGCTGCTGGCCCTGCGCGGCCGGGACGCCGAGGTGATGGCCCGGGTTCTGACCCCGGAAGGACACGACTGCCGGGTCTGCGCCAGCGTCGACGATCTCGCGGGAGAGATCGCGACCGGGGCAGGCGTCGCCCTGGTCACGGAGGAGTCCCTGCACGCCGACCGGGGGCGGCTGACGGACTGGCTGGACGCCCAGCCCGCGTGGTCCGACTTTCCGTTCATCCTGCTGGCGACCAAGCGCGCGGGACGCCGGCCGCGCGACGCCCAGATCGTGCTCGAGCAGATGGGCAACGTCGTCGTGCTCGAGCGGCCGATCCACGGCGAGACCCTGGCCAGCGCGGTCAAGTCGGCGCTGAGGGGCCGCCGGCGCCAGTATCAGGCGCGGCAGCTGCTGGACGACCTGACCTCGGCCGAGGATCGGCTGACGCAGCTCAACGCCAGTCTGGAAACCCGGATCGCCCGGCGCACCTCGGAGCTGTCGACCGCCAACAACCGGCTGACCGCCGAGGTCGCCGAGCGCGAACGCGCCCAGGCGGCGCTGGTGCAGGCCCAGAAGATGGAGGCGGTGGGGCAGCTGACGGGCGGCATCGCCCACGACTTCAACAACCTTCTGACGGTCATATTCGGCAATCTCGAACTGATCCAGCGCCGCACCATGGACGAGCGAACGGCGAAATTGACGGGCTACGCCCAGCAGGCGGCCGATCGGGCGGCCAAGCTGACGCATCAGCTGCTGGCCTTCTCGCGAACCCAGAGGCTCAATCTGCAGCCGGTCGACCTGAATGCGCTCGTGTCGGGCATGAGCGATATGCTGGCGCGCACCATCGGGCCGCAGATCACCATCGAAATGGCCCTCGACGGGGATCAGCCCTGGGCCATGGCCGACGAGAACCAGCTGGAACTGGCGATCCTCAACCTGGCCATCAACGCCCGGGACGCGATGGCGGACGGCGGGACGCTGCGGATCTCGACACGGTCGGAAACGGCCGATGACGCGACGCTTTCGGCCGGCGACTATGGCGTGGTGACGGTGTCGGACACGGGCACGGGAATCCCGTCCTCGCTGATCGACAAGGTGTTCGATCCGTTCTTCACGACCAAGCCGGTGGGCAAGGGGACGGGGCTGGGGTTGAGCCAGGTGTTCGGCATCGCCCGACAGTCCGCCGGCACGGTCCGGATCGACAGCACGGAAGGCCGGGGCGCGAGAATCGAGATCTGGCTGCCCCTGACGGCGCCGGTCGCGGTCGTCGCCGGGCCCGCCGCGCGGCGGGACCTGCCCGTGCGCACCGAGCGCGAGCGGGTTCTGGTCATCGACGACGACGAAGGCGTGCGCCAGTTCATCGTCGATAGCCTGGAGGACTCCGGCTACGCCGTCGTGGCCTCGTCCAACGGGGCCGACGGCTTGAAGTCGCTGCGCGAGGCGGCGCCCGATCTCGTCATCGTCGACTATGCGATGCCGGGCATGAACGGGGTCGAGGTGGTGAACGAAGCCCGCCGCCATCTGCCCTCTTTGCCGATCATCCTGGCGACGGGATATGCGGACATGGCGGCGGTCGACGCCGTGGTCGATCCCGGCCGGGTGCTCAGGAAGCCGTTCCGCATCGACGACCTGAACGCGGCGGTCCGGGCCGCGTTGGCGCAACGGGAAACCGCCCGGGCGTAGTGACGCGGACGGGCCAGACCCGCCAGGGATCGGCCGCCGTCAATCGTGCCCGTGGCCGTCCGCCTCTGCCTCCGTCGCCCCCGCCGACCAGCCTTCGCCGCCGGTCCCGGCGAACCAGAACGGCGCCCGGGCCCTCTGCCGCGGGGCGACCTCGTTCATGCCGGTGTCGTACACCCGGCCGTTGGCGATGGTGTAGGCGATGGAGGTGGTGTCGCGGATGTTCTCCAGCGGGTTCCGGTCCAGCACCACCATGTCGGCCAGCTTGCCGGGCTCCAGCGAGCCCAGGTCGCGGTCCAGGCCCAGGGCGCGGGCCCCGCTGATCGTGCCGGCGCGGATCACGTCCATCGGAGCCATGCCGCCCTGGGCGAGACTCCACAGCTCCCAGTGGGCGGCCAGGCCCTCGCGCTGGCCATGGGCGCCGATCAGGACGGGGACGCCCTGCTGCGACAGCCGCGTCGCCTCGCGCGCGACCGAGATGTGGTTCCACTCATTGTCCGGCAGGGTCACGGGCCGGCGGGCGCGGGCGTCGAGCAGGCGGCGTGGTACGTACTGCGTCAGGATCGGATGCTCCCAGACGTTGCTCTCCTGATACCAGTAGTTCTCGCCGTAGCTGCCGCCGAAGGCCACCACCAGGGTCGGATTGTAGGCCGTGCCCGTCTGCCGCCACAGCTGGTGGACGTCGTCGTACATGCGGGCCAGGGGGATCGAATGCTCCACCGTGGTGTGGCCGTCGACGATCATCGACATGTCGGCGTGGAACAGCGAGCCGCCCTCGGGGACCACCATCATGTTCAGCCGGCGCGCCGCCTCGATGATCTGCTGGCGCTGGTCGCGGCGGGGCTGGTTGTAGCTCTTGACGCTCCACGCCCCCGCCGCCTGCATGCGGCGAAGGGTCGACAGGGCGTCGTCGAGGCTGTCGATCTTCACGGTCCCGGCGCTGGTCGCGCCGTACAGGATCGAGCCGGTCGAGAAGATGCGCGGGGCGACCACGCGGCCGGCGCGGGCCAGCTCGCTGTGGGCGAAGATCTCGCTGGTGTCGCTGGACGGGTTGTGGATCGTGGTCACGCCGAAGGCGAGGGAGGCGTAGTCGACCCAGCTCTGCTCCGGGATGATCTCGTCCGACCCCATTGACCCGTGCCAGTGGGCGTCGATCAGGCCGGGCATGATGGTCTTGCCGGCCATGTCCATGACCGGGACGCCGGCGGGGACGGGCGTGGTCGCGGCCGGGCCGATGGCCTCGATGCGGTTGCCGTCGATAATGACGACGCCGTTCTCGATGACCTCGGCGCCGTTCATGGTGATCAGCCGGGCGCCGGTCAGGGCCATGCGGCCCTCGGGCTTGTCGGCCCCGGCGGTGAAGCCGATGTTGATCCCGCGCTCGTCGGGTTTGGGCAGTTCGTCGGGCGCGCCGTCGACGAAGGCGAAGGACTGGTTCAGGTCGCGGGTGAAAAGCTCGGGCCCCTGCGACCACTGCAGCCGGCGGCTGTCGCCGGACCAGCTGAGCCATTCGCCGGAGTCGCGGGTGACCCGGGCCTGCGGCAGGGACTTGCCGTCGGGGGCGATCGTCTGCGGCCGGCCGGCGGCGACGAAGGGGGCGACAAAGGCCTGGAACCGTTCGGTCCAGCCGACCCAGTTTCCGTCGGGCGAGACGGCGAATTCGCTGGCCCATTCCGAGGTCAGGTGGGTGCGTTTCCCGTCGCCGTCCAGGTCGACCGAGATCAGGGTGCGCTTGTCGCCGTCGCGGCCGGTCAGGAACAGCCGCTCGCCGTCGGCGCCGAACTGCGGGCCCTCGCCGTCGTCCGTGACATGGACGGGCTCGCCGCCCGCCGTCGGGATGCGGTAGACGCCGGGATCGCGGCCCCACAGGGCCGAGGTCAGCGAGCCGCCGCTGACGGTGCGATAGACGATCGTGCGGCCGTCGGGCGAGAAGGTCGGTTCGACATAGTGGCCCGGGTCGGGCGTCACGACACGCCCGGTTCCGCCGGACGCCGGAACCACGCGGACGGCGCCGAGGTCCTGATCGTCCCAGGTCGTGTAGACGATCGAACGGCCGTCGCGCGACCAGGACGGATAGAGTTCGAAATGGTCGCTCTGGCGGGTCAGGCGGCGCGGCGTTCCGGTCGGCAGGTCGCGGATCCACAGATTGCCCAGGGCCTCGAACACCACCCGCGATCCGTCGGGCGAGGGGCGGGCCCAGCGGATCATCTTCACGTCGAACCGGTCGGGCGCGGCCTCGACGGGGAAGCGCACCGTATCCTGCACCCGGCGGGTGTCGGCGACGTGGAAGGGAATGTCGGTCACGGCCTGCGAGGCCACGTCGACACGCTGGATCCGGCCGTCGGACCAGAAGACGATGGAGCGGTTGTCGGGCGTCCAGCTGATCGCCGGATAGACCCCGTGGATCGCCCAGGTCTCCTGCATGTCGCGGTCGAGCGCCGAGAAGACCGGGGTCTCGCGGCCRGACTCGATGTCCATGACATASAGGGTCGACTGGTAGCGAACGCGCCGGATGAAGGCSAGGGACTTGCCGTCGGGCGAGGGCGTCGGGCGGATCGARCCGCCGGGGCCGGTGACATAGGCGTCGATCTCGCCCGTCTCGCGGTCGAGGCGGCGGATGATGTAGATCTGGGTGTTGGGATCCTTCGAATATTCGAAGGTCGTCCCCGGCGTGGCGTCGTCGCTGAAATACAGATAGCGGCCGTCGGGCGAGAAGGCGGGYTCGCCCGTGTCCTTCTGCTGGGTGCGGCGCTCGGTCATCTGCACGCCGCCGCCGCCCGAGCGGTGGTACATTCGAGGCCGGTCGAGGCGGCGGATGACATAGATCTGGTCGTTGACGTCCTTGGAGTATTCGAAGGTCGTCCCCGGCGTGGCGTCGTCGCTGAAATACAGATAGCGGCCGTCGGGCGAGAAGGCGGGYTCGCCCGTGTCCTTCTGCTGSGTGCGGCGCTCGGTCATCTGCACGCCGCCGCCGCCCGAGCGGTGGTACATCCACAACTCGCCGGCCCCCAGCGAGCGCGCCGAGGTGAAATGCTTGCGGGCGACGATGAACTGGCCGTCGGGCGTCCACTCGGGCTGGTTCAGCAGGCGGAAGGTCTCCTTCGACACCTGGGTCGGGTTGGAGCCGTCGGCGTCCATGATCCAGATGTTGTCGCCGCCGCCGCGATCCGAGGTGAAGGCGATGTGGCGGCCGTCGGGCGACCATTTCGGCTGCATCTCCCAGGCCACGCCGCTGGCGATGGCGCGCGCCTCGCCGCCGGCGGCGGGCATCACATAGATGTCGCCCAGCAGGTCGAAGACGAGGGTCTGGCCGTCCGGGCTGACGTCCAGCGACATCCAGGTGCCGCGCGTGACGTCGATGGGAATGTCGCGCGAGGGTCCGGGCGGGTTCTGGACGTCCCACGCGGGCGTCTCGTCGTCGACGGCGGCGGCGGGCGCCGCGGCCTCC
This sequence comes from Brevundimonas sp. Root1423, assembly GCF_001426805.1. NCBI lineage: Bacteria > Pseudomonadati > Pseudomonadota > Alphaproteobacteria > Caulobacterales > Caulobacteraceae > Brevundimonas > Brevundimonas sp. Root1423. The sequence goes on from NZ_LMFL01000021.1 coordinate 10,996, forward strand.
TGCGTCGCCGGAACCGCGACCGGCGCCGGCGCCGCAGTCTGGCCCCACGAGGGACTGGCGAACGCCAGCGAGGCGGCCGTGGCCAGGAGTACGCGCTTCATTCCATAATCCCCGCTGCCGGACGTTGCGAACCGCCTCGGGGGGCCGCGTCCTCGCCACGGCTCAACAGAGCATCCCCGGGGGGGCGAAGTCCAGCCGCCCGGCGACCGTCCCGCGGGCCCCAGCGTGAACTCTTTGTCATGCGGCGGCAGGTTGTGGACGCCCGCCGGCTGAGTCATGGTCCCCGCGGAAATCGGGGCAGGGAGCAGACCGAATGCGTATCCGTGTGATCCTGGCCGGCGTGGCGGCGGCGGGGCTGATGGCGTTCCCGGCGATGGCCCAGGACGGCCAGTATGGCGAACAGCTGAACCGCATCGTCACCGAGGCCGCCGCCGGAACCTGTCTTGAGGCGCTGATGGCGGCGTCCCTGCTGGACGCCTGCAACGGCCAGATCGAGGGCATGGCTCCGGGCCTGAGCGCCATGGGGGCCATCGAATCGGTGACCTTCGTCAGCGCCCAGGACACCCCCGACGGCCGGGTCGAGACCTGGGCCGTCAAATTCTCCGGCGGGCGGACCATGAACTGGGTCATCGGCCATCTGCAGGACGGCAAGTTCAGCACCGTCGGCACGGCGGGCTAGCGATTGACCCTTCTGCCGGGCCTCCTCCTCGCCGGATTGATCGCGGCCCAGCCGGGTCCGCAGACGCCGCCGATCTTCCAGCCCGGCGCACCCGGCGCGGCGGCGCGGATCATCACCCCCGGCGAGGCGGTGGCTCTGAGCCGCTCGACCTTCACCGGCGACGACGTCGCCTTCCTGCAGCATATGATCGTCCACCACGCCCAGGCCGTTGAGATGGTCGGGCTGCTCGAGACCCGCGGCGCCAGTCCGACGGTGAAGCTGATGGGCCGCCGCATCGCCCTGAGCCAGCAGGCCGAGATGGACATCATGCGCGACTGGCTGACCGGGCGCGGCCAGCCGCTGGAGATGCCGGGCATGTCCGGCCACGCCGGCATGGATCATTCCGCCCACGCCGCCCACGCCGGCCCCGCCATGCCCGCCAGCGACACGCCCGTCATGCCCGGCATGCTGTCACCGGCGCAGATGCAGGCCCTGGCCGCCGCCCGCGGCCCCGCCTTCGACCGCCTGTTTCTCGAGGGCATGATCCAGCACCATCAGGGCGCCCTCGACATGGTCGACGCCCTGCTGGCCACGGACGGCGCCGCCGAAGACACCATGCTGTCCGACTTCACCGCCTCCGTCGTCTCCGACCAGTCGGCGGAGATCCTGCGCATGCAATCCCTCCTCTCAGACCTCTGAACCCGCACCCGAAGGACCGGCCCATGAACGTTCGCAGCACCCTGCTTTCCACTGTCGCCGCCCTCGGCGTGCTGATGGGCGCCGGCCTCGCCCCCGCCCAGGCCCAGGCGCCCGCGGCCCAGGTCATCACGGCCGACGCGCGCAGCGCCCTGAGCGGCGGCCTGCGGGACGCCGGCCAGCTGGCCTCGGGCATGGCGCTGGAATATTCGGTCGAGCCCGCTCCCGGCTTCTTCGACCCCGAGGCCCTGTTCGCCCCGCCGACCAACCAGGCCGAGGCCGAGGCCTTCCAGGCGCGGATGCGCAACAACCCCAAATACGGCCCCCTGGCCCTGGCCAACACTGACATGGCGATGTCGGACGGCAAGCTGTTCCTCGGCAATTTCAATGGCTTCAACGCCTATGACGTGACCGACGGCGCGCCCCGGCTGGTCATGTCGGTGGTCTGTCCCGGCGGCCAGGGCGACGTCTCCATCCACGGCGACCTGCTGTTCATGTCGGTGGAAGAGAACCGCGCCCGCCTCGACTGCGGCACGACCGCCGCCACGGGCGAGGTCAACGCCGACCGCTTCCGCGGCGTGCGCATCTTCGACATCAGCGACCTGAACGCCCCGCGCCAGATCGCCGCCGTCCAGACCTGCCGCGGCTCGCACACCCACACCCTGGTCCCGCACCCGACCGACCCGCGCCGGCTCTACATCTACAACTCGGGCACCTCGAACGTGCGCAAGACCGAGGAGCTGTCCATCTGCACCGACGGCCAGCCGGACCAGAACCCCGACACCGCCCTGTTCTCGATCGACGTCATCGAGGTGCCGCTGGACCGGCCGCAGGACGCCGCCATCGTCAACCGCCCGCGCATCTTCGCCGACAGCCAGACGGGCCGCGTCGCCGGCCTGTGGCGCGGCGGCGCCGCCGGCATCGCCAGCCAGCGCACCGCCCAGACCAACCAGTGCCACGACATCACCGTCTATCCCGACATCGGCCTGGCGGCCGGCGCCTGCAGCGGCAACGGCATCCTGCTGGACATCTCGGATCCGCGGAACCCGACCCGGGTGTCCGACATCTTCGACCCCGACATGGCCTACTGGCACTCGGCCACCTTCAACAACGCCGGCGACAAGGTCGTCTTCACCGACGAGTGGGGCGGCGGCACCAGCGCCCGCTGCCGCGCCGAGGATCCCTCGACCTGGGGCGCCAACATGGTCGCCACCATCGAGAACCGCACCCTGCGCGGCCGCGCCTTCCACAAACTGCCCTCGGCCCAGCCCGCCGACCAGAACTGCGTCGCCCACAACGGCATGGTCATCCCCGTCCCCGGCCGCGACCTGATGGTCCAGGCCTGGTATCAGGGCGGCGTCTCGATCATGGACTTCACCGACGCGACCCGGCCGGTCGAGATCGCCTTCTTCGACCGCGGGCCGCTCGAGACCGGCAAGATGTACGTCGCCGGCCACTGGTCGGCCTACTGGCTCAACGGCCGCATCTACGCCAGCGAGATCGCCCGCGGCCTCGACGTGCTGAAACTGGTCCCCGGCGAACATCTGTCGGCGGCCGAGATCGCCGCGGCTGAAAGCGTCCGGGCCGACACCATCAACCCCCAGACCCAGATGCGCGTCAGCTGGCCCGACAGCCCCGACGTGGCCCAGGCCTATCTCGACCAGATCATGCGCTCGCCGACCGCCGACGCCGCCCTGACCGCGCGCATCCGCGCCGGCGTCGACCAGTGGCGCCGCAGCGCGGACGACCGCGGCGGCGCGGCCGACCTGGCCGCGGCCCTCAACGCGGCGGCGGAACGGGCGACCGGCGCCGACAAGGGCCGAATGACGGCGCTGGCCGGGATGTTCGGACGGCGGGCGGGGTAACAGGGCGGGAGTCGCGGCCGGGTTTCCGATCCGGCTGCGCCTGTCGGCCCGGCCCGGACGGGCCTGCCGTGCGCCGCTTGACGGCGGCGCGCGGCGGAGTCCTTGCGGCCGGCGAGGGAACACCGTCCGGTCGGGGACGTTGTGAGGGGGAACTGAAAGAGTAACCCCATGTACAAGCTTGTTCCGATCACCACCGCCCTTCTTCTGGCCCTGGCCGCGCCCGGCGCCGCCCTCGCCCAGGACCACGGCAACGGAAACGGTCGCGGCCACGGCGGCCATGAAGGCGGCAAGCAGGACCGCGGCGACGACCGCGGCGGCCGCGACGACGACGACCGGGGCCGGGGACGCGACGACCGTCCGGGCCGCAATGAGACGCCCCGCGTCGCGCGGTCCGAGGTCCGGGCCGCCCGCGCCGTCGAGGCTGTGCGCGACCGGCGCGGGGACGACGATGACCGCGACGACCGCCGCGAAATGCGCCGCGAGGCCGCGCGTCAGGTCTTCCAGACCCGCGACGGCCGCCCGGTGGTCTATTTCAACCGCGACGACGACCGCGGCCTGATCGCCGGCTGCCCGCCCGGACTGGCGAAGAAGGACAACGGCTGCCTGCCTCCGGGCCAGGCGCGCCGGATCGCCGCCGCCGCCGGCGTCGACCGCTATGAATCGCTGTGGCGCCGGGCCGGCGACGAGTCGCGCTATCGCTACGAGGACGGCTATCTGTACCGCATGAACCCGCAGGGTTCGCTGCTCGGCTATCTGCCCGTGCTGGGCGGGGCGCTGGCGCCCGGCGCGGCGTGGCCGTCGCAATATGCCTACCAGCCGGCGCCCGACTACTATTCCAGCTATTTCGGCCTGCCGCAGGGCCAGGACTACCGCTATGCCGACGGCGCCCTCTACGGCGTGGATCCGCAGACGCAGATGATCAGCCAGGTCGCGGCCCTGCTGACCGGCCAGAACCTCAGCGTCGGCCAGCCCCTGCCCAGCGGTTACGACGTCTACAACGTGCCCGCCGCCTACCGGGACCAGTACGTCGACAACGCCAACGCCATGTACCGCTACAACGACGGCTATGTGTATCAGGCCGACCCCAAGACCCAGCTGGTGACCGCCGTCATCCAGCTGCTGACCTGATCCCTGACCCGACAGAGAGCATGAGCATGACACGAACGATGCGCTGGGCGCTGGCCCCCCTTTGCGTGATGGCCCTGACCGCCTGCGGCGAGGGCACGGGCAAGGCTGACGGCGCGGGCAAGGCCGCCGCCCCCTCGAACCGGACCATCGCGGCGACGCTGAAGGATGACCGGTCGTTCGGCACGCTGGAACGCGTGCTGGACAACGCCGCTCTCGGCGACGTGCTGGCGGGCAAGGGCCCCTATACGGTGTTCGCCCCGTTGGACGCCGCCTTCGCCGCCTCGGCCGGCGATCTCGGCGACGAGGCGATGAAGGCCCAGGGCGCCGCCATGCTGCGGGCCCATATCGTGCCGGGCGCCCTGACCCGCGCCGACATCGTCGCCGCCATCGAGCGCAACGGCTCGGGCGCCGCCGAGATGCGCACCATGGCCAACACCCTGCTGACCTTCTCGAAGGACGGCGACTCCGTGATCGTGTCGGGCGACAACGGCGCCCGCGCGCGCCTGACCGGCGACGAGACCGTGGCCTCGAACGGCGTGGTCCAGCCGGTCGACGGTCTTCTGGTCCGCACCACGGCCGCCCCCGCGGGCTAGCCGGCATTGACCCGGGGCGCGACCGGGGCGACAGGTGCCGTCGCTCCAACCGAGGACCCCCGCCATGCCTGCTGAAGGAAAGGCCCCGCGCCTTGCCGTTCTGATCGACGCCGAGAACGCCTCGGCGCGGATCGCCGAGGCCCTGTTCACCGAGATCGCCACCCTTGGCGAGGCCTCGGCGCGGCGCATCTACGGCGATTTCGCCAGCGCCCAGATCGCCGGCTGGACGCGGGTCCTGGCCAGGTACGCCATCCAGCCGCAGCAGAATTTCGCCAACACCAAGGGCAAGAACTCGGGCGATATCGCCCTGGTCATCGACGCCATGGACCTGCTGCACTCGGGCCGGTTCGACGGCTTCTGCCTGGTCTCTTCGGACGCCGACTTCACCCGGCTGGCGTCGCGCATCCGCGAGGAAGGCGTCGACGTCTTCGGCTTCGGCGAGCAGAAGACGCCCGAAAGCTTCCGCCAGGCGTGCACCCGCTTCATCTACACCGAGAACCTCAGCGCGCCGGCAGGCGAGGAGGCGTCGCCGGCGCCGCGCCGCCGGACCACGGGGGCGGGGCCCGCGCCCACGCCGGCCCCCGCCCCCGGCAAGCGCAAGCCGGCCGAGGCGGCCCGGTTGATTGCCACGGTGATCGCTGACATGGACGAGGACGGCGACGGCTGGGTCACGGTCAGCGGCCTCGGCGACCGGTTGCGCAACGCCTATCCCGACTTCGACCAGCGCACCTACGGCTGCGCCAAGCTGTCGGACCTGATCCGGGGAACCGGGCGGTTCGAAGTCCAGACCGGCGCCGCCGGCGGGGCCATGCGGATCCGCGACAAGGCCTGATCGCCCGGGACCTAGCGCGCGCCCAGCAGGTCGGACCAGCGCCAAGCGCCGCCGCCCAGCGCCAGCCGCGGCGCGCCCGGTCCGTCGGCGAAGGCGATGACGGCGAGGCCGCGCATCGCCTGGGTCCGGCATTCGCGCGGCGCGAAGGCGACCTCCAGGGCGATGGCCTGGCGCACCCCGGCCAGACCCTTGCCCGCCTGGGTCGGGTCCTGGATCCAGTCGCCGTTCCAGACCAGGATGGCCCGACCCGAGGCCGGCATGGCGCGATGGGCCTGGGCTACGGCGGCGCGCACCTCGGGGTCGGCCCGCAGCGCGTCCTGCAGCCGCCGGACCATGTCGCAGGCGCCGCCGGTTCCCGCGCCCGCGCCGCCGCCCCCGCCGCCGCCCGATCCCGAACCGCCGCCCTGACCCGTCCCGGCCCGGAGGGCGCCGGCCAGCTGGGCCTCGCCGATCACGGCCATGGGGGCGACCACGGGAGCCGGGTTGGCGGGCAGGGCGGGGACGTCGGGCGGCGGTGGCGTGCGAACCGGCCGGGGGCGCGGCGCGGCGCGGGCCGGAACCGGGCGCGGCGGAGCGGGCGAAGCAGCGGCGGCAGGCTCGGCCGTGAGCGGACCGGGGGGCGGTTCGGCGATGACCGGAGCCGTGGGCGGCGGCGGAGGAGGGGGCGGTCGGGTCAGGGTGACCACAACGGCTCTCGGTTCGGGCGCGGGCGGAACAATTGTGATCGGGGACGGGGAAGAGGAAGCGAGGACCAGAAACAGCGTCAGATGTGCCGACAGACTCAGCGCGACGGCGGGCGCCCATGCCCGCATCCGGCGTCCGGACGGGGCGGGGCGGCGCGGAGCCGATACGGCCGCACCGGGTGATTTTCCGGTTTGCATCTCGGGGTCTGGCGGCACCTGGACGTCTCGACCGGCGAGCCTGATTGCGCCCGCGCCGACCTGAAGACCATCCGCCCGCGTCAACAAGGTGGCGCCGGAAGGGCGTCCGCCGCCCCCGGGCGGTAAGGCTCAGCTAATGGTCAAGGTGACGCGTTTTGGCCCTATGCGGGTCATCACTCCGCCGTCCGGGTTACGGCAGGTTCAGGTCCGCGCACCTATGCGGGAGCGGCGCCCCGCCCATCAGGAGACGACACTTGACCCGATCGAAACTCAGGACGACGGCCATGACCGGCGTGGTTCTCGCCCTCGGCCTCGCCGCCAGCGGCTGCGCCAGCCACAAATTCGTGCGTGAGAATCTTGCCGTGGTCGACAACCGGGTGACCCAGGTCGAAGGCACGGCCGGACAGGCGCTTGAGCGGGCCAATGCGGCCCACAAGCTGGCGGAAGGCAAATTCCTCTACGAAGTCGTGCTGTCGGACGACTCGGTCAAATTCCCGACCGACCGCCACGCCCTCTCGCCCGAAGCCGAACAGCGGCTGGCAGAACTGGCCCAGCGTCTCAAGGGCGAGAACCGCAACGTCTATCTGGAAATCCAGGGCTATACGGACGCCAGCGGCGACGCCGAATACAACGATCAGCTCGGCGAGGCCCGGGCCGAGGCCGTCCGCCGCTCGCTGAGCCGCCAGGGCATCGCCCTGAACCGGATGGCGACCATCTCCTATGGCGAGGAATCGCCGGTGGCCCCGAACGAGACGCCGGAAGGCCGGGCCCAGAACCGGCGCGTCGCGATCGTCGTCCTCAGCTAGGACGACCCCGCACACGGGCGGCCGGACCTTCGGGGCCGGCCGCCCGCTCGGGCGGCGGAGGCAGACGATTGACGGCGCGCCCCGGCTCGCCTCTTGTGTCGGCCCCTTCGACGCCGAGTAGACCATGACCGACGCCCAGCCCCTCGTCTTCACCGACAATCCCCTGAACCCGCTGGAGGAGGCCCTCTACGAGGCTCTGGCCGACGCCTCGCGCATGGGGTGGTTCGAACGGGTGATGCTCGAGGCCGACCTGTACGCCGTGCCGGATCCCGAGGGCCCCGGCGGGACCCCCGGCGACGACGGGAGCAAGGTGCTGCGCCAGGGCGAGCAGCTGATCCTGCGGGGCCTGGTGCTGAACGACGGCCGCGACAGCGTCAGCCTGTTCACCGATCCCAGCCGGGCGACCCGGGTGTTCGGCGAGGACGCGCGCATCCTCGCCATGCAGGGGCGAGCCCTGCTCAGCCTTCTGAAGGATTCGGTGGTGCTGCTGAACCCGGAGGACGGCAAGGGTCTGTTGCTCAACCCCGACCAGATCAAGGCCGTGCTGGAGCACGAACAGCTGCCGTCGTTCTACCCCGTCTCCGGTCGGGTCGAACTGCATGATGTCGAGCCCGAAAACGAACCCGTCATGCTCACGCAGGTGATCCGGGACAACTTCAAGGCCCCGATGGTCGAGGGGGTGTGGCTGGCGCGGGCCATCTGGCCCGACATCGGCCGGATCGGCTGGTTCCTCGACATCCGTTCCGACCGGCCCGCGGACGAGATGAAGGCCCTGGCGGCGCGCGCCGTGCGCGGCCTGCAGTTCGGCGTTGAAACGCTGGACGTCTCGGTCGGCAAGCCGGACGGCAAGCCGGGCGTGGGTCTGAAGCTGGTCTAGAACCGCACGACGGTCCGCACCGCCTGGCCGTCGGCCAGCCGGTCGAAGGCGGCGTTGATGTCCGACAGGGGGATGACGCCGGTCAACAGGCGATCGACCGGCAGGCGCCCCTGTCTGAACAGGGCGACATAGCGGGGGATGTCCCGGCTGGGCACGCAGGTTCCGATGTAGCTGCCCTTCAGGGTGCGTTCCTCGGCGACCAGCGAGACGACGTTGACGGCCAGGGCGGCCTCGGGCGGGGGCAGGCCGGCGGTGACCGTGGTCCCGCCGCGCCGGGTCATCCGCCAGGCGGCGTCCAGCGCCCGGACAGACCCGGCCATCTCGAACACGAAATCGGCCCCGCCGCCGGTCAGGGCGCGGACCTGTTCGACGGCGTCCGCGTCGCCGGCGTTGACCGTCTGCACCGGACCGAGGGTTCGGGCCAGCGCCAGCTTGTCTTCGGACAGGTCGACGGCGACGACGGGAGCGGCGCCGGCCGCCAGGGCGCCCAGTACCGACGACAGGCCGACTCCGCCCAGGCCGACCACGGCGACGCCCTGGCCGGCCCGCACCCCGGCGGTGTTCACCACCGCCCCGACCCCGGTCAGGACCGCGCAGCCGAACAGGGCCGCGTGCTCGAACGGCAGGTCGGCGTCGATCTTGACCAGAGAGCGGCGCGAGACGACGGCATGGCCGGCGAAGGCGGAGCAGCCCAGATGGTGGTTCAGGTCGCCCGCCGCGTCATGAATGCGGCGACCGCCGGTCAGCAGCTCGCCCCTGCCATTGGCGGCGGCGCCCGGCTCGCACAGGGCGGGGCGGCCCCCGGCGCAGGGGTTGCAGTGGCCGCAGGAGGGCATGAAGACCATGACGACATGGTCGCCGACGGCCAGGTCGGTGACGCCGTCCCCCAGCGCCTCGACCAGGCCCGCAGCCTCGTGGCCCAGGGCCATCGGCAGGGGGCGGGGCCGGTCGCCGTTGATGACGCTGAGGTCCGAATGACACAGGCCAGCGGCCTTGACGGCGACCCGCACCTCGCCGGGGCCGGGCGCGTCCAGCGTCACGGTCTCGATCGAGAGCGGGAGGCTGTCCGCATAGGGGCGGGGGGCGCCCAGGGTACGGAGAACGGCGGCGGTGGTCTGCATGCGGGCACGCTAGGCGCTTGACGCCGCCTCCGCCAAGCCCAAGGCTGCCCTCAAGCGCGCACAGACGCGCCGGGGAAACAACGCGCTCAAGCAGCGAGGCGCCGCGCGCCGAGCGATAGCGCCAAGGGAGACTTCATGACGGGTACGATCGAGCGCACGAAACGCGGCGACTATCGCCGGTTCCAGGCCATCTCCACGCGGTGGATGGACAACGACGTCTACGGCCATGTGAACAACGTCGTCTATTATTCGTGGTTCGACACGGCGGTGAACCGGCTGCTGGTTGTCAACGGCGTGCTGGACATCCACCACGGCACGACCATCGGCCTGGTGGTCGAGACGGGTTGCCGCTATTTCGCGCCGACCGCCTTCCCGGACGAGATCCAGGCCGGGGTGCGGGTCGCCCATGTGGGCACCAGCTCGGTCCGCTACGAAATCGGCCTGTTCCGCAACAACGAGGAAGACGCCGCCGCCGTCGGCCATTTCGTCCACGTCTATGTCGACCGCGAAACCAAGCGGCCGGTGCCGGTGGACGACAAGATGCGCGGCTTTCTGGAGAGCCTGAAGGCCTAGTCGTCCAGCCGGCCCATCAGGGCCAGGGCGCCCACCGCGGTGAGGGCGCCGAGGGTGAAGGCGGCGATGATCGAGCCGGCGGCGACGGCGGTCGACACGGAGACGGGCCGGGTCTCGTACCACTCGACGATGTCGGCCTCGTCGAGGTCGCCGTCGGCGTACAGGTCAGCGTCGTAGATGACGTCTTCGGCGGTCATGGAAACGGCTCCGTTCGGGATGCAGGAAGAATGTCCCGGGGCGCGGGCGGTTCCTGTGTCGTGACAGCGCACGCGGCTTCGGCTAGATGCGCGGGCTCATCCGACGCCGTCCGCGCTCATGCAGCGAGCCGCCGCGCGGCGAACGATAGCGCCCACTTCAAGAGAGCTTCATGGCCGGCCATTCCAAATACAAGAATATCATGCACCGCAAGGGACGCGCCGATGCGCAGCGTTCCAAGCTGTTCTCCAAGCTGTCGCGCGACATCACCGTGGCCGCCAAGCTGGGCATGCCCGACATCGCCATGAACCCGCGCCTGCGTCTGGCGGTCAACAACGCCAAGGCCGAAAGCCTGCCGCGCGACGTGATCCAGCGGGCCATCAACAAGGCCGCGGGCGGCGATGTCGATACGATGGAAGAGGTCCGCTACGAGGGGCGGGGCCCCGGCGGCGTGGGCATCATCGTCGAGGCCCTGACGGACAACCGCAACCGCGCCAATTCCAACATCCGCTCCTGCTTCACCAAGAACGGCGGCCAGCTGGGCGAGATGAACTCCGTCGCCTTCATGTGGAACCGCGTCGGCCGGATCATCTACCCGGCCGAGGCCGGCAGCGAGGACGCGGTCATGGAGGCCGCCATCGAGGCCGGCGCCCAGGACGTCGAGAGCGATCTGGTCAAGCCCGACATCTACGAGGACGCGCCGGGCCACACCATCTGGACGACGTTCGAGGACCTGAACGAAGTGGCCGAGGCCCTGTCGAAAATCCTCGGCGACGCCAAGTCCACGGCCCTGGTCTGGCGCCCGCAGACCGAGGTGCCGGTCACCGGCGAGGCGGTCGGCACGCTGATGAAGCTGCTCGACGCCCTGGACGCCGAGGACGACGTGCAGAACGTCTATTCGAACGAGGACATCTCGGACGAGGACATGGCGAAGTACGCGGGCTGAGGCCGCTCAGGCGAAGCTGCGAAGCTCGTCGGTGACCCAGCCGTCAGGATGCCGTATCGGCCGGCCAGGGCGGCGCAGGCGGAGGATGACGTGCAGGGCGTCCGTCAGATCCATCAGCTGTTCGTCGGACAGTTCGACCGCGGCGCGCAGCACCTCGGCCTTGAGGGCCGAGAAATTCTCGACGTCGAGACACCGGTCGGTCGGGCCGTGCATCGCCCCTCCTGTGAAGCAGCCAACGCCGCCGCATCGGCCCCTAACGCCAAACGCGCCGGGCCGGTTCCGCACGCTTTACGGCGCCGAGGCGTAGGCCTTGACCAGATCGAACAGGAAGTCGCGGCCCTCGTAGAGGGAGCGCACGCGGATGCGTTCGTTGAGGCCATGCGCGCCGCCGCCGTCCGGGTCGCCGAACATGCCGGTGACGCCGTAGGTCGGAATGCCCGCCTTGTTGGTGAACCGGCCGTCGGTGGCCCCCACGGCCATGGTCGGCACGACCGGCACGCCGGGCCACATCCGGCCGGCGATCTGACGGATCGGGTCGAGGATGGCCGGGCTCAGGGTCGGCGGCGGCGATGTCGGATCAGCGGCGCCCAGGGGCGAGATGGCGATGGCCGGGTTGTTCAGCACCCGGGCGATCTCGGCCTGGGTTTCCTCGATCGTATGGCCGGGGAAGATGCGGCAGTTGACGTTGGCGGTGACGCGCTGGGGCTGGGCGTTGGGCGCGTGACCGCCGTTGATCAGCGTCGGGATGCAGGTCGTGCGCATCGTCGCGTTCCAGATCGGATTGGCCGCCGACAGACGCGCCGCCGCCGCCGCATCGGGCGTATCGTTCGCCGTGAGGGCGCGAAGATCGGCGGCGTATTGCGGCGACGTCTCCGCCACGGCCGCGAAATAGGCGCGGGTGACCGGGTTGAGCTCCAGCGCGAAGTCGTAATCCCCGAGCGCCGCGAGCGAGCGCGACATGGCGGCGATGGCGTTGTCCTTGCGCGGCCGGGCGCTGTGGCCGCCGGGGTTGGTCAGCTCAAGGGTATAGTCCTGATACAGCTTCTCGCCCGCCTGGACGTTCAGGGCGACGCGGTTTCCTTCAGCGTCCAGCTGGCCGCCCGCCCCCTCGTTGAGGGCGAAGCCGGCCTGTAGCGCGTCGGGGTGTTCGCGCAGCAGCCATTCGACGCCGTTCCAGGTGTCGGCGGTCTCCTCGCCGCAGGTCAGGGCCAGTTTGATGTCGCGGCGCGGCCGGAAGCCGGCTGACTTCAGCCGCACCAGGGTGTCGACCCAGACCGAGGCCTGGGCCTTGTCGTCGGACGCGCCGCGTGCGTAGAAATAGCCGTCCTCCTCGACCAGGGTGAAGGGATCGCGGGTCCAGTCGGCGGGATTGGCCTCGACCACGTCGATGTGGGCCAGCAGCAGCAGGGGCTCGGCGGACCGGTCCGAACCGCGCAGCACCGCCGCGAGATTGCCGTCCCTGGGGCGGTCGGCCGGGGTCAGGATGCGCACGTCGGCGGCGGGATAGCCGGCGGCCAGGAGGCGAGCGGCCATGCGTTCCGAGGCGAGGGTGCAACTGCCCTGCGACAGGGTGGTGTTCGTTTCGACCAATTCTTCATAGAGCGCGCGGAAGGCCGCCTGGTCGGGGCGGAGAGCCGGCGTCTGGGCCCCCGCGCGCGTGGCGCCGAAGGCGACAAGGCCGATGACGACCGCCGCCACGACGATCAGGGCGAAGACGGCGCGCACCCGCCGGCCGTCGCGCATCGCCTCCCAGGCCCGCTCGTCCAGCCAGTAGCGCTCGCCGTTCGGGCGCACGGCGTCGCACCGGGTCAGCCGCCGCAAGGCCGCGCGGCCGCCGGGGCGTCCGACCGACAGGGGCACCGCCCGGTCCGCCGACGTGGCGCCGTGTTCGCGCAGGGTCTGGACGATGGTCCGTTCGGCCCGCCGGGCCATGGCCACGACGACGGCGCCGCCTGAAGTCGACATGCTGTGTTCTCCCGATCCCGGATCGAGGCTAGCGTGGATCGGCGCGAGGCGGAACAGCGCCGCGCGATCGACCGTCGCCGGAGCATGCACATGACCGACCTGCCGGGTTTCGCCCTGCCCCTGCTCGCCGCCGTCGCGGCCGGCGGCCTGATCGGGTTCGAGCGCGAGTGGCGGGGACGGGCCGCCGGATTCCGGACCCATATCCTCGTCTGTCTGGCCTCGGCCCTGCTGATGGAGGCGGCGGTGTCGCAGGGCGCCTGGCGGTTCGCGCCGCTGGCGGGCACCCAGATCGTCAGCGATCCGACGCGGATGGCGCACGGGGTCCTGACCGGGATCGGCTTCCTGTGCGCGGGCGTGATCTTCCGCTCGGGCTTCTCGATCCACGGGCTGACGACGGCGGCGTCGTTATGGATCACGGCCGCCATCGGCCTTCTGTTGGGCGCGGGGCTGTTCGCCCTCGGCGCGACGGGGGCCCTGCTGACGGCCGCCATACTGGTGGTGCTGAGGCTGGTGGACCTGAAGCTGCCGAGAAGAGCGGTCGTGGACGCGGAAGTGGTGTGGCGGCGCGGCGATCCCGACGCGGAGGGTCATGTCGAGACGGCGCTGGCGGAGGCCGATCCCGCGCGCCGGGCGGACCGGTTCGAACTGATCGACGACGGCGACAGCGTGCGCCGCAGCTTCAGCCTGAGGCTGAACGACGAGGGGGCCTTGAAAGATCTCGCCGCCCGGCTGCGGACCATCGAGGGTGTGACGTCCTACCGGCTGGATCCGCGAAACGACTGACCGGACGACGACCGCTTGATCGCGGGCCGCGGGCGGGGCTAGGCTGAAGATTCGTCAGTCTGCGGAGCGATTTACACACATGAACTGGGATCTGGTCTGGCCCGTCGCGGCGGCCATGACGGCGGGCGGGCTGATCGGCATCGAACGCACCTATCACGGCCATCCGGCGGGCTTCCGGACCCATATCCTGGTGTGCCTGACCTCCTGCCTGCTGATGCTGGCGGCGATGCACCAGGCGACCTGGGCCTTCACCGCCCTGCCGGGACAGACGGTGGTGATCGACCCGACGCGGATGTCGCATGGCCTGCTGACCGGCATCGGCTTTCTCTGCGCCGGGGTCATCTTCCGCGAGGGGTTCTCGGTCCACGGCCTGACCACGGCGGCGTCCCTGTGGGTCACCTCGGCGATCGGGGTCCTGTACGGCGTGGGGATGACGGAACTGGCGCTGATCGGTTCCGGCGCGACCCTGGCCGTGCTGGCCGTGCTGCGGTTCCTGGACGCCAAGCTGCCCCATGTGGGGGTGATGGACGTGGTCCTGCGCTGGAAGCGGGGCCAGGCGCCCAGCGGCCTGGCCGTCCGCGACCTGCTGCGCGGCAACGGGGTGAAGGTGGTCCGCCTCGGTCATGTGATGACCCACGACGGCGCGATCCACGAGCATCATCTCAAGGTCAAGGGACACGTGCCGATCGACATCGACCGCCTGGTGGCCCAGCTCAGCGCCGAGGACGGCCTGGCGGGCTTTTCCATCCTGCCCCGCGAGGAGTGACGGCCGGTCATTGTTCGTCAACCTCGTTTGAGGCATGAATGGAACGAATGACGAACACCTTGATTCCAGATGGGGCGACTCGCATCCTCGGCCTTGACCCCGGTCTTCGCCGCACCGGCTGGGGTGTGGTCGTCGCCGAGGGCTCGCGGCTGCGCTGGGTCGCGCACGGGGTGATCAGCCCGCCCGAGGCCGCGCCGTTCAGCGAGCGGCTGCTGCATCTCCTCGAGGGGGTGGGCGCGGTCTGCGCGGCGCACGCCTGCGACGAAGCGGCGATCGAGGAGGTGTTCGTCAACATGAACCCGGCGTCGACCCTGAAGCTGGGCCACGCCCGCGCGGCGGTCATGCTGGCTCCCGCCCGCTGCGGCCTGTCCGTGGCGGAGTATTCGCCCAACCTGATCAAGAAGGCCGTGGTCGGCGCCGGCCACGCCGACAAGAGCCAGATCGCCTTCATGGTCAAACGCCTGCTGCCGTCCGCGGGCGAGGTGAAGGCCGACGCCGCCGACGCCCTGGCGGTGGCCATCACCCATGCGCAGCTGCGCAAGCGGGCCCTGCTGGCGATGCGGGGGGCGGCGTGATCGGCCGGCTCCGGGGCGTGCTGGCCGAGGTCGAGCAGGACCATTGTCTGATCGACTGCTCGGGCGTCGGCTATGTGGTGTTCTGCGGCGCGCGCACCCTGCAGCGTCTGCCAGCCCCGGGCGACGAGGCCACCCTGCAGATCGAATCCACCTTCAACGCCGAGAGCGGCCCGCGGCTGTACGGCTTCCTGACCCGGGACGAGCGCCGGGCCTTCCTGACTCTCAACGGCATCCAGGGCGTCGGTCCCAAGGCGGCGCTCAGCGTGCTCGACGTCCTGCCGCCCGGAGAGCTGGCGGCGGCGGTGGCGCGCGAGGACAAGGCGGCGGTGGCGCGGGCCAACGGCGTGGGCCCCAAGCTGGCCCTGCGCATCGTCACCGAACTGAAGGGCAAGCCGCTGGGCGACGTCTCCTTCACACCGAGCGCGCCGGGCGTTCATGCCGAAATCGCGCCGCCTCTGCCCAGCGTCACCGGCGAGGCGGTCTCGGCCCTGCTCGGTCTCGGCGTGGCCGAGGTCAACGCCCGCCGCGCCGTCGACCAGGCCCTGATCCGTCTGGGCGAGGAGGCCGAGCTGTCCGCCGTGATCCGCGCCGCCCTGCAGGAGCTGGGGCGGTGACTCTCTCAACCGATCATCCCGGCGAAAGCCGGGACCCAGTGCTTTGGGCGACCCGGTCGGACCGCCGATACGCTGACGCCAATCCCATGCAGACTGCCCCGCGAAAGAACCGGGTCCCGGCTTTCGCCGGGATGCACGGAGTTTCCGGGGTGCGCCCATGACCGACGACCGCATCGTCTCCGCCGACCCCGCCCCCGGCGAAACCTACGACCGCGCCCTGCGGCCCCAGACCCTGTCCGAGTTCGTGGGTCAGGAGCAGGCCAAGGGCAATCTGAAGGTCTTCATAGACGCCGCGCGCGGCCGGAACGAAGCGCTGGACCACGTCCTGCTGTTCGGCCCGCCGGGCCTCGGCAAGACCACCCTGGCGCAGATCGTGGCCCGCGAACTGGGCGTCGGCTTCCGCGCCACCTCGGGCCCGATCCTGGCCAAGGCCGGCGACCTCGCCGCCATCCTGACCAATCTCGAACCGCGCGACGTGCTGTTCATCGACGAGATCCACCGTCTCGCCCCCACGGTCGAGGAGATCCTGTACCCCGCCATGGAAGACCATGTGCTGGACCTGATCATCGGCGAGGGGCCGTCGGCGCGCTCGGTGCGGATCGATCTGGCGCCCTTCACCCTGGTCGGGGCGACGACGCGGGCCGGCCTGCTGGCGACGCCCCTGCGCGACCGCTTCGGTATTCCCCTGCGGCTGGAATTCTACACGCCCGATGAACTGGTGCGGGTCATCACCGGGGCGGCGCGCAAGATGGGCGTGGCGGTCGACGACGAGGGCGCGCGCGAGATCGCCTCGCGCTCGCGCGGCACGCCGCGCGTGGCCGGGCGGCTGCTGCGCCGGGTGCGGGACTTCGCCGGGGCCGAAGGGTCGCCGATGATCGACCGTCTGGCCGCCGCCCGCGCCCTGGCCCGGCTGGAGGTCGACGAGGCCGGGCTGGACGCCAACGACCGCCGCTTTCTCAAGGCCCTGATCGAGAACTATGGGGGCGGTCCCGTCGGCATGGACACCCTCGCCGCCGCCATCGCCGAGGCGCGCGACGCCGTCGAGGACGTGATCGAACCCTATCTGCTGCAGCAGGGCTTCATCCAGCGCACGCCGCGCGGCCGCATGGCCTGCGCCCGGGCCTACGCCCACCTCGGCCTGACCGAACCGCCCCGGGGACCGGAGCAGGGCGGACTGTTCGGGGGCAAATAACCCGCGCATCGCGCTGTCCGCCCGTCCACGGCGAAAGCCGGGATGCACGGAAGGGGAGGCGGCCCCTTTCCGCCATCGCCGAACCCCTTCATGCTCCGCGTGAAGGAGAGGCGCATGGCGCGAAGGGCGATCCGAACCGACCGGCTGATCGCGGTGCTGGGCGCCGCGGTGCTGCTGCTGGGCGCGGTGATCGTCTGGGGGGCGGTCCGCACCTCGCGGCCGGGCGTGGTCGAGGAGCCCCCGGCCCGGCGGGTGCTGCGCCAGGCCCGCGAGCAACTGGGCCGCACCGCCGAGATCCGCCTGCTGGACGAGGGCCGGGGCCGCGTCGTCTGCGGCTATGTCGGCCGGCGCGGCGAGAGCGCGGCGTACAGCTTCATCTCGCGCCCCAACCGGATCATGATGAGCGACGATCCGCTGGCGACCGAATTCCAGGCCATGCTGCGCGCCGACTGTCCGCACCTGCCCAGACCGCCGGCGACGACCCCATGACCGACCAGCCCACGACCGGCCGATTCGAGGGCCGCGAGCACCGTCTGCCCGTGCGGGTCTATTACGAGGACACGGATTTCACCGGCCTGGTCTATCACGCCAACTATGTCCGCTATTTCGAGCGCGGCCGGTCCGACTGCCTGCGGCTGATGGGGATCGGCCACGCCGACCTGCTGGACGGCGACCAGCCCATGGCCTTCGTGGTGACGAGGATGGGGCTGAACTTCCTCAAGCCCGCGCGCATCGACGACGCCCTCATCGTGCGCACCTGTTATGACGCGGTGAAGGGGCCGCGGTTGCTGATCTCCCAGACGGTCACGCGCGGCGATGACGTGCTGTGCCGGGCGGATGTCGAGGTCGTGTGCATCCATATGGATGGACGGCCCCGGCGGCCCACGCGGGCGCTCGTGGAAAAGGTCGGCCCGTGGCTGGCGCGCGAAGCGTAGCCGTTTCCCCCGCCTGACGCGTGTAGACGGGTGACGTCGCCGCCACACCTCGCTAGACCCGGTGCAGTACGCCACACAACCGCCACGGCCGTCCGGTGCACAGGGACGGACAGACGGCAAGGACGCCCTTCGATGACCACCGCCGCCCAGGCCTCGATGATCAACCCCGTGAGCCTGTTCCTCGAGGCCGACATCGTCGTGCAGGCGATCATGATCGGACTGGCGATCGCCTCCCTGTGGTCCTGGGCCGTGATCATCGACAAGGCGGCGCGATTCTCGTCGCTGAACCGCCAGGCCGACAATTTCGAGAAGGCGGTCGGGTCCGGCCGGTCGCTGGAAGAGGTCGCCGCCCAGGCGGGTCCCGATCCGGTCCATCCGCTGCCGCGCATGCTGGTCATCGCCCTGGCCGACTGGCGCGAGGCGCGGACGCGCGGCCCCCTGACCGAGAACCAGGCCAATCTGCTGATGTCGCGGATCGACCGGGCGCTGGACAGCCTGATCGCCCGCGAGGGCCAGAGGGTCGAGAACGGCCTCGGCGTGCTGTCGGTGGTGGCGACCTCCTCGCCCTTCATCGGCCTGTTCGGCACGGTCTGGGGCATCATGAACGCCTTCGGGGCCATCGCCCTGTCGGGCAACACCAATCTGGCCACCGTGGCCCCGGCGATTTCCGAGGCCCTGTTCGCCACGGCCCTCGGCCTGGCCGCGGCCATTCCGGCCTATATCGCCTACAACAAATTCTCGATCGACGCGGGCAAGTTCACCGGCCGGCTGGAAAGCTTCGCCGACGACCTGCAGTCCGCCGTGGCGCGCCGTCTGGGGGGCTCGACCGCCGCGTCGCCGCCGCCGCCGGCGCCCGCGCCGCCTTCGGGCGACTACAGCCGCCGGGAGTTCTGAGCCATGGCGCTGGCGGGCGGCGGCGGGGGCGGACACGTCCGGGGCCGCAGACGGCCGCGCAAGCGGCCGCTGAGCGAGATCAATGTGACGCCGCTGGTCGACGTCATGCTGGTGCTGCTGATCATCTTCATGATCTCGGCGCCGCTGCTGACGACCGGGGTCGAGGTCGAACTGCCCAGGACCGAGGCCAGCGCCGTCGAGACCAATCAGGAGCCGGTGGTGGTCTCGATCGACCGCGACGGCGCCATCTTCGTCGCCGATGGGGAGGTGGCGTGGGATCGCCTGATCCTGGCCGTGGCCCAGGAGGGCGGCGAGAACGCGCGCGACAAGCCGGTCTTCGTCCGCGCCGACGGCCGCGCGCCCTACCAGGCCGTGGCGCGCGTCATGGCCCGGCTGTCGGGCGCCGGCTTCACGAAAATGAACCTGATCACCGACACCTCGGCCCAATCTACCGGATCAGGCGGGGAGGGCTGACGCCTTGGAACGGCCAGGCCCGGCCCTGATCGGTTCCGTCCTGGTGCACGGGGGCGCCATCGCCGCCGTGCTGGCGGCCAGCCTGTTCGCGCCCCGCGCCGAGCTGCGTCCGATCCTCAACGCCGTGCCCGTCTCGATCGTCTCCGACGTGGTGATCGAGGCCGCCGCCGCCGACAATCCGAGCGAGGAGCTGGTCACCGAGGACGCCGCCACGGCGCCGGTGGCCCCGCCGCCCGAGCCGGTTCCCGCGCCGCCCGAGCCGAAGCCGGTCCCGCCGCCCCTCCCGACGCCCACGCCGTTGAAGAAGACAACGCCGCCGCGTCCCACGCCGCCGCGCGCCCAGCCGACCCCGCCGCGGCCCACGCCGCCCCGCCCGACCCCGCCGCGCCGCGAGGAGACGCTGGACCTCGACGCCCTCGCGGGGCCGCCGCGTCCCGCGACCCGGCCCGGCACGCGCCCGGCCACGGGGCAGACGGGCCGCGGTTCGGCCCCGCAGGCCGTCGGCCGGGCCTCGCTGCAGGCCCTCGCGGGCCAGGTGACCCCGCACTGGGACGTGAACTGCGATATTCCGGGCGGCGATGACCTGACCATCGGCGTACGCGTCACCCTGGATGCGCGCGGCCGGATCGTCGGCAGTCCCCGCCTGACCCAGCCGCGCAGCGAGCCGGGCTGGCGCGCGGCGGCCGATTCGGTGCTTCGCGCCATCCATGCGGCCGCGCCATTCGACATGCCCGCCGGTTATGAACAGCAGGAACTGCCCTTTTCGTTCCGGACGGCGACGATGTGCGGCTCCCGCTGATCGCGCCTTCACCAATGTGACGCCTTCGGGCTACCTATCGCCCTGGACCGGTTGGCGGACCTGATTATCGCCGCATTCCCGCCCAAGCTGGCGAACACGCGGTCCGGGTGCGTCGGTCCCGCCCGCGCAGACGACTGGAGACCTTGATGCGAACGACCCTTCTTCTGGCCACAGCCGCCTTGGCGGCGAGCCTCGCCGCCGAGGCCGCGTCGGCCCAGACGCCGGCGCCGCCGCAGCAGGAAGACATCGTCGTCGATCAGGGCGTGCTGCGGCCGTTGCAGATCGCCGTGGTCAATTTCGACGGCCAGAACGGGGCCGACCTGGGCGGCGTCATCCGCGCCGACCTGCGTCGCTCGGGCTATTTCGAGCCGATGGACCCGGCCGGCTTCGTCGAGACCGGGCTGACCCTGGCCAATGCCCCCAACTTCCCGCAATGGACCTCGATCGGCGCCCAGGCGGTGCTCTATGGCGCGGTCACGCGCCGGCCCGATGACCGCAATGACTACGGTTTCCGGCTGTACGACCCCTATCGCCAGTGCCAGCTGGCCTCCTACCAGTTCACCGCCACGCCCGAGCAATGGCGCCGGATCGGCCACAAGATCGCCGACCTGGTCTATCAGCGCATGACCGGCGAGACCGGCCTGTTCGACAGCCGCGTGGTGTTCGTCTCCGAAAGCGGGACCCAGCTGAACCGCCTGTCGCGTCTGGCGATTTCGGACCAGGACGGGTTCAACCCGATCTATCTGACCCAGGGCGACGAGATCATCATGTCGCCCCGCTTCTCGCTGAACGATCCCAACGAGATCACCTATGTAGCGCTGGGCAGGGACTACAGCCGCATCTACCTCTACAATCTGGCGACCGGCCGCCGCGAAAGCCTCGGCGAGTTCGACGGCCAGGTCCTGGCCCCGCGCTTCTCGAACGACGGGTCGAAGATGGCCTTCTCGATCATCCGGGGCGGCAACACCGACGTCTATGTGATGGACCTGTCCAGCCGTCAGGTGCGGCGCCTGACCAGCGATCCCGGCATCGACACCTCGCCCTCGTTCAGTCCCGACAACAGCCAGATCGTCTTCACCTCGGACCGGTCCGGCAGCGCCCGCCTGTACGTCATGCGCGCCGACGGCACTGGCCAGCGCGCCATCGCCCGCGGCGGCGGCCTGTACACCGCCCCGAACTGGAGCCCGCGCGGCGACCTGATCGCCTTCACCAAACAGGGCGGCGGCCGTTTTTCGACCGGCGTCATGAAGCCCGACGGCTCGGGCGAGCGCATCCTGTCGTCCAGCTATTTCGAGGAGGGTCCGTCCTGGGCCCCGAACGGGCGCTACATCATGTTCGCGCGCCAGAGCCCGGGCGGCGACACCCGGCTGTGGACCGTCGACCTGTCAGGCCGGGTGGTGGCCCAGGCCGGCTACGACGGCCGGGGTTCGGACCCGGCCTGGTCGCCGCTTCTGGACGAACAGCCGTCGAATCTGGGCGGGACCGGCCCCGACGCCTGCCCGAGCTGACGACAAACCGAGCCCTGTAGCTCAAACCCGCGTTATCGCGACTGGTGAAACCGGTGGCGCGTCAGTAGCAACGCTTTAAAGCCAAGTCAGAGGCCCCGGCCTCACCTGAAGGAGACGATCCGATGATGAAGCCCTCGACCCTGGTCCGTCTGGCCGCCGTCGGCCTGGCCGTGACCGCCATCGCCGCCTGCACCCCGCGCCGTCCCGCCGACACCGGCGCGGGCGAGACCGTGCCGCCCGCCGGCAACGAGCAGTACAACGACAACAGCGCCGCCCCGATCACCGGCGGCGCCGTCGGCGCGGCCGCCCCCGGCTCCGAGCAGGACTTCGTCGTCAACGTCGGCGACCGGGTCTATTTCGACCTCGACAGCTATCAGATCCGCCCCGAGGCCTATCCGCGCATGGACGCCCAGGTCGCCTGGCTGCAGCGCTATCCCACTGTGACCGTTCGCATCGAGGGCAACGCCGACGAACGCGGCACCCGCGAATACAACCTGGCCCTGGGCGCCCGCCGCGCCGAATCGGTCCGCACCTATCTGGTCGAGCGCGGCGTCAACGCCGGCCGCATCGACACCATCAGCTATGGCAAGGAACGGCCGATCGCCGCCGGTTCGACCGAAGAAGCCTTCGCCCGCAACCGCAACGCCCACACCGCGATCGTCTCGGGCGCGACGCGCTGATACGATCCTTCGCCCCGTCGCCACGCGGCGGGGCGGCGCCCCTGGGACGACCATGACCATGCTGAAGCTGCCCGCCGCCCTCCGTACGCGCAACGCCCTGATCTCGGTCCTGGGCGTGATCCTGATCGCCGGGACCACGACCGTCGTGGCCCAGACCGCGCCGCTGGAGCCGATCCAGTGGGACAAGCGCCGGCTGGACCAACTGGACCGCAATGTGCGCCGTCTCGAGCGCGCCGTGACCCAGCGCAACGCCGCCGGACAGCCCGTCATCATCGAGCCCGACGCCGAGGTCGTGGCGCTTCAGGGCCGCGTCGGCCTGATGGATCGCCGGCTGTCCGACGTGGAGGCCACGGTCCAGCGCGTCAACGGCGACCTCGAGCGGCTGACTTTCCAGCTGGACGAGGCCACGCGCGACAACGGCGCCCTGACCACCCGCCTGCGCGACGCCGAGGGCCGTCTGCAGGCCATCGAACAGGCCGCCGCCCGCGAAGCCGAGCTCAACGCCCCGATCCCGACGACCTCGCCGACCGGCGACGCCGCCCGCGACCTGACCGCCGCCGCGCGCCTGGCCGCCAGCGATCCGGCGCGGGGCGACCGCGCCCTGCAGGCCGTCATCGCCGCCTGGCCCGACACGCCCCAGGCCCAGGAGGCCTCGAGCCGTCTGGGCGACCTGCGCGTCTCGGCCGGCGACCATGCGGGCGCGGTCTCGGCCTACGCCGCCGCCCTGCGGGGCTGGCCGACCACGCCCTGGGCCCCGGCGACCACGCTGGAACTGGCCAATGCGCTGAACGCCACCGACCGCAAGACCCAGGCCTGCACCGCCCTGACCGAGTTCGGCCGCCGCTACGCCGAGGCCGCGACGCCGGTGGTCCGCACCCGCGCGGCCGAGGCCCGGACCCGCATCGGCTGCCCCGCCGCGACGCCGGTCCGGCGGCCGGGCTGAACCCGACCCCGGACGACTGGACCGGGCCGGTTCTGGCCCGCCTGTCCGCTCGCTTGGAGCCGGACGTCGATCATCCGCTCGCCCTGGCCCTGTCGGGCGGGGGCGACTCCCTCGCCCTGCTGCACGTCGCGGCCGGCTGGGCGCGGGCCAACGGGCGACGCCTGCTGGCCCTGACGGTCGACCACGGGCTCCACCCCGACAGCGCGGACTGGACCGCCTTCGCCCGGACAGCCGCCCAGGACGCCGGCGCGGAGTGGCGGCGCCTGACGTGGGCCGGGCCGAAACCCTCGACGGGCCTGACGGCCGCCGCCCGCCGCGCCCGACACGCGCTGATCGCCGACGCCGCGCGCGAGGCGGGCGCCCGTATCATCCTGTTCGCCCACACCGCCGACGACATCGCCGAGGGCGAGGTCATGCGGGAAGAAGGCTCCACGCTCGGCCGGCTGCGCGACTGGGCTCCGTCTCCGGCCTGGCCCGAGGGGCGCGGGCTGATGCTGCTGCGCCCCATGCTCGACGCTGGCCGGGCGGAGGTCCGCGACTGGCTGGCGGGGCAGGGGGCGGCGTGGATCGACGACCCGGCCAATGAGGACCTGACGTACGCCCGCAGCCGCGCCCGCGCCTCCCTTCTCCCATCGGGAGAAGGAGGGGCCCGCCCGGCGAAAGCCGGGTGGGCGGACGAGGGGTTACGGCACCATGCGGCGCCGCCGCCGGAACCCCTCACCCTTTCGCGCCAGAACGACGGCTGCGCCGCCCGCTCAACCCCTCTGCCGAGGGGAGAGGGGTGGTTCCAACCGCCCCGCGACATCGACGCTCAGGCCCTCGCCGCGGTCCTCGTCTGCGCCGGAGGCGGTGACCGCCCGCCCCGCCGGGACCGGCTGAGCGCCCTCGTGACCCGCCTTCGCTCCGGCGAATCCTTCACCGCCACCCTCTGCGGCGCTCGCATCGAGGCCGCCGCCAACCGCGTCGCCATCACCCGCGAGCCCGGCGAACTGACCCGCCGTCCTCCGCCGCCCTTGCCGCTGACGCCCGGAGTCGAAGCCGTCTGGGACGGCCGCTGGGCCATCACCTCAGCCGAACCCGGCTGGTCCGTCGTCTCCGCCGCCGGCCGCATGGCCGCCCTGTCCGACGCCGATCGCGCGGTCCTGAAGGCCCTGCCGCCCCCGGCTCGCGGCGGCCAACCTGTGCTGATCCGGAACGATGGCGGCGCCCCGGTTCTTGCACGGACGGCGGCGCGAACGCGGTCGCTGATCGAATGGAGACTGGCGCTCGCGCTGGACCGAATGACGCACGAAAGGGACCTGGGCGCCGTCATCCATGGCGCAACGCCTCCGAACCCCCTATTTTCGACCTGACATCAGTGACGGGGCGCGCCCGCGCCCGAGGAACGAGACGAGCATGAACCTGCGTAACTTCGCCTTCTGGGGCCTCATCATCCTCGGGGCCATGGCCGTCTATGTGGCCGTCAGCCGTCCCGGGGGCATCGCCGCCCCCGCCGGTGCCAAGGCCGCGGCGCAACAGCCCCAGGCGATGACCTATTCCGACCTGCTCAAGGCGCGCGACGCCGGCGACATCGCCAGCGTCGAGTCGCGCGGCGAGACCCTGAAGGCGACCCTGAAGGACAACCGGGTCGTCACCGTCACCACGCCCGTTCCCAACGGCGACCTGCTGACCAGCATCGCCGAGACCGGCGCCGTCGTCGACGCCAAGAGCACGCGCCAGTCCATCTGGGTCAGCGCCCTGATCGGCCTGCTGCCCTTCGTGCTGATCATCGGCCTGTGGATCCTGATCATGCGCCAGATGCAGGGTGGCGCGCGCGGGGCCATGGGCTTCGGCAAGTCCAAGGCCAAGCTGCTGACCGAGCACAAGGGCCGCAAGACCTTCGACGACGTCGCCGGCGTGGACGAGGCCAAGGAAGAGCTGCAGGAGGTCGTCGACTTCCTCAAGGATCCCGGCAAGTTCCAGAAGCTGGGCGGCAAGATCCCCAAGGGCGCCCTGCTGGTCGGCCCTCCCGGCACCGGCAAGACCCTGCTGGCCCGCGCCGTGGCCGGGGAGGCGGGCGTGCCCTTCTTCTCGATCTCGGGCTCCGACTTCGTCGAGATGTTTGTCGGCGTCGGCGCCAGCCGCGTGCGCGACATGTTCGAACAGGCCAAGAAGAACGCCCCCTGCATCATCTTCATCGACGAGATCGACGCCG
>NZ_LMFL01000022.1:0-35959 GCF_001426805.1 Brevundimonas sp. Root1423
GACATCGCCGCCCGCGGCATCGACGTGGACGGCGTCTCGCACGTGCTGAACTTCGAGCTGCCCTATGTGCCGGAAGCCTATGTGCACCGCATCGGCCGCACGGCCCGCGCGGGCGCCGACGGCACCGCCATCAGCTTCGTCGCCGGCGACGAGATGAAGCTGCTGCGCGACATCGAAAAGGTCACGCGCCAGAAGATCCCGTCGACCGACCGCCGACATCGCCGCCCGCGGCATCGACGTSGACGGCGTCTCGCACGTSCTGAACTTCGAGCTGCCCTATGTGCCGGAAGCCTATGTGCACCGCATCGGCCGTACGGCCCGCGCCGGCGCCGACGGCACGGCCATCAGCTTCGTSGCSGGCGACGAGATGAARCTGCTGCGCGACATCGAAAAGGTCACGCGCCAGAAGATCCCGTCGACCGACCGCCGCAACGACAAGTCGCTGGCCCTGCTGGACCAGTCGATCATGGCCTCGGGGGTCAAGTCCAAGGCGACGATGCCGGACGACGGTCGCGGCGACCGCCAGCAGCAGCGCGGCCCGCGCAACCCGCGCCGCGACGGCGTCAAGCTGGAAGGCGGCGGGCARCCGCACCGCGTCCGCAAGCCCGGTCCGGGCCGCGACGCGCGTCCGATGCCGGAACGCGCCTTCGACCCGCTGGCGCGCGAGCGTCCGCGGACCAGCAACAACGACCCGCGCCACAGCTCGGCCCCGGCCGAAGCCAAGCCGGCCGGCGAGATCAAGCGCCGTCCCCGCAGCCGCCGCCCGTCCAACGGCGGCAAGGGCTACGTCGCCAAGGGCTGAGCCTCCGCTGACGTGAATACAGAAGCGCCCGCCGGAGCGATCCGGCGGGCGTTGTCGTGTTCCTGGATCGGAGCGAGGGTCCGCTTCCCACCCATTGCGGACAATGCCGGGCCGCAGCACTTCTAACGGTCTAACCGATGCCCAAGGCCTGATTACGCAATGCTCCGAGCCGCTCTTGTCTCTACGCTGGCCATTCTGTTTTCCGCCTGCTCGCCGGCACCAAAATCCGATGTGCTTCCTGCAAGCGCAGATGTTTCCGCCGTGGAAAGCTGTGCTTGCAAGGAGCGAGGAAACTGCATCCAGCTTGAGCAGGTCGCCGGCCGGGTGGAGGTTCGCGCTCTCAGATGTGAATGGCAGCGGACGGGCTATCGGGCGACTTGCCGGTTCGAGACGCGGTTCATCACCACCTATCCCGATTTCTAAGAAGAAATTGGACCGTGGTCGGACCAGCGGCTGATTTTGCGTCCATCCTCCGAGGGCGGCTGGTGTTCAATTGGCAGGCCCGAGGCGCGATAAGGCGTTCTCTCCGAAAGGTAGCGCGGCCAGCAAGCACCCCCCGATTGACGCGAGCGCGGTCACGAGCAGTCCACGCGAAATCTCTTGGACAGCATTAATCCCCATTGTCGGACAGTCTCATCCTGATCTTGGCCCAGCAAGGGCAGTCCCTTCGTTCCGGATCGTCCCCTGTGCTGGAGGGCCGCTTCCCACCAATAGCGGACATTCGCGATCTCGAGCGACCGCTCCCGCAGGTGAGCCAAGGCGCTAGGTATCTCAGACTAAACTGGGCGTTAGGTTCTCGCTGGTATCCTGTCTCCGGTTAGGCATCTCGCCGGCTCCGCCAACGTTGGATGCGACTTGCCGCCTCCAGAGGGGCTGGGCGCGAGGGGGCAAGTGACTGGAGAGACGAGCTTGACCGCTGACTCGGCTGGGAGCGTGCGGACGTCCAAGGCTCGGCGGCCCATCGCTCGCCGCGTGGTCTTCTATCTGCTGTTTGCGCTCGTGACGGCCATCACCATGAGTCGGGAGGCCTTCACTCTCGGCCTTTATCTACTGGTCATTCCCGCCTTGGCCATGGTCGCGATCCAGTGGGCGTTCTTGGTCCTGCCGCTTGTTGATTGGCCGCTGACGGCTTGGCGACGGACGCGGAGTCCAAAGTGGGTCGGAGCCTGGTTCGGGGCGGCCCTGGTCTGGCCGTTGGGCTTTCCGACCGCCGCCAACCTATGGCAGGAAGCTCGCGCTGCCGCCGGCAGAGTTGGGGATCAGCCCCCCGCCCGGCTCGCCGCGTTCGACGGGCCCATACTTATCTCGGGAGATTGCGGCGCCGAGTGCACGCGCCTCGTGACCGGCGGAACGGTGGAGCGGGTGTTGCGTGCCGAGCACTACGGCATGGGTGAACGCTATAACTACGACTGGCGTGACGGCAGCCATCCAAGCGCGCGGCTCAGCTACGCCTCGACCTATTGCGACGAGGACCGGCGGGAGAAGCTCTCCGCGCTGCCAGACCAGCCAGGCTGGTGCCTGGTGGAGCGCGTGATCGAGGCGCCTGTCTTCGGTGCGGTGATCCACTTCGAGGGCTACTACGGCACTGGCCGCAATCATGGGCGCAGGCGGATCGAGGTATGGAAGTGCGAGCCGCAATGTCACCTGGTGGCCCGCCAGACCGAGTTCAAGCTGCGCCGCTTCGCCGTGCCTCTGCGCATCGCCTATTCGGGCGATGGGATGTACATCGATCCGGATTTTGAACGTGTCCCTATCCGGCGCGGCGACGCCGATCCGGCGCGCGTCGTTGCAGGGGCGCTGGGACTGCACCAGCGGCAAGGACCGCCACGGCTCGGCGAGGATCCGGTCGTGGCGGCGCGCGAGGAGGCCGCTTTTCGGACGGCGGAGGCGAACCGAAAGGCGCGGGAGGAGGTCGAACGGCTGGCGCGGCTCGCGCAGTCTAACCGCGAGCGTGCGGCCGAGTTGGCCAGAATGGCTCGCGAACGGGAGAGCCTTCAGCAGAGCCGCGCCTCTCGCCGCGGCGACTGCGTGATGACAGAGGACGCCGGCATCTTCAGCACAGCTTGCAAGATGCCCTAATTGGGCGGAGCCGACGGAGAGTCGCGTACGGGAAGGTCTCCGACGAATGCGAACGGGACGAGCACAGCGGCAAGTTCGCCGCGGGCTCCCTGACTGAACTGCTTGGCGATGTCCGCTTCCCACCTTAGGCGACCATCCGCTCCCGACCCGTTGCGAACGCCAGCGCTCGATGCGACGACATGGTATCTCGAAAGCGAGTGAGGAGATCAGGGGCATGATGATCCGGCTGGCTCTCACAGTGCTTGCGCTCGGCTTGGCGTGCGCGGGGTGCGCAGACAATACCGGCTACGTGATCACGCCGAGCCTGCCCTCGCCGGGATGCGCAGATGGCCGAACACCTGGCCCTGCCGGAGAGTGCCTCTCGGCAGCAGCAGTCAGCGAGCTGAAAGAGGCGAAGCTCGTTCCCGCGGTAGAGGATGTGCCCCGCTTGTATCTGGACTTTATCGCGCGGGAGCGGTGCCCTGATCAGGCCTACTGCGGAGTGCCGCCTGTGCGAACTGTGAGCCGTGTGTCGTGTCAGCGTTCTGATGAGGAGCTCCCCGCTGAGGCTCAGTGCGCCTTCCGCGTCGAGATCAGTTATCGGCGCATCCGCGGCTTGGCGCTGACGGGCCAGGAATACGATTGCATAGGGCTGTTCGCTCAGCACCCGGAGGGCTGGCGCATGTATGGGTTCGCCGACGCGTGCCGAGAGTCTCATCGCGGTACACCAGCGCTCTATCCCGAGGGCCATCGACAGGACTATCGCGGCAGCCGAAGCCGAAGCCGAAGCCAAGGCCGCCTGCGGCGGGCCGGTCGCACTGGACGTTGCGCGGATAGACGGCGACCCTGCGAATTATGGGTCCGATCCATTGGACTATGAGTGCCTGCCCCGCTGAATGTCTGCTTTCCCCCCCGTAGCGGACGTCGCAAACGGCTGCTCTCGGCAAGCGACCACGAAAAAGCCCGCCGGAGCGAACCGGCGGGCTTTTCATATTCGTTTGTCGGTCGATCAGGCCGCGGCGCTGACCGGGGCSGGAGCGGCGGTTTCCGACGGGTCGCGCAGCACATAGCCGCGGCCCCAGACGGTYTCGATGTARTGYTTGCCGCCCGCCGCCGTCGCCAGCTTCTTGCGCAGCTTGCAGATGAAGACGTCGATGATCTTCAGCTCGGGCTCGTCCATGCCGCCGTACAGGTGGTTCAGGAACATTTCCTTGGTCAGGGTGGTGCCCTTGCGGAGCGAGAGCAGCTCCAGCATCTGGTATTCCTTGCCCGTCAGATGGACGCGGTGGCCGTGCACCTCGACCGTCTTGCCGTCCAGGTTCACGGCGATCTCGCCGGTGTGGATGATGGCCTGGGCGTGSCCCTTCGARCGGCGGACCACGGCRTGGGTGCGCGCGATCAGCTCGTCCTTGTGGAAGGGCTTGGTCATGTAGTCGTCGGCGCCGCCGCCGAAGGTCTTGACCTTGGTCTCGATYTCCGAGGTKCCGGACAGGATCATCACCGGGGTGTTGACCTTGCCGACGCGCAGCTGACGCAGAACCTCAAGGCCGTTCATGTCGGGCAGATTGAGGTCGAGCAGGATCAGGTCGTAGTCATAGATCTTGCCGAGATCGATGCCCTCTTCGCCGAGGTCSGTCGTGTAGACGTTGAAGCCTTCCGACTTCAGCATCAACTCGATGCTCTGCGCGGTCGCGTGATCGTCTTCGATAAGCAGAACGCGCATTGATGCCCCTCCAGGCAAAGCTTGACAGTAGTTCCCGACATCCACTGCCGGGTAACCTTGTTCGAGAGTTAACCGAGTAAAAACTTAAGAAAGGTTAACGCCATCCCATTGAGGCGAAT
Organism: Brevundimonas sp. Root1423; assembly: GCF_001426805.1. Taxonomy (NCBI): domain Bacteria; kingdom Pseudomonadati; phylum Pseudomonadota; class Alphaproteobacteria; order Caulobacterales; family Caulobacteraceae; genus Brevundimonas; species Brevundimonas sp. Root1423. The sequence continues at coordinate 4,703 of NZ_LMFL01000022.1, forward strand.
CGTAGGCTGATTTGCGAATCGGCGTCGAGAGTCCTGAGTCAAGCGGACGCATTTTCCTCCGGAACGGGCGATCTTCGCCTCCCTTTCCCTGTACGTCCGGATTCGACGCAGGTCCGGATTATATTCCTATCCGACGCGGCATGCCTTTGAACCGCGGACGTCATGGATGATGGGAGATTTCGGATGAATGAGACGTATCGCGTGCCCGTCGCGGACGGGGACCGTATTCGCGCGGGTCTGGCGATCCAGCTCGTGGCCGCCGCGACGGGGGTGACGGCCGAGCGGATGCGGGCCCAGGTCCGCCTGGGCGGGACGGAGTGCCGTGCGCGCTGGCTGGCGATGTACCTGGCCTATATCGCCTTCGGCTGGCCCCTGGAACGGGTTGGCCACGCCTTCGGATTGAATCGGGCGACGGCGGCGGCGGCCTGCCGATGGGCCGAGGAGGAGCGCGACCGTCCGACCCTCGACGCCATGCTGGACCGGCTGGAGCGCTGCGTGCGCGACGTCCTGGACGCGCCGGTGTGCGAGGTGCCGGCGTGACCCCCGCGGGGCGGGATGCGCCCGCCGCGCGCCCCGGCGCGACGGCCCGCCGGGACCGCGGGACAGGCCCGTCGCCTGCTGGCGCGGCGCGGCGGCTGGATCGAGACCGCGCCCGGCGGCTACGCCCTGAGGGTGGGCCGTGACCGGCGAACCCGCATCCTTCTGGCGGTCGACGAGAGGGTCTTTCGGGAGCTGGCGGAGGAGCCGGGACTGAAAACCCGGCCAGGGGGAGGCTGGGTGGCGCGCCCCGGCGCGACGAGGACTGTGACCGCGCCGGAGGCCGGCCGGCCCGGCGTGATCGAGGGGGTCCGCGCGCTGGCGGAAGGCGACGGCCGGATCACCACGCGTCGCGCCAACCTGGGCCAGTCGGCGATCGCCTGGCTGGCGCGCCGCACGGACGCGAACGGGCGCGCCTGGTTGGCCCCGGCCGAGATCGCCGCCGCCGATCGCCTTGCCCGGGACGCGGAGGCGGCCTTGCGCGGGCCGTCGCTCACCATGCGGTGGGACGCGCTGCCGCGGTCCGGCGCCGGCGGCGGCCTGTCGGGGCGGGACGGACCCGGCGCCGCGGCCCTGGCCGCGGCCCGTCGGGTCGAGACGGCGCTCGCGGCCTGCGGACCCGCGCGCGGAATCGTCGAGGCTATCTGTATCCGCGCCTCGGCGCTGCAGGCGGCCGAACGCGACCTCGGCCTTGGCCGCCGGCGCGGCAAGGCCTTGCTGAAAACAGGACTGGCCGCCCTGGCGGCCCAATACCGCATCGGCTGACCGACGGAGCCGGCCCCGGCTGACGTTACAGGCTCGTAACTGTCGCCGCGGGGCCTTCAGCCCTAGAGTGAACGGCCGCGCATCAGCGCGCGGCGTCTCAAATAGCTCAGCGGACTGCGTTCAACAGTCGGCGAACGGGGATCACCTTGAAGTTTGTTGTTTGTGTCGCGGCGGCGAGTCTGTGCCTGATCAACGCCCCGGCCGTCGCACAGGACCTGTTGGTGGCTCGCATGCTGACAGACGTTTGCCTGCCCTACGCCGCCCGGGCCCGGAGTTTCGAGAAGGCGATCAAGGCGGCTCGGGACCTGAACTTCCGGCGGCCCATCGACGACGTCCAACCCCTGGATGAATGGGCGGCGGAGATCGATCTGGTTTCGGACGACGGCAACTGGCGGCTCCGGATCGAGGAGGGCACGCTCGAACACGGCGACGCCCAGGTCTATGCGGCGAGTTGCACCATCTCGTCGCGGCACGCCAGCGCGCGGGAACTGGCTGACCTGGGCCGCCGCGCCTTCGGCGACCCCGAGCGCTGGACCACTTCGCCGGACCATCCCCGGCGCTGGGAACGCCGGACGCGTCGTCCCGCGGAGCATCGCCTCGCCGTCGAAGTCGCCGAGCCGGCGGAACGACGGCCGACGATGACGGTGACGGGCTACTACTTCTAGGCGGCGGCCTTCGCGGCGTCGCGAATTCGCCCGACCATCGCATTCAGGCCGTTGGCGCGCTGGCGCGTCAGGGCGGACGGCAGGCCGAGACGGTCGAGGGCCGCGCGGGCGTCGAAGGCCAGGATTTCCTCGGGCCGGCGATCCGAATAGAGCTTGAGCAGCAGGGCGATATTGCCCTTCGACAGCGCGCTGTCGCTGTCGGCGAGGAAGCTCAGACGGTCCCCCCGGGGACGGACGGCCAGCCAGACCTGGGCGGCGCAGCCCGGCACCTTGTTGGCCTCGATCCGGTCCGCGTCCGGCAGGGCCGCCAACCCCTTGCCCAGTTCGATGACGTATTCGATCCGGCCCTCCCAGTCGCCCAGCAGGTCGAACTCGTCCACCAGCTCGGCCAGGGCGTCGTCAATGGAGGGATCAGCGGTCATGCGGGCCAGATAGGCCGGGCCGGCGTTAACGACAACCTCTCGACCTGTCCCCGGAAAAGCGCCGACCCGGGCTGCGGCCAGTCGCCTGGAACGCGTGCGTGCTTTGGACGACTCATCCGCAAGGCTAGGCTGGACGGCCGCCGGCGTCCCCGGCTTCTCGCGTCGCGCCCTTGATCCAGTCCGCCCGCCCCGATCCCGGACCTGCCGCGCCCCCTGACCCGGGCGATCGCCCCGCGCTGGCCGCGTGGCATGCCGGCTGGGCCGTGGCCGCCGCCCTGCTCGCGCTGGGCGGACGATGGATCGGCGGGGTCGACGGCCCGGTCTTCTACGGCGTGCTCGCCATGGTGATACCCGGCCTGACGGGCCTGGGCCTGCTGCGGCGCGACGGCGCGGGCGAACGGATGATGCTGCTGGGCGTATGGGGGCTGGCGGCCTTCCTGTCGGCCGCCCTGTCCGGCGGCCTGACCGGCCCCCTGACCGGCTTTGTCTTCCTGCCGCTGGCGGCGGGCATCGCCCTGGGAGGTCCCCGGCCGGTCCAGGCCGGCGCGCTGGCCGTCGGCCTCGCCGCCGTGGCCGGATTGCTGTCGGCCTGGTGGGGCGGACCGGGCCCTCATCTGCCCGCGCTGGCGGCCATTTCGGCCCTGCTGACGGCGGGCGCCGCGGCGCTGGCCGTGCGCCTGTCCTGGCGGCAGCGCGAGCGACGGCTGGAGACGGCCGAGGCCGACGCCGCCCGGATCGAAACCCTGCTGGCGGCCCAGCCCGGCCTGATGCTGATCCTCGAGCCGTCGGGCCGGGACGGGCCGGGTCGTCGCCGCCTATGGCGCGCCGCCCGTCTATCTGCCGGTGGATCCGCTGTTCGAGAGCGGCCTGGTCGCGGCGGTGCACGCGCCCGATCGCCCCCGCCTGCTCGGGGCCATGGAACGGGCCATGGGCGGGCAGGAGGGCGTGGTCGTGTTCGCGCCTCGTCTGGCCCTTGATCGCCGCGCGCAGATGATCGTCCGCCGGCTCGACGACGCCGCGGGCGCGCGGCTCGTGGCCCAGGTGTTCGACGCCACCGCCCAGTACGCCCGTGAACTGGGTCTGGAGACCGCCCGTAACGAGGCCGAGGCGCGCGAGGCCGGCAAGACCCGCTTCCTGGCCAATATGAGCCACGAACTGCGCACGCCGCTGAACGCCGTGCTGGGCTTCTCGGACATCATGCGCCAGCGCATCTTCGGTCCCCTGCCCGACCGCTACGGGGAGTACGCCGACAATATCCACCAGGCCGGCGGTCACCTGCTGGACCTGATCAACGACCTGCTGGACGTCGCCAAGATCGAGGCCGAACGCTACACCCTGACGCTGGAGCGGTTCGACGCCCGCGAGACGGTGTCCGCGGCCATGGCCCTGGTCCGGGTCAATGCCGACGACAAGGGCGTCAGCCTGTCCAGCGTCCTGCCCGGCGATCCTGTCGAGGTCTCGGCCGACCGGCGGGCGCTGAAACAGATCACGCTGAACCTGCTGTCCAATGCGGTGAAATTCACCCCTCCAGGCGGGACGATCACGGTCACGGTCGAGGCCATCGGCCCCTATCTCGAGGTCGTGGTGGCCGACACGGGCGTGGGCATCGCGCCCGAGGACGTGCGCCGTCTGGGCCGCCCGTTCGAACAGGCCGGCGAGATCGAGCAGCGCCGTCAGGGCACCGGCCTGGGTCTGGCGCTGGTCCGCGCCTTCGCCGAACTGCACGGCGGTCGGATGAGCATCGACAGCACCCTGGGCGAAGGCACGGCGGTGACGGTCCGTTTGCCTGTGGCGCTTGTCGCCCGCGCACCCGCTCCGGAAGGCGGGGCCGAGATCATCCCGATGCCGATGAAAAACGGGGTGTGACCCTAGATCAGACCCATCGCCAGAAAGGCCCGGCCGGCGGCGAAATCGCCGGCCTCGAATTTCGCCGTCGCGACGCTGCCGTCCCGGAAGTGGAATTCAATGGCGAACGTCTCGCGGGGATCCAGCCGTTCCAGTGCGGCGGCGGTCGAGGCGGGGAAGCGCCAGACCTCGCCGGCGCGGCGGCCTTCAGCCAGCAGTTCGCGCTCGGCCGGCGCGACGCCCGCCGCCCACAGGCTGGCGCGTGAGGACGCAGGGACAAGCCCCTCTCCGGCCAGCCAGGCGCGCGGAACCCTCGTCGGGTCGCGCAGCACGATCCGCGCGGCGTTGGGGCGTGAGCGACCGACGAAGCTGACCACGGCGACCATATCCTGGGCGTCCCCCTGCCCGGCATAGCCGAAGGCGACGGGAGAGGCGCCGACCACCGAGGTCTGTTTCAGTCGCCAGCCGGGGCCGGCGGAACGCATTCGGTTGGCGGTCCAGTCGCCACGCTCACCGGGGAAGCTCATGCGCGGCGTCCGAAGCCAGCCCGAGAAGGCGTCGTCGACGCGGCTCCGCGCCGTCGCCAGTTGCGGGTCCTGACAGGATACGGCGTGGGCCCGTGACCGGGCGCGGGCCGCGGTGGCGCTGAGGTCGGCCTCGGCCGCGCCCGACCGCAGGGCCGCGCCCCGGGCCTGGGCCGCCGCAGCCCCGAGCGCGGCGTCGATGCGCGCCTCGAAGAGGCCGCAGCGCTGGTCGGCGGCGACCATGAAGGCCCGTTCGTAATAGGTGTCGGCCGGTCCCGCCCGCGCCGGGTCGGGCAGGCACAGGACGGCCGCCGCGAGCAGGGCGGCTTTGGTCTTCAGGGCGGTCTGGCCTATCCTCATGAGGCGCAGTCTACGCGCCATGCGTTCCGGTACGGTTTCCGGGCACGGTTATCAAAATGCTTCTGTCCAGCGACCTGTGGGTGTCCGCCCTGATCCGCCGCGCCGAACTGGCGGGGGCCTTCGCCACGGTCGCGCGCAAGGGCGACGCGCGGGCGGGGACGGTCATCGTCAAGGCGTTCGACACCTCCACCCGCCGCGCCAGACTCTATAGTGAGGCTTTCGGCCCCGACGGCGAACGTCTGTGGATGCAGCCGGTGGAGAGCGAGTTCGAAAGCGAGCTCGACGCCTACATCCAGCGCCAGGCCGGCTACGATCCCGACATCTGGGTGGTCGAGATCGAGGACCGCGAGGGGCGCCACTTCATCACCGAGAAGGTGGCGGTCTGATCCGGACGTCGGCATGGAAACCGCGAGGTTAACGCCGCCGCCGCCGGTGCGAAATACTTAACCGCGTTCGGGAACGGAACCGCAAGCGCCCTGGCCTAGGGTCATCTTCAACGGGCCGGGAAACGAGCCCGGCGATGGTGGGTGTTGTCGATGCTCTTTCTTCTCAACGACGTCGTGTTCGATCTGGACGAGGCCTCCCCGGTCACGCCCGGCGACGCGCGCCGGTTCGAGAACCTGGGTCTGGACTATGTTCTGGAGCTGGGCTGCGAACTGTTCGCCGAGGATCCTCTGATGCATCAGAACGATCCGCAGCGCGCCCGCCGTCTGGCCTGGCTGATCCACGACCGGTCGCCCGAGGTCAACGCCGCCCTGTTCGCGGCGCCGGCCGCCGGTTGTGATCCCGCGCTGGTCGAGCCGCAGTTCTGCGCCCTGCCCGCCGCCATCATGCGCCAGCTCAAGACACGCGCCTCGAAGGGCAAGCTGGACGCCGTCGCCGCCGACAAGGCCGTGTGGATGCGCCTCGCCGCCTGATCGAGAATTATCCCCGCACAACCTTGGACAGCATCGGCGGGGCTGGATAGTGTGACCGTTCCAGTCGGGGAGTCGGCATGCGCTTCATGAATCGGGTCGGGGCGATGGTCCTGGCCGCCTTTGCACTGACTCTGATCGGCGTCTCGCCGGCCCGGGCCGAATGGCTGAAGGCCGAGAGCGAGCGCTTCATCGTCTATGGCGACGGCAACCCGCGCCAGTTGATCGCCTATACCGAAAAGCTGGAGACGTTCGACCGGCTGCTGCGCTGGAAGATGGGTCTGCCCATCGACGACGTTCCGCCGCGCAAGCTGCCGATCTATCTGGTCGATTCCGCCGGCCTGCGTCGGGTGTCGCCCGCGATCGGCGACACGGTCGCGGGCTTCTACGCCGCGCGCGAAGAGGACATCTTCGCCGTGGCCCTCCGCGGCGGCATGGGCGACGACGTGCTGCTGCACGAGTACGCGCACCATTTCATGATGCAGAACGTGCCGTTCGCCTATCCGGCGTGGTTCATCGAAGGTTTCGCGGAATATTTCATGACCGCGGACATCAACGAGACGCGGATCCTGATCGGAAAACCCAACGCGGCCCGCGGATCGTGGCTTCGGGGCGCCACCTGGATCTCGATGAACGACCTGCTGGCCAAGCGCTCCGGCGAGGTCCGGCGGCGGAACGCGACCTACTATCCGCTCGCCTGGCTGATGACCCACTGGTTCATGGGCAATGACGCGCGCTTCAATCAGCTGCGGGCCTATCTTCTGGACGTCGGCGCCGGCGGAAACGCGATCGAGGCCATGCCCCGGGCGACCGGCATGACAAACGCCGAGCTGCGTAGGGAACTGCGCGACTACATGGGTCGGATACCCTACGTCGAAATCCAGAACTTCTTTCCGCGCGCCCAGGTGACGGTGACTCCGCTTCCGGCCTCGTCGGGCGATTTTCTGCTCATGACCCAACGACTGACCGGCGTGCCGACGTCGCACAGCGACTCGACCCTTGCCGAGGTTCGCCGTCTGTCGGCGCGTCATCCCGGCGACGCCGCCGCCATGCTGGCCCTCGGGCACGCCGAAATGCATCTGGGCGACCGCGACGCCGGCGAAGCGGTGCTCAGGCGGCTGATCGCCGCCCACCCCGACCACGTCGAGGGTCACCAGTATCTGGCCAGGTCGCTGCTCGAACGCGCCGCCCAGGACGGGGCGGAGGTCCGCCCCCTGAAGGCCGAGGCGCAGAGATTGCTGGGCCGGGCGTTCGAACTGGACGACGCCGACTACCGCACCTTCATGCTGCTGGCCGAGACGCGCGAAGGCAGCCCCGGCTACCCCAGCGAAAACGACATCCTGACCCGCGAATTGGCGCTGCAGCTGGCCCCCCAGCTGGACAAGGCGCGCATCGACATGGCCCGCACCTATCTGGCCGCCGGACGCCGGGAGGACGCCATCCGGACCATCGAGGTCCTGGCCAACGACCCGCACGGGGGCGATGACGCCAAGGCGGCCCAGACGTTGCTGAACGAGGCGCGCGGCCTCAGCGAGGCCGAAGCCCGGGCGGAAGACGCGGCGGCGGATTCGGTCGATGAGGACCCTGCGCCGCAAGGCAGTTGAGACGACGCGCCTGCCGTCAGACCAGCACGTTGAAGACGATGTGCACGAGGGTCGCGCCCAGGACGATCACGCCGAAGCCGACAATCAGTGAAAGGGCGGGATGCGGTCCGTCGTGGTGCGGCGGCGGATCCACGGAGGGGTTCGGGGCCATGGCCGTTCCTTCGTTTCCAAAGGCGGCGCCCGATTGCGTGACCGGGTCGTCTCGCCGGAACGGACGATGACTCCAAAAGCCCTGTCCGGCGAGGGGTTATTCGCCGGCGAGTGACTTTCGGCCCGGTCCGCGCTACGTCCCGCCGCCCAACGGATCGAACATGTCGAAACTCCCTCTCGAACAGGAGGCCCTGCGCCGCAGGACCTTCGCCATCATCGCGCACCCCGACGCCGGCAAGACCACGCTGACCGAGCACATCCTGCTGGCCGGCGGGGCCATCCGCGCGGCCGGGGCCGTGCGCGCGCGCGGCGAGAACCGGCGCACCCAGTCCGACTGGATGAAGATCGAGAAGGAACGCGGCATCTCCGTCTCGGCCTCGGTCATGACGTTCGAGCACGACGGCAAGATGTTCAACCTGCTCGATACGCCCGGGCACGAGGACTTCTCGGAAGACACCTACCGCACCCTGACTGCGGCCGACTGCGCCATCATGGTGCTGGACGCCGCCAAGGGCATCGAGCCGCAGACGCTGAAGCTGTTCGAGGTCTGCCGCCTGCGCGACATCCCGATCATCACCTTCATCAACAAGCTGGACCGGGAGGCCCAGGACCCGATGGCCCTGCTGGACGAGATCGCCTCGCGCCTGCAACTCGATCCGGCGCCGATCTGGTGGCCGGCGCAGAGCGGAAACCGCCTGCGCGGCATGGTCGAGATGGGCACCGGAAAGTTCCAGCCCTACGCCCGCAAGCCCGCCGGCTCGGCTGAGGACGTGCCCCACCCAGACGCCCTGCCGCTGGCCGAAGCCGCGCAATATTTCGAGGCTGGCGAGCATGAGGCCCTGCTGGAGGCGCAGGAGCTGGTCGAGGGCGGCTATCCGGCCTTCGACCGCCAGTCCTTCCTCGAAGGGCATATGACGCCGGTGCTGTGGGGCTCGGCCCTGCGCCATTTCGGCATCGACGAACTGCTGGCCGCCATCGGCGAATGGGCCCCGCCGCCCAAGGTGATGAAGGCGCACAAGGCCGCCCCGGCCGGAACCCGCAACGCCGCCGAACCGGTCCCCCTGACGGTCGCGCCCGGCGAGCCCGAGGTCACCGGCTTCGTCTTCAAGGTCCAGGCCAACATGGACCCCAACCACCGCGACCGCATCGCCATGTTCCGCATGGCCTCGGGCAGGTTCCAGCGCGGCATGAAGCTGAAGGTCCAGAACACCGGCAAGCAGCTGAGCGTGAACGCCCCCATCATGTTCTTCGCCTCGGACCGCGAGCTGGCCGAGGACGCCTATGCCGGCGACGTCATCGGCATCCCCAACCACGGCGTCCTGCGCGTCGGCGACAGCCTGTCCGAGAGCGGCCTGATCCGCTTCGCCGGCCTGCCGAACTTCGCCCCCGAAATCCTCCAGCGCGTGCGGGTCAAGGATCCGCTCAAGGCCAAACACCTGAAGAAGGCGCTGGACGGCCTGGCCGAGGAGGGCGTGACCCAGCTGTTCCGGCCCGAGATGGGCTCCGACTTCATCGTCGGCGCCGTCGGCCAGCTGCAGTTCGAGGTCATGGCCGACCGGCTGGGCGAGGAATACGGGCTCGAAGTCATCTTCGAGCCCTCGCCCTGGGCCGAGGCCCGCTGGATCGGCGGGACCAAGGCCGACGTCGAGGACTTCATGGGCAAATACCGCGGCCAGATGGCCCGCGACATCGACGACGACCCGGTCTTCCTGGCCAAGTCGAGCTGGGAGACCGGCTACGTCACCGCATGCCCCAAAACAGGCCGAGGACTTCATGGGCAAATACCGCGGCCAGATGGCCCGCGACATCGACGACGACCCGGTCTTCCTGGCCAAGTCGAGCTGGGAGACCGGCTACGTCATGGARCGSTTCCCCRYCGTGGCCTTCACCARGACSAAGGAACGCGGCTAGGCCCGCAGGCTCACGCGCCTGTGGGTTCAGTCAAGCTGAGGCTGGACCGCATGCCCCAAAACAGGCTTGGGTGACGGACGTTCCGGGGGGAGTTCCGTTTTGCGTCCAGTTGTCCGTTGCCTTCTGCTCGCCCTGTCGCTGAGCGCCCTGGCGCCGACGACCGCCCTCGCCGAATGGCGTCGCGCCCAAAGCGAGCATTTCGTCGTCTACAGCGACGGCTCGGAACGGTCGCTGCGCGACTACACGGCCAGGCTCGAGCGGTTCGATGCGCTCCTGACGGCCCGCTTCGGCGCCGGGCGCGCGACCGAGGCTCGCAGGCTGCCGGTCTATCTGGTGGGCGACGGCCGGGCGCTTCGCGTGGCCGTTCCGGGCCTTCCGCCCGGGATCGCCGGCTACTATTCCTCCAGCGACATCGACGTCTTCGCCGTGCTGGTGCGCGGCGAAAGCGACGACATCCTGCTCCACGAATACAGCCATCACGTCATGGCGAGGGCCGGCGACGCCCGGTATCCGGGATGGTTCCGCGAGGGCTTCGCCGAGTATTTCGCCACCGCGACGGTCACCGAGGGCGGCGAGGCGTCCTTCGGCCTGCCTGACCGGGGGCGGCTGTACGCCCTGCAGCAGAACCGCTGGCTGCCGATGGACGCCGTGCTGCGGGCCGACAGCCCTCTCGCGATCGACAGCCAGACGGGCATGAACATGTACTACGCCCAGTCCTGGGCCCTGACCCACTGGCTGCTGTCCGACACGGGGCGGATACGAAACCTCTCCGCCTATGTCGCCGCGGTGAACGGCGGCCGGGACCCCGTCGAGGCCTGGCAGGCGATCTACGCCATGACGCCCGAGCAGCTGACGGCCCAGCTTCGGGCCCATGTGCGCGGGCGTCTTTCCTACACAAAGCTGGACATCCCCCCGATCAGTCCCGTCATCACGGTGACGACCCTGTCGCCCGCGGCCGATGCGGTCATTCTGCCGGCGATCAACGCCCGCTCGTGGGATCCCGAACAGCTCGACGGCCCCGCGCTTCTGGGAACACTCCAGGCGGCCGCGGCCCGTTTCCCTGACGATCCCCTGGCCCTGGTCGCCCTGGGCCGCGCGGAAAAGCGCTGGGGAGACGAGGCCGCCGCCGAAACAGCCCTGACTCGCGCGCTCGAACGCCAGGCGGACAACGTCGAGGGCCTTCTCCTGATGGCGGATCTCGCCACGGAGCGCGGGGAGGCCGCGGCGAACGAGGCCGAGCGGACGCGGCAGCGGGATCTGGCGCGGGATTTCCTGCGCCGCGCGTTGGAGGCCGACCCCACCGACCATCGGGTCTACACGGCCCAGGCGCGGTTCCGCCGGTATGGGCGCGACTGACCAGCGGTCAGCCCGGCCACCGGTCCGGGAGGCATGGCTTGATCGGGCAGATCGAACAGACGGCGACCGTTCGGACAGACTTTCAGCGCACGGTCGAACTCCCGGCGCGGCGCTGCGTTTGCACCCTGCAGCCCCGGGACGCCTGTTTGGTCCCGAAGCGGGACGACGGAGCGTCTGAACCCATGTTCGAATTCGGCCGGGATTTGAGAAAGCTGTTCGAAAATGCGCGCGAGAGCGACGACCTCGGCTGGCTGGAGCTGATCGGCGCGGACCTGGTCGAGGCCGAGGCCCGACGCGAGACCATCGACGCCGGCCGGGTCTCCAGCGCCCGTCCCTTCGCCGGCTGGATGCGCGCCTCGGCCCTGTGGCGCGAGCACGCGCGCCGCACCGGTCGCAAGAGCAGCCTCGACCGCGCGGCCTCCGCCGCTTCCGACGCCGCACGGCATACGACGACGCCGGACCAGACGGCGGCCGCGGCCGTCGAATCGGGCGAAATTCACCTGTTGCGCTTCGACCTGTTCGGCGGGCCGGAGAAGCTGACGGCGGCGCTGGCGGATGTTCAGTCCCTGGCCGCGGAACGCCCCGCCACCCAATCGGCGGCGGCCGCGCTGCACGCCCGTCTGACCGCGCGCCGGGCGCGGCTGTCGGGACAGCCCTCGGTCATGCTGGACGCCGCGGCCCTGCTGGACGCCGCGGTGCACGGCTCCCGCGGGCTGCCCCGGACCATGGGCGACGAACTGAGGCTGGAGCGCGCGGCGCTGTCGCTGGAGGCCGGGGTGGCGCGACGCGACGGCCGGTTGCTGGATCAGGCCGGCCGCGACCTGCGGGTGCTGGTCGAGACCGCCTCGCCTGACTACCGCCCCCTGACCCGCGCCCGCGCCCTGGCGCTCGCCGGCGCCGGCCTGATGGCCCTGGCCCGGCTGGCCCGCAACGACGCCGCGGTCGAGCAGGGCCAGGCCCTGTTCCGGGCCGCCGCGGACCAGTTCACGCCGGACCACAGTCCGCTGGACTGGGTCGCCGTACAGCTGGTTCAGAGCCCGGGCGACACCCCGCTGCTGCCGCTCACACAGGCCGAGACCCTGACTCGCGAACCGGGTCTGGTCCTGGGCGCCCTGGCGCGCGAGCGACGGCTGGCGGCGGCGACCAACATGGCCGAGGACGCCGGCGACGTCGCCGCCCTGTTCGGGCTGGAGACGATCGTCCGCCAGCGCCTCGCCGCCCGGGAGTCTCAACCTCTCGACTGGGCCGCCGACCAGATCGGCATGGCGCGGCTGGCCATGGCCCGGGGCCGCCTGATGGGCGTCGAGCCGCGCGCGGTCGGCCTGATGCTGGCCGAGGCCATGGAGACGGCCCGCGAATGGGGCGCGCCGGCGCTGGTCGAGCGGGCCCTGCTGGCCGTGCCGGAGACGGTCGGTCTCTAGTTCGGCCTAGCCGCCGAGGGCCACGAACCCGCCGTTTGCAAAGCGGGGCTTGCCATAGCGCAGCGGCTGGCCGTCCTCGGCCATGACCCGGCCGCCGGCCGCTTCCAGCACCGCCTGCCCCGCCGCCGTGTCCCATTCCGAGGTCGGCCCGGTGCGCGGATAGGCGTCGAACCGCCCCTCGGCGATCAGGCAGAATTTCAGCGACGAATCCGTGCCCTGCCAATGGACGCAGCCGTGGCGCGAAGCGAGGCGCTGGGCCTCCGCGTCGGTCATGCTGTGGCTCATCACCGCCATGGGCGAGGCGGGCCGGTTGCGCACCTTGATGGCCTGCCAGCCCTCGCCGAAACGGCGGCGGAAGGCGCCCCCGCCCGGCGCGCCGCTGCGCCAGGTCGTGGCCGTGGCCGGCGCCGTCACCACGCCCGCGACCGGCGCGCCCTTGTGGATCAGGGCGATGTTGACGGTGAAGCTCTCGCGCCCCTCGACGAAGCCCCGCGTGCCGTCCAGCGGATCGATCAGCCAGAACCAGTCCGCGGCGTGGTCGGGGGCTCCGTGGACCTCGACGGCCTCTTCGGCGACGGTCTGGACGCCGGGATACAGCGCCTCGAGCCGGGCGAGGATCAGGGCCTCGGCCTCGCGATCGGCCCCGGTGACGGGGCTGTCGTCGGCCTTGGCGTCGGCCACCACGCCGTTGCGCCACCAGGGCAGGATGACGCGCGCCGCGTCCTCGGCGATGTCGGCCAGGGACTCGGCCAGGGCGCCGGACGCGAGGTCGGCGGTCAGTCGTTTGATCATGGCGCGGGATTAGAGCATCGGACCGGTTTCGCGAACCGGCAAATCAGGTCAGCGTCCGGCCTGTTGTCCGACTGTTGCTCCGGGGCCCTATGACCGACACCTCCACCGCCCGGCCCGACGGCCCGGCCCTTCCCGACGGCCAGGCCTTGGCCGCGCTGATCGCCGGCAAGCTGTGCCATGACTTCATCAGTCCGGCGGGCGCGATCAGCTCCGGCCTGGACCTGCTCAAGGATCCCTCGGCCCAGGATATGCGCGACGACGCCATGAGCCTGATCGAGGCCAGCGCGAAGAAGATGGTCGCCCTCGTTTCGTTCGCCCGGGTGGCCTTCGGCGCCGCGACATCGGCCGAGCGGTTCTCGGCCGCCGAGCTGGGCGATCTGGTGGCCGGCCTGACCGAAGGCGGCCGCGCGACTCTCGACTGGAAGGTCGGGGACGGCAGCTATTCCAAGGCCCAGTCGCGGGCGCTGGTGAATCTGGCGTATCTGACCATGGCGGCCCTGCCGTCCGGCGGAAACGCCGTCATCGTCACCCGGCGGGACGGGGACGACCTGATCGTCGAGGGGCTGGCCGAGGGAAACCGCGCCCGCCTGAAGGCCGAGGCCGTCGCGGGTCTGGCGGGACAGGCCCTGGGCGAGGGCCTGCCGGGCCAGTGGATACAACCCTACTGGCTGTGGCTGACCGCGCACGACGCCGGCGGCTCGCTCGACGTCCAGTGCGAGGAAGGCCGCGTCGTCCTCTCCGCCCGCATGCCTAACTGAGACTTAAGCCGGTTTCCCAAGGACTCATTAACCGGCTCGGGGCGACTATGGAGATGTCGCACACCGGGCGTTGTGAGACGCAGTATTGGAACACGGACCTTGACCCCCAGAACCTGTCTGATCGTCGACGACAGCCGGATCATCCGCAAGGTCGCCCGGCGCATCGTCGAAGGACTCGGCTTCGAGGTCGATGAAGCCGCCGACGGCGCCGAGGCCCTGGCCTTCTGCGTCGGCGTGATCCCCGAGGTCGTTCTGCTGGACTGGTCGATGCCCGTCATGGACGGCATGACCTTCCTGCGCCGCCTGCGCGCCCTGCCCGGCGGCCTCGCCCCCAAGGTTCTGTTCTGCACCATCGAGACCCGCGCCGAGCGGATCGCCGAGGCCCTGTCCGCCGGCGCCGACGACTATGTGATGAAGCCGTTCGACGGCGAGATCCTGACCTCGAAATTCGCCGAAGTGGGGGCCGTCTGACCCCATGACGCCGGACGATTTCGATCGCCTCCAGAACCTGATGGCCTCGCGCGCGGGGTTCAGGCTGACGCGCGACCGGATGAAGCTGGCCGAACATCGTCTGGGCCCCGTGGCCCGGCGCGAGGGGTTCGAGACGGTCGACGCCATGCTGGCCTCGCTGTGGGCCAAACCCGTCGCCTCCCTGGGCTGGGCGGTGATCGAGGCCCTGCTGAATCCCGAAACCTGGTTCCGCCGCGACCGCACGAGTTTCGACACCCTGGCCGGGGAGCTCCTGCCGGCGCTGGGCAAGGCGCGGGGCGGTCAACCGGTCAGGATCTGGTCCGCCGGCTGCTCGACCGGCCAGGAAGCCTGGTCCCTGGCCATCGCGGCCCAGGAAGCCGGCGTCGCCGTCGAGATCGTCGCCACCGACCTGTCGCAACGCGCGCTCGAAAAGGCCCGGTCCGGCGCCTACACCGGGTTCGAAATCCAGCGCGGGCTCAAGGCCGAAACCATGCTGCGCTGGTTCGATCAGGCCGAGGACGCCTGGATCGCCAGGGCCGAGCTGCGCGCCATGGTCCATTTCGCCCGCGCCAATCTGACCGACGCCCCGACGGACGATCACCGTTTCGACGTCATCTTCTGCCGCCACGTGCTGGGCGACGCCGATCCCGCGCGCCGGCGCGACATGTTCGACAATCTGGAACGCCGCCTCGTCGATGACGGCTGCCTGTTCCTCGGCCCCGACGAACAGCCGGACGGCGACAGCATCGCCTTCCGCGCGGTCGCCGGCCGCAAGGGCCTGTTCGTGAAATCGACGGCGGCGCTGCGCCGCGCGGCCTGACGCAGCGGACATTCGCCATTCGGCGATGCCTGTACCGGGTGCGGATATAGCGGCCGTCACGCCTCCGGTGTCGCGCATGTGTCGTCAGAAATGTCCCGGCGGCGGCATCGCATTTTGTGTCTGGGCCGGGCGGAGTGTCCCCTTTGGAGGACAGCGGCGCCTTGGCGGGGCCATCGCCTCCGGACGGCGGATTTGGGGCCAGCCCCTCATGTTGCGCCTGCCGAATTTCGCGCGTATTTCTATTTCGCCAACCGCGGCTATTCCGCCGCCCCAACAGAAACGGTCGATCATCATTTCCCCAGCCTGAGGCGTTAAAATGCCGGACTATCGCATCTACCTGCACGACGGACCCGACACTCCGCCTGCCGCCGAGATCGTGACGGCGAACGACCATGTAGAGGCGCTTGTTCTTGGGGAGATTCGATTGCTGTTGAGCTCGGCGTTCACCCATGCCGTCGTCTCGCTTGACGGCCAGATGGTTGGCTCTCTCAAGCGCGACAGCCAGCCGAGCCTGGACGAGTTGGCGGCGGGCTCGGCCAGACCGGAACCACCCGTCCTGCCGTTGTAGCCGTGGAAATCGCGTCGCGATCCCGTCCCGGCGTCTGCTTCAATCTCCGCAACGGGTCGGAACCCGTCCTCGCTCCGGCTGCCGAAGGATGACGAACCCGACATAGCCCGCTAGCGTGGCCGTTCATCGGGGAGGATGGGTCATGCGGCTGCTCTGGCTGGTCGGATCATTGGCGCTGGGGTTGCTGATCGCGGCGCTGACCCTGCAGAGTCCCCGCCCCGTCCCGGCCAGCGCACCCGCGACGGCCTTCTCCGCCGGACGGGCCATGGCGGACGTGCGCGAGATCGCGCGACGCCCCCATCCCGTCGGCTCGACGGACCACATCCGGGTCCAGACCCTGCTGTTGCAGCGCATGGCCGCCCTCGGCCTGCAGACCTCGACCCAGACCGGCCCCCTCTCGCCCGAGGCGGTGCAGCGGATCGAGCGCGACGGACGGTCGGCCTCCGGTCTCGAGCTGACCAATCTGATCGGCGTCCTGCCCGGACGCGACCCGCGCCTACCCGCCGTCGCCCTGATGGCGCACTACGACACCGTGCCGGACTCCGCCGGCGCCGCGGACGACACGGCGGGCGTCGCCGCCATTCTCGAGACCGTCCGCGCCCTCCGCGCCCGCGGCGCCGCCGACCGCACCCTCGTCGTTCTGCTGACCGACGGCGAGGAGCTGAACCTCGACGGCGCGCGCGTCTTCTGGGGCGGACATCCCCTGCGCGACCGCATCGGCGCGGTGGTCAATCTCGAGGCGCGCGGTGGCGGCGGCCGGGCCATGATGTTCGAGACGGGCCGTGGCAACGCCCCGACCATCGCCCTGTTCGCCCGCGCGGCCGTCAAGGCGACCGGCGGCGTCTCGTCCAATTCTCTGGCGGTGTTCGTCTATGAGCTGATGCCCAACGGCACCGACTTCACCATCCCCAAGGACCGCGGCGTCCAGGGGATCAACCTCGCCTTCATCGGCCGCCCCGCCCAGTATCACGCCGACGCCTCGACGCCGGACGCGCTCGACCAGGGCAGCGTCCAGCACATCGGCTCCCAGGCGCTGGAGACCGCGGACGCCCTGTTGCGCGCGCCCGCCCTGCCCGCCGCGACGCAGAACCTCGTCTACGCCGACCTGTTCGGACGCTTGATCGTCGGCCACGCGCCGGCGACCGGCTGGCTGCTGCTGGGCCTGGCCTTCCTCGCTCTGGGCGCCGCGATGTGGCGGGCGCGGTCGCGCGCCGGCCTGACCTTCGCCGACCTCGGGCGTGGCATGGTCGACGGCCTGTGGTTCCTGTCGACGGGTCTGGTCCTGACCCAGGCCGTGCGGCTGCTGGCCGGACCGCTGTCGGCCCGCGCCGACAGCGCCGAGGCCTACTACACCCTGCTGGCCCGCCTGCCGTGGATGGAGGCCGGAGTCGCGCTGACGGTCCTCGCCCTCGCGCTCGCCCTACTGGGCGGGCGGACCCGGCCCGACCGCCGCGTCGTCGCTGTGGGGGTCGCCGCCTCCGCCTTGCTTGCGGTGGCGCTGGGCGGATTGAACCTCATCGTCATCGGCGCCGCCGTCGTCGCCGTCGGACTGTCCCTCACGCCGACCCTCGCGGCCCGCACGACCTGGGGCGGATGGACAGGATCGATCGGCCTGATCCTGATCGTCGCGGCAGCCGCCCAGGCCTCCGCGCCCGAGGCCGCCTTCCTGTTCGTCTGGACCGGCCTGCTCGCCGCCCTGACCGCCGCGCTCGCCGCCTTCCTCGATCCGGGCCTGACCGGCGCGCGGTCGCTGGCCCCCATCGCGGCCGCCGCCGTCCTGGGCGCCGGCTGGATCGCCGGACTGGCCCACACCGTCTTCCTCGGCATCGGCATGGACCTGCCCGGCGTGCTGGTCCTGCTCGGCTTGCTGGTCCTGATGTTCGTCCGGCCGCTGAGCCCGGAGCGGGCCATGGCGCGGCCCCTGCTGATGACGGCCCTGGCCGTTCTGTTGCTGGGCGCCGCCCTGTCCGGCACGGCCCGGTTCGCCGAGCCCCGGCCGGCCCCCGCGACGGTCGCCTCGGCATGACCGCGCCGACGCCCCTGTATCTGGAAGACCTCCACGTCGGCCAGACCTTCGTCACCCCCTCGGTCACGGTCACGACCGAGGACATCAAGGCCTTCGCCCGCCAGTTCGACCCCCAGCCCTTCCACCTCGACGAGGATGCCGCGCAAGACAGCCTGTTCGCCGGCCTGGCCGCCAGCGGCTGGCACACGGCGGCGCTGAGCATGCGGCTGCTGGTCGACGGCCTGCCCATCGCCGGCGGCCTGATCGGCGTCGGCGGCGAGACCACCTGGCCCCGCCCCACCCGGCCGGGGGATACGCTGACGGTTCACGTCGAGGTGCTGGAGATCACCCCCTCGAAGTCGCGTCCCGACCGCGGCATGGTCCGCACCCGCAACGAGACCCGCAACCAGCACGGCGAGCCGGTGCAGATCTCCCGCCTCGGCATCGTCGCCTGGCGCCGCCCCGCCTAGTGACGGCGGAGGCCGGCAGGTTCTTCACCAAGGGCACGAAGGAAGGCACGAAGGGCACAACGGGACCGGGGATTGCGTCAAGCGAGCGCTTTCTTCCGCCGGTCATGAGATCGCGGGTTCGCCGCATTCAATTATCTGCGGCGAACCCGGCCCCATCCTTCACCCCGGCCGCTTCGTGTCCTTCGTGACCCTTCGTGCCCCTGGTGATGAACCAGCTACCGCGCGAGCAAGGGCCCAAGCCGCCTCAGCCTCCGTCGGTCCACACCGTCTTGTACAGGTCGAACCGCCGGTCGCGCAGATTGCGCACCGTCCCCTGCGACTTGGCCCAGGCCAGGTCCGACAGATCCAGGTCCGCCACCGTCACCGTCTCGACGTTCTCCGACGCCTCCGCCGCCACCCCGTCCCGCGCGAACGGGAAGTCGCACGGCGTCAGGATGCACGATTGCGCATACTGGACATCCATGTTCTCGACGTTGGGCAGATTGCCGACATTGCCCGACAGGATGACGTAGCACTGGTTCTCGATGGCCCGCGCCTGCGAGCAGTAGCGCACCCGCAGATAGCCCTGCCGGTTGTCGGTGCAGAACGGCACGAACAGCAGCCGCGCCCCCTCGTCGACCAGCCGCCGCGCCAGTTCCGGAAACTCGGAGTCGTAGCAGATCAGCACCCCGATCGGGCCGCAGTCGGTGGGGATGGCGTGCACCCGGTCGCCGCCCTTGATGTTCCACCAGTGGCGCTCGTTCGGCGTCGGGTGGATCTTCTCCTGCTCGTGCACCGAGCCGTCCCTCAGGAAGACATAGGCCACGTTCTGGATGTCGCCGTCGTCGGTCTGCGTCGGGTGCGAGCCGCCGATGATGTTGATATTGTACTCGACCGCCATCTTGCGCATCGCCTCGACGAAGCGCGGCGTGTAGCGGGTCAGGGCCTCTATCGATTCCACCGGCGTCAGCTTCTTCTTCTCCAGCGACAGCAGTTGCAGGGTGAACAGCTCGGGGAAGACCACGAAGTCCGAGCGATAGTCCGAGGTCACGTCGACGAAATATTCGATGTTGGCGATGAACTCCTCGAAGCTGGCGACCTTGCGGGCCTGCAGCTGCACCGTCGCCACCCGCACCGTCTCCTTGACCGCGAAGGCCGCGCCCCGGCCGTGCGTCTCGGTGTAATAGGGATTGCGCCACACCATGTGCGCGGCATGGCCCATCGAGGCCGTGTCCGAGGTCAGATAGTTCTCCAGCACCCCGATCGGCTCGAAGCCCGAACGCATGTGGAAGCCGATCACCGGATCGTTGAGCTTCCTGGCCGTGACCGCGTCCAGATATTCGCGCGCGTCCGGATAGGCCGCCTTGCGCCGCGCCAGCCCCGGCATCCGCCCGCCGAAGACGATGCCGCGCAGGTTCTCGGCCTCGCACAGGTCGCGCCGCGCGTCATACAGCCGCTGGCCGATGCGCAGCCGCCGCCGGTCGGGATCGACGCACACCTCCATGCCGTAGAACCAGTCCCCGACCGGATCATGCCGCGCCGCATAGCCGCCGCCGGTGATCTGGGTCCAGGTGTGCGGCGACATCGCCGTCTTCTCGTCGATGCGGAAGCCGGCGGCGTAGCCGACGATCTCGTCGGCGTATTCGACCACGAACTGACCATCCGGAAAGGCGGCGATCTGCCCCCGCAGCATCCCCGGCGTATAGGCCGGCATGTCCTTGTAGACCTTGGCCACCAGCGCCGAGATGGCCCCGACATCGGCCAGCTTGGCGTTGCGGATGGAAAGGACGGCGGGCTTGGAGGGTTTTGTCATCCGCCCTGAACGCATGGCGAAGCTTGGAGATCAATCCCTGGGGGGGGAGAGGCAGCACGAATGCAGCCTGTGACTCCTCGCAAACCTGAAGGGGTCCGCTGTGCGGGTCAGCAATCGCGCGCGTCCACACAGGACGTTTCACCGTTGGCAGTCGTCCCGTGATGACCGACTGCCAGCCCGGTCTCACAGGCCGCCGATCACCTGTTTCAGGATCTCAGCCGCCGGCCGGTCACGCGGCGAAGGCGGAGCCTGGGCGTCCTGGACCAGCGACAGCACCAGCGGCAGCCAGCCGTCCCGGAGATCGGCGTTCAGGAGCGCCAGCGACGGCCGGGCCTCAAGGACCACCTTCTCGATCCCCGGAGCCAGGGCGGCGCACAGGTCCGGCGGCGAGGTGACCAGATATTCGCGGCATGACAGCGGACGGTCGGCGTGGATCGAACACGCCTCGTCCTCCAGGAAGGGACAGGCGACGCCGGCGGCGAAATAGTCCCGCGCGATCACCTGGCGGTCATCGTGGTTCTGATCGAGGCGCTCCATCAGGCCCAGCGGCTCCAGGGTGTCGAGGGCCGCGTCGAAACGGCGGCGCACCCGTTCGCGCCGGGGTTCGGGCATGGCCTCGACCAGCCGGGCCAGGGCGCGGGCCTCGGCGGGGGCGACCGGCACCAGTTGGCGGCAGCAGGCGCCGCAGCCGGCGCGGCAGGAAATCTCGCGCCCATCCGCTTCGGCCCGCGCCGTCGCCCGCGTCGCGAACAGGCTGCTGAGGCCATGCAGGATCGGCAGCACGTCCTCGACCGCGACGGAGCCGGCGGGCACGGTCATCTCGACCGGAATCCGCTCTCCCCCTACCTCCAGCACCACCCGGCCGGTCGCGGTCGTCCCCCCGTCGCACGGAGCCGCCGACAGGCGCACGACCGCGTCTTCGTCCGGCTCGACCCGTTGCGGCGGCGTCCTCGCGGCGTACGCCGGCGCGCCTGGAACGCGTTTCATCGGCCACTATCGCCGGCGGGGACTCGCACCGCTGTTTCCGGGTTCGGCCGGCAGGGCGCACTGCTGAACGCCATCCCGTGTGACGACCTCGCCCCGCCGGGCGATGCAGGCGCGAGCCGTGTAGTCGATGTCGATCTTCGTAAAGTTCAACGCGACACCCTGTTTGTGGATGTCGAGGTCACCCGGCGCCGGCAGGCGGCACTGCTGGACGCCTTCATGCCTGACGACCTCGCCGCGCCGGGCCGTGCAGGCCTGGACGCTGTTCACCCGGTCGATCTTGAGGAACATGTCGACGGATCTCGTCTGACCGGCAGGGCCCGATGACTCCGGCGGGGCGGCCCGACATGCGCTCAGTGGGGCCTCCGGAATATGTTTGCCGGTGGCGCAGGCCGTGAGCTGGGCGTCCTGATCGATGTGATCCCGGTTCGAGGTCGTTCCGGGCGCCGTGCCGACGGTCCCTGGAGACGGACGCAGGCCTTCCTGGGCCTGGACCGATACGACGACGAGGCCGAGGTCGAATATGGCCGCGCCGGCCAGGATGATCGCTGCTTTCCTCATGGTGTTCAGTTCCTTGTTACGGTCATTGGGACGGGCGAACCGTCGGCGGGGCTCGGTCGTGTCTATCGCGTGGTCGACACTGCCCCCAGGGCCGAACCGCCCTCCTCGCGGCGGGCCGTCGCCGGCAGGCGGCACTGCAGGACGCCCTCATGCATGACGACAACCCCCCGTCGCGCCGTGCATGCCTGGGCTGGATTCACCCGATCGATCCGCCCCCATGACCACGACTCGATGTCGATGGGTCCGCCGGATGGGTTGGCGGTCGCCCGCGCGTCTTCGGTCTCTGAACCCGATTGGCCGCCGGTTGATAGGCTGGTGACGATGGTGCGCGGGTCGGCCTCTGTGACGGTGACGCGGACGCGACCGCCGCCGCGGGCAACCACGGTCATCAGCCGACGGCCTGCAGGATCGACGGCGTAGACCCTCCCCCGGCCGGGCCTGATCGGCGCGGAGGTCATCGACGGCGCGTCATTGACGGGCGTGACGGTCACGACCGCCGGCGCCGTGGGATTGGTCAGGAAGACTGAATAGCGGCCGGGTCCGACGGAGAAGATGACCTCACCCCGGGCGTCGGTCTGGACGGGGGCGGCGAGCCACTCGGGCTCGCCCTCTAGGCCGATGGGTATGCCCTGGATCGGCGTGCCCGGCGTGGCTTGCCCGAACCCCGCGAGGAACAGGCCGATGGCGGCGATGGCGACAGGTCTGACGGTCATGGTCATCTCTCGAGGCTGTTAATCCGCTTTCAGCACGTCGCCGCGGATCGGCGGCTCGCCATCGACGACGCTGGCGGTCGACAGTCGGGGGCGCACTGTCTCGACCCGAACCCGTCCGATGCGGGCCATTTCGACGTCCAGCACCTCGCCGGTGCCGGGATCGGTCAGGGTGCGGCCAGGTCGCCAGACGCTCAGCGTCAGGCCGGACTGGACGTTGCGGTCGGCGCCGGCGTTCAGATAGACGCCGTTCTCGGCGGCATCGACCACCAGCGCCGACCATTCCACATCGCGCATTCCCCCGGCGATCTGATCCACGGCCTTCATGATGGCGTCCTGGCCCGCCTGGCCGATGGGGGTGGCGCGGAAGATCTCGCCGCCCAGGCGCGCGCCGCCCCAGTTGTCGACCAATCCAGCCTCCGAGGTGCGCGACGAGGCGCGGCCCTGGGCGCTGGAGGTCGAGACGACCTGGCCCGTGGCGGCGTCGATCAGGCGCAGCGCGATCTCCATCACCGCGGTCTGGCTGCGGGTGCTCGCCCGGCCGCCCAGCAGGCCGCCCAACGGGCCGCCGCTGATGCTCATGCCGCCGCCGCCCGCCGCCGCTTCATACTTGGTCACGGTCGCACGCACGATGGCGCTTGGCGCGATCCCCTCGCCGGACCCCTCCACCACCAGGAAACGCCCGTCCTCGACCAGGGCCTGGGTCAGCATGGCGGTCATGCCGACGGCGGTGACCGAACCGCCGACGGACTCTGTGGCCTGAAACAGGTCGACCGCGATGGTCTTTCTCAACCCGTCAAAGGTCGCGCGGTTCTGGGACCGGGCCTCCACCGGAGCGGCGGCGCCGGCGACCAGGACCAGGGTCGCGCTTGTCAGCATCCGTCGGCGGTTCAGGGTCAGGTCGGTCATGCTCATCGCACCAGGCGGATCGAGCCGGTGATGGCCACGGTCGGGAGGGGGGCGGCGCGCGCCGGGGCCGCCCGGGCGTCCGGCGGCGGAATCCGCGGATCGACCCGGCGGTCCGGGCGGCCGTCGCCGTTCATATCGCCGGGCTCCACGTGAACCCCGGCGCGCGCGCTGTCGACCGGACCGGCGGTGTAGGGGAAGCACAGGTCGCGAGCGGCCGGCGACGGGCCGCGGCCCCCGTCCCGTCCCGGCCCCGGGGCGGCGCCGCCAAGAGTCAGTTGTCGCTCAGCCTGTGCGGTCTGGACCGCCGGCAGCAGCAGTCCGATCAGGACCCCGATGATGTGATTCTCATCCTGACCGCCGCCAGAGCGGCCGATCGCCGACCTGAGGCCGGGTCCGTCGAGACAGATGTCGTAGTCGCCCGCGGGCATTTCGAACCGGAAGCCGCCCTGCCCGTCGGTGCGGGTGGTGGCGACTGTGCGCCCCCCGCGCATGGAGGAAATCACGATGTCCGTGAAGATATAGCCGCCGGCGCCTCGCGTCGTTTGAGCGCTGGCGGATGTCGACAACGCCAGGCCCACCAGACTGGCCAGCCCGATCAGACCCACTCGCGATGTCATGATGGCAGTTCCGACAGCCGCTTGAATATCGGCGGTTTCTCAGGCTGGTCACGGTTGAGCTTGGCTGTCAATGCGACTTGAATTTGTCAGGACCCGGAGCACGGTTTCAGCGACAGTCGTCGTCTGGAGATCCGGGCGGAACGCTGATCCAGGCCTGGGGACGGCGCTCGTCGAGTCTGACCTGAAGGCCCGCCGGCTCAGGGAGCTCGCGCATGGATCACAGGCCGCATTGACAGCGAGGCCTCTCGGTGACCAGCGTTGTCTGACCGCGAACGGCGGCCGACATGGCCTTGCGGGAAACCCGGCATGACATCGAAACTCAGACTTGTCGCCCTCATCGGCCTCGCCTTGGCGACCTCGGGGGCGGCGATCAACCCGGGCGAACCGATCGACGGAGTCGATGTCAAACTGGGGAAGAATCCCGGTGGCTCGGCATCGGTGGTCGCGACCACGGATCGTGAAGGCCGTTTCTCGGCGCGGGTGAGGGTCGAGCGGGGTGAATACACGGTTTCGACAGCCTGCTCTCCCCGACAGACCTGCCCGCCAGACAGGCAGTTGACGCTCGCTGTTGATGGGCGGCGTGTCAGGCCCGACGCCCGAGGCGTCTATCTGTTTCCGGTCGGCGCGAGCCTGGGCACGGTGATGCTCCGCGGACGAGTTGAGATCTTCGACAGATGGGGACGTCAGAACGAGACCCGCCGGTAGAACGTCGTGGTTCCGGCCAGCCAAGCGAATATGACCGGGCGCACCGTCAGGCCCGCCCCGATACGTCAAATTTGGACGTACCTCTCCGCCATTCCAAAAAGAACATATTGGCAACCGGAACAAACCGTGCACATATTGCCGCTCACAGGGAGTGGGTCACGGTCATCGGACCGAAGGCGGGCCTCTCCCCCGGGTACCAGTTGGGAATCATGGCAAGGGAGAGCGGCAAGGTGGCGGCACAGGCGAATCTGAAATTGGTGACCCGGGACGACGGCGACAAGCAAAGGGCCCTGGAGGCGGCGATCGCCCAGATCGACCGCGCCTTCGGCAAGGGCTCGGTGATGAAGCTCGGCAAGGGCGGGGTGGTGGCGGAGATTCCGTCCGTCTCGACCGGCTCGCTGGGCCTCGACATGGCGTTGGGCATCGGCGGCCTGCCGCGCGGCCGGGTGATCGAGGTGTTCGGGCCGGAAAGCTCGGGCAAGACGACGCTCGCCCTGCACACCGTGGCCGAGATCCAGAAGGCCGGCGGCACCGCCGCCTTCGTCGACGCCGAACACGCGCTCGATCCGGGCTACGCCCAGAAGCTGGGCGTCAATCTCGACGACCTGCTGGTGTCCCAGCCCGACACCGGCGAACAGGCGCTCGAGATCGTCGACACCCTGGTGCGCTCGGGCGCCGTGGACATCGTGGTCGTCGACTCCGTCGCCGCCCTGACCCCGCGCGCAGAGATCGAGGGCGAGATGGGCGACAGCCTGCCCGGCCTGCAGGCCCGTCTGATGAGCCAGGCGCTGCGCAAGCTGACCGCCTCGATCAACAAGTCGCAGTGCATCGTCCTGTTCATCAACCAGATCCGCCACAAGATCGGCGTCATGTACGGCTCGCCGGAGACGACGACGGGCGGCAATGCGCTGAAATTCTACGCCTCGGTACGCCTCGACATCCGCCGCACCGGCGCGATCAAGGACCGCGACGAGGTCGTCGGCAACACCACCCGGGTGAAGGTGGTCAAGAACAAGGTCGCCCCGCCGTTCCGCGAGGTCATCTTCGACATCATGTACGGCGAGGGCATCTCCAAGCTGGGCGAGATCGCCTTCCTCAAGGCCAATCCCGACATCGCCGACTCGATCGAAAAGGCCGTGCGCGCCTCGACCACCAAGATCGCCGAGGAGCTGCTGGGCACGCCCGAACCCGACGAGGGCCAGGACCTCGAGGGCTGATCCTGGCGAGACTCATGAGACTCATGAGACGCCTTTTTTTTGAAGTCCATGGAGTCTCATCCGAACCTTCTCCGGCCGGGTCCGCCGACCCGCCACCGACCCCGCCGGGCCGGGCCGGACGGAGCGGCCGCTCGACCCCCACCCGGGTCGGGCGGCCTTTTTTCTTGCGGGCCCGCCGGCCAGGCGTAACCATACGCGCCGGGAGGACCGCGCATCATGACCACCAGACCGGGTGCCCTGGCGCGCGCCGTCCTCCTTGCCGGCTTGGCCGGCGGCGCGGCCGACATCCTGACGGCCTTCGTCATCTACCGCCCCGCCCCGCCGATGCGGATCCTGCAGTCGGTGGCCAGCGGCCTGCTCGGCGCGGAGGCCTTCAGCGGGGGCCGGACCACCGCGGCCATCGGCCTCGCCGCCCACTTCGTCCTCGCCGTCATCTTCGCCGCCATCTTCGTCGCCGCCGCCCTCCAGGCCCCGGTGGCCCTGCGCCGGCCCGTGCTGTCAGGCCTGCTGTTCGGCGTGACCGTCTACGGGGTGATGGATGCCATCGTCGTGCCCCTGTCGCTGTCGCCCCCGCGCCCGGCCCCGCCGCCCGCCGACATCATCGCCCTCGGCCTGATGGCGCACGCCTTCTTCGGCGTGGCCATGTCGCTCACGGCCGCCCGGCTGCTGCGCGGCCCGCCGGCCTGAGCAGGCCTCGCGCGTGGTCACGCGCGGGTGATGCATTGGGGCCGAAACCCCTATATGACGCGCCTTCCCTCCGCCTCCCCGATTGACCGCGCACGCCCATGACCCGTTCGTCCAGCCTCAACCAGATCCGCTCGACCTTCCTCGACTATTTCGCGGCCGACGGTCACGAGAAGGTCGCCTCCGCGCCCCTGGTGCCGCAGAACGACCCGACCCTGCTGTTCGTCAACGCGGGCATGGTGCCGTTCAAGGACTTCTTCACCGGCGCGGCCACGCCCCCGTACAAGCGCGCCGCCAGCTCGCAGAAATGCGTTCGCGCCGGCGGCAAGCACAACGATCTGGACAACGTCGGCTACACCGCCCGCCACCACACCTTCTTCGAAATGCTGGGGAATTTCTCCTTCGGCGACTATTTCAAGGAACACGCCATCGAGATGGCGTGGAACCTGTGCACGAAGGAATTCGGCCTCGACGCCGACCGCCTGATGGTCACCGTCTACATCGACGACGACGAGGCCTTCGACCTGTGGAAGAAGATCGCCGGCCTGCCGGAATCGAAGATCGTCCGCATCGCCGGCTCCGACAATTTCTGGTCCATGGGCGACACCGGCCCCTGCGGCCCCTGCACCGAAATCTTCTGGGACCACGGCGACCACATCCCCGGCGGCCCTCCCGGCTCGCCGGACGAGGACGGGGACCGGTTCGTCGAGATCTGGAACAACGTCTTCATGCAGTTCGAACAGGCCGCCGACGGCAGCCGCACCCTGCTGCCCAAGCCGTCCATCGACACCGGCATGGGCCTCGAGCGCATCGCCGCCGTGCTGCAGGGCGTCCATTCCAACTACGAGACCGACCTGTTCCGCACCCTGATCGCGGCTTCCGAAGATGCCACCAACACCCGGGCCGAGGGCGACCGCACCCCCAGCCACCGCGTCATCGCCGACCACCTGCGCAGCTCGTCCTTCCTGATCGCCGACGGCGTCACGCCCTCGAACGAGGGCCGCGGCTACGTCCTGCGCCGGATCATGCGCCGCGCCATGCGCCACGCCCACCTGCTGGGCGCCGCCGATCCCCTGATGCACCGCCTCGTGCCGACCCTCGTCGCCGAGATGGGCGAGGCCTATCCCGAGCTGCGCCGAGCCGAGGCCTTCATCACCGACACCCTGAAGCAGGAAGAGATCCGCTTCCGCACCACCCTGGGCCGCGGCATGGGCCTGCTGGAGGACGCGTCGCGCGACCTCGGCGAGGGCGGCGTCCTGTCGGGCCAGACGGCCTTCACCCTGTACGACACCTACGGCTTTCCGCTCGACCTGACCCAGGACGAGGCGCGCCGCCGCGGCTTCACCGTCGACACCGACGCCTTCGACGCGGCCATGAACGAGCAGCGCAGCCGCTCGCGCGAACACTGGACCGGCTCGGGCCAGACCGCCTCGACCGGCGAATGGCTGGCCCTGCGCGATCGCCTCGGGCCCACCGTCTTCACCGGCTATGACGCCGTCGAGGGTTCGGGCGAGGTCCTGGCCATCGTGCGCGACGGCGCCTCGGTCGACGAACTGGCGGCCGGCGAAACCGCCGAGGTCCTGTTCGACCAGACCCCCTTCTATGGCGAGGGCGGCGGCCAGGCCGGCGATCGTGGCGAGATCGAATGGACCGACGCCCACGGCCAGCAGGCCTCGGCCACGGTGCTGGACGTCCAGAAGCACGCCGGCGACCTGTTCGCCCACCGCATCGAGGTGACCTCCGGCACGCTGGCCGTCGGCGCCCGGGCCCGGCTCCGCGCCGCGCCGGACGCCCGCCTGACCACCCGCGCCAACCACTCGGCCGCCCACCTGCTGCACAAGGCCCTGGCCAATGTTCTGGGCGGCCACGTGGCCCAGAAGGGCCAGATGGTCGATGCCGAACGCCTGCGCTTCGACTTCAGCCACAACGCCCCGGTCACCGAGGACGAGCTGGCCCGGATGGAGGATGAGGTGAACGCGGTCATCCGCCAGAACCTGCCCGCCGAAACGAAGATGATGGGTCCGCAGGAAGCCATCGCCGCCGGCGCGGTGGCCCTGTTCGGCGAGAAATACGGCGACGAGGTCCGCGTCCTGACCCTCGGCCGCGACCTTGTCGAGGCTGACAAACCGTATTCGGTCGAGCTGTGCGGCGGCACCCACGTGGCCCGCACCGGCGATATCGCCCTGTTCAAGATCACCTCCGAGACCGGCATCGCCGCCGGCGTGCGCCGCATCGAGGCCCTGACCGGCGAGGCCGCCCGCCAGTATCTGCTGGGCCAGGCCGGCGTCGCGAAGTCGCTCGCCCAGTCGTTCAAGGTCCAGGTCGCCGACGTCCCGGCCCGGGTCGAGGCCCTGACCGCCGACCGCCGCGCTCTGGAGAAGCAGGTCGCGGACCTGAAGAAGCAGCTGGCCCTCGGCGGCGGCGGCGCCGCCGCCAACGCCGCGCCGGAAGAGATCAACGGCGTCAAGCTGATCGCCCGGGTCCTGGACGGCGTCGATGGCAAGGGTCTGCGCGGCGTGGCCGAGGACTTCCGCAAACAGGTGGGTTCGGGCGTCGTCGCACTGATCGGGCTCACCGACGGCAAGGCGGCGGTCACCGTCGCCGTGACCTCGGACATGACGGGCACGGTCAACGCCGCCGATCTGGCGCGGGCCGCGGTCATCGCCATGGGAGGACAGGGCGCGGGCGGAAAGGCCGACTTCGCCCAGGGCGGCGCGCCCGACGGATCGAAGGCCGAGGCCGGCCTGGCGGCGGTGCGGGCGGCGCTGGCCCCCTAGGCCGGCGCGCTCTGCAGGTCCACCGCGGCCAGCTTCCAGTCGAACAGGCCGCGCCGCTGCAGGATCAGCGCCAGATGGTCGTCGGGCCGGTCGCGGTCGGTCAGGGTGACGGCGAATTCATTCAGGCTGCGATAGCCCCAGGACTGGTGGATGTCGTTGCCATCCCGCTCGTCGGCGGGGTTCGGGTCGCCCGGCTTCGTCGGATCGGGCGCCTCGGCCGTCATGACCATGTCCGCCACCACCTCGGGCGTGACCAGGGTGTCCACCGCGCCTGACAGCAGCATGGGCGCCAGCATCATGCCCAGCCCGCCCAGCCCGCTTTCCACCACCCGCGGGTCGCGTCGCATGCGCGCGATCAGCTCATCGTTCAGCTCATCCTTCAGGCTGGCGCGCAGCGAGGGGAAGTCGACCAGTTGTTCGATCTTGCGCGAGTCTCCGGCCTTGGCCGCATTGATCAGGGCCTTGGCCGCCAGAATGGGCGACGCGGCCCAGGCGAGCACGAATGCGCAGAGGGCCGCCACGGCGACGCCGACGATGATCTTTCTGGTCATGCTTCCCTCTGGCGCCGAAACGCCTTCCCGCCGTCACGGTACCCGGGAATCGGCCGGCGGCGCCAGCCCGCGATCAGCCGCCCTTGCCGCCGCTGTGGCCCACGGTCGGGGGCGCCGGGCCCGGAGCGGGGGCCACCCCCTCGGGCAGGCCGATGTGAACCAGCTTCCATTCGAACGGGCCGCGGCGCTCGAAGGTGAAGATGGTCCGGGACCCGCCCTCGTCGGTCACCGCCATCCGGGCGCGGTTGATGCTCCAGAACACCGGGCCGGGCATGGGATTGGTGCGTTCGGTCTCGGGCGCCGCGCCGGTGCGCTGCGAGGCGTAACGACCCTCGCCGCGCGTCAGGGCCCCGAGTGCGGCGGGCGTCAGATAGACATCGACGTCGGGCGCCGCGGCGGGTGAGGCCTGCTCCAGCTGACGCCGCACCGCGCCGATCGGGTCTTCCATGAAGGACGGCGCGGGGGCCATGGCCGCCGGATTGCCGCTCAGTTGCGGCCGCAGCGACTGTCGCACCGCCGCGAAGTCGATCAGGCGGGACAGGCCCGCCACGTCGTTCGCGTCGGCCGCCGAGCGGATGGCGAAGAAGCCCACGGCCGGGGCCAGAAAGAAGCTGACCACGCCGGCGATGACGGCCAGCAGCAGCAGATTGCCGAAAAGCTTCTTCATCGCAGCCCCCGAAGTTCGCCATCACAATGCATGAACGCCGGTTCCGCTCAAACGAAAGGCTCGCCGGACGCGAGTCCGGCGAGCCCTCCTCGGTGGTCAGCCAGCCCTGCTGGTCGCCGACCAGCAGCGCCAGATCCTTGGTCATGTGGCCGGGAAAGGCTCGCCGGACGCGAGTCCGGCGAGCCTTGGTTGGTCTGACGCGGTCCCAACTCAAGCAGCGAGCGACCGCGTCGCGAGCGATAGCGCCCCTTCTAGGAAGCCTTCGCCGTGGTCAGGTTCTCGGCCACCTTGTCGAGGAAGCCCTCGGTGGTCAGCCAGCCCTGCTGRTCGCCGACCAGCAGCGCCAGATCCTTGGTCATGTRGCCGGCCTCGACGGTCTCGACGACGACGCGCTCCAGCGTGTCGGCGAAGGTCGCCAGTTCGGCGTTGCCGTCCAGCTTGGCCCGGTGCGAGAAGCCGCGGGTCCAGGCGTAGATCGAGGCGATCGAGTTGGTCGAGGTGGCCTCGCCCTTCTGGTGCTGGCGATAGTGGCGSGTGACGGTGCCGTGGGCGGCTTCCGAYTCCAGGATCTTGCCGTCCGGKGTCATCAGMACCGAGGTCATCAGGCCCAGCGARCCGAAGCCCTGCGCCACCACGTCGGACTGCACGTCGCCGTCGTAGTTCTTGCASGCCCAGACGAAGCCGCCCGACCAGTTGATGGCCGCGGCCACCATGTCGTCGATCAG
>NZ_LMFL01000023.1:0-97500 GCF_001426805.1 Brevundimonas sp. Root1423
CTACGGCTTCATCCAGCCTGACGACGGCGGCAAGGACGTCTTCGTCCACATCTCGGCCGTCGAGCAAGCGGGCCTGCGCGGCCTGGATGAAAACCAGAAGGTTTCCTACGAAATCGAGCGCGACAAGCGTTCGGGCAAGGAATCGGCTGGTCAGCTGAAGACCGAAGGCTGAGTTCACGCGTCGGGCTTTACCGACGCATGATTTCGACGGCGGCGCAGGCGAAAGCCCGCGCCGCCGTTTTTCGTTTCCGGGCGCGCTACGTGCCGACCGACGCCGCGGTTTCAACCCGTGGCCAGACGCCGCAGTTCGGCGAAATCCTGCATCTCCCCGGTCGCTGTCCCCGTCTCTGAGCGGAGCCGTATCGACGGCCGCTCAGGAGAAAAGCCAATGAAACTGATCCAGACGCGCACCGCGCTGATGGCCGCCCTCGCCGTCGGCGCTCTCGCAGCCGCCGGCTGCACCTCGATGGCCGGCATGGACGCCGGCGCCGGCGCACAGGGGACCGTCATGGTCGGCGGCGCCCCGATGTATCCGACAAGGAACATCGTCGAGAACGCCGTCAACTCGCGCGATCACACGACACTGGTTGCGGCCGTGACCGCAGCCGGTCTGGTCCCGACCCTGTCCGGCCCCGGCCCGTTCACCGTCTTCGCCCCGACCAACGCCGCCTTCGCCAAACTGCCGGCGGGAACGGTCGAGAGCCTCGTCCAGCCCGCCAACAAGGCGACCCTGACCAAAATCCTGACCTACCATGTCGTGCCGGGCCGCGTCAGCGCCTCGGACCTGATCGGCCAGATCCGCGCCGGCGGCGGCCGCGCTCGTCTGACGACCGTCGAGGGCGGCACCCTGACGGCCTCCCTGCGCGGCGACTCCGTCATCCTGACCGACGAGATGGGCGGCGTCGCCACAGTGACCCAAGCCGATGTCTTCCAGTCCAATGGCGTGATCCACGTCACCGACACCGTCTCGATGCCAAACTAGGGAGTGCCGGCGGAGACTGCGTTTGCGGCCTCCGCCGGTCCCCTCTCGAATCATCGCCCTTGCTATTGGCCCGGAAAGCGCCCACTTGAGGCTTCGTCGATCTCTTGCGAAACGCTGCTGCCCCTTTGCATCGCGCACCGAGGTCCAAAGCCGATCCCATCCAGACCCGACAGGCCGACCCGGAACCTCTTCCGGCGGTCAACGCCTAACGGAGGTCTCAAAATGGCTACCGGCACTGTTAAATGGTACAACTCCACCAAGGGCTACGGCTTCATCGCTCCCGATGATGGCGGCAAGGACGTCTTCGTCCACGCCTCGGCCGTCGAAACGTCCGACCTGGGCACGCTCAACGAAAATCAGAAGATTTCCTACGAAGTCGAACGCGACTCGCGTTCGGGCAAGGAATCGGCCGGTCGCCTGAAGGCCGCCGAATAGTTTCCGACAAGCGACCCTGCTGAGCTCAAGGCTCAGCTGACGGAAGGGCCGGCTGCCGAACAGGCGCCGGCCCGACTGCTTTTCACTCAAGGAGACTTCGATGACCCCGCTTGCCGACATGATTCCGACCATGAGCGACCCCGACCTGAAGGCCCTGCGCCTGAACGCCCTGCGCCTCTCCGCCTCGACCACCGCCTCGCTGACGCAGATTGCGTCCGCCACCGACGTCATTCCGCTGATCGACGACGAGATCGCCCGCCGCGCCGCCGACAAGACCGCCACGGCCGTCAAGAAGCCCCGCGCCCCGGCCAAGAAGAAGGTCGTCCCGGCGTCCGGTCACCAGACCGCCCTGCCCGACAGCAAGGCCGCCTGAGACCCCTCCCGTCACCCTCGGGTTTGACCCGAGGATGACGCCGCTGGTTCATCCCAGAGCCTGATCCAGATCCGCGATCAGGTCCTCGGTTTCCTCCACGCCGACCGACAGCCGGATCAGGTTGTCGGTCACGCCGCCGGCCTCGCGCACCTCTTTCGGCACCGAGGCGTGGGTCATGATCGCCGGGTGATTGACCAGGCTTTCGACGCCGCCCAGCGACTCCGCCAGGGTGAAGACCTGAACCCGCTCCAGAACCCGCTTGGTCCGCTCCAGATCGCCGTCGATCAGGACGGTGACCATGCCGCCGTACTGGCCGTTCATCTGGCGTGACGCCAGTTCGTGCTGCGGATGGCTGATCAGCCCCGGGTAGATGACCTTGGCCACACCCGTCTTGCGATCCTCCAGCCAGCGGGCGACCGCGAGCGCGTTCTCATTGTGCGCCTTCATGCGCAGGCCCAGCGTCTTCAGGCCCCGGTTGGCCAGGAAGGCGTCGAACGGCCCCATCACCCCGCCGATGGAATTCTGGAGGAACTTTATTTCCTTGGCCAGGTCGGGGTTCGCCGTCACCAGCGCCCCCCCGATGATATCCGAGTGGCCGTTCAGGTATTTGGTCGCCGAATGCATGACCACGTCGGCGCCCAGTTTCAGCGGCTGCTGGCTCCAGGGCGTGGCGAAGGTGTTGTCGACGATCAGCAGCAGGCCGTGCTTCTTCGCGATCCGCGACAGGCCCTCGATGTCAGCCAGTTTCATCAGCGGATTGGTCGGGGTCTCGGCCCAGATCAGTTTCGTCTTCGGCGTGATGGCCGCCTCGACCTTCGCGAGGTCGCTCAGGTCGACATAGGCGAAGTCCAGTCCCATGGACCGGCGCCGCACCCGCTCGAACAGCCGCCATGAGCCGCCGTACAGGTCGTCGCCGGTGACGATGTGCGACCCGGCGTCCAGCAGCTCCAGCGCCGTCGATGTGGCGGCCATGCCGCTGGCGAAGCCGAAGCCGTGGGTCCCGCCCTCCAGATCGGCCAGACAGGCCTCGAACGCCTCGCGCGTCGGGTTCTTGCCGCGGGCGTATTCATAGCCCTTGTTCACGCCCGGGCTTTCCTGGGCNTCCCGCCCTCCAGATCGGCCAGACAGGCCTCGAACGCCTCGCGCGTCGGGTTCTTGCCGCGGGCGTATTCATAGCCCTTGTTCACGCCCGGGCTTTCCTGGGCGTAGGTCGAGGTAGCGTAGATTGGCGTCATCACCGCGCCCGTCGTCGGGTCGGGCCGCTGACCGGCGTGGATCGCGCGGGTCGAGAAACCCTGGCTGTTCTTCAGCTTGGTCATCAATTGTCCTGGTCAGGGCGGCCGATATTGCCGGCGTAAAAGGTTGAGGCGCGGGTGAAGATTTCCGCCCACTCCGGCGGTCTGAACAGATGGCCGGCCCCTTCGATCACTTCAACCCGCGTATTGATTTCGTGTTCGCGCAGGAAGGATACCCAGGTCGCCGTATTGCGGGGCAGCACATGGGTGTCGTTCTCGGCCCGGATGATCAGCACCGGTACGCGCCGCCGGGGCACGCGAGGCGTATAGACATCGACCCCGCCGGCCAGTCCGACGGCCGCCGCCGCCCGGCTGTTGCCCAGTGCGCCGTCGACCGCCACATAAGATCCCAGCGAATAGCCGAACATGGCCGTGCGTCGCCGGTCGACGCCGCGCTCGATGAACCAGTCGATGGCGTGTTCGCCGACATCCCGCCAGGCTTCCATCATGCGCTCGGGGCGCACGCCGTCGTCGGGGAAGGCGTCGGTGAAAAGCGGCGTCAGCACCTGATAGCCGTCCGCCGCGAACCGCATCGCCAGCTCGTGCCACGGTCCCCGGTTGGTGATCCGCGCGCCCGAGCCGTGCATCATCACGATCGCGGCCCGCCGCCCTTCGCCGACCGGTCGGTAGTGGATGGCGCGGATCGGTTTGCCGTGGCTCTCGAAGGTCATCCCCTCATAGGCAGGCAGGGGCGCCGACGGCTCCTGCGCCCGTGTTGCGCCGGCGACGCCTGCGAAGGCGGCTCCCGCCAGCAGACGACGCCGATCCATTCACCGCCCCCGATGAGTTTCCAGAAACGCGCGCGTGCGCCCCATCACAGCGCACCATGTCGGCAGGTCGTACTGATGCCCGTCGAAGTCGAGCTCCTGCACCTCGACCCCGGCGCCGGCCTCGCGCAGATCATCCGCCAGCTGCCGGGTCGCGCGGACCGGCACGGCCTCGTCGCGCCGGGCGTGGAGCAGCAGGAACGACAGGTCGCGCCCGGACAGACTCTCGTCGGCCGACCCTCCGCCGGCCACAAGGATGGTCGAGTGAATGGTCGCATCCGGCTCTGTCGTCGCGCCGAGCGCCACGCCTGCGCCGCGCGAATAGCCCCACAGCGCAACCCGATCGGCCGCCACGCCCGGTTTCGCCGCCAGCTGCGCCGCCGCGTCCAGCGCCGCCCGCCGCCAAGCCCGCGCCGTCACCACCGGCCGACGCCGGTCGGGCGCGGCGGCGTCGAAATAGGCCGGCAGCATCACCCAGTAGCCGCGCGCCGCCAGCTGGATCGCATGGGCGTCGAACAGGATGGAGTTCATCTCGAACCCCGTGCCGCCGTGCAGCATGACCACGCCCGCGCCGTTCACCTCGCCCCGCGGCGTATACAGATAGGCCCGGATCGGACGCCCCCGGCTTTCGAAGGTCACCAGTTCCCGGGAGGCCCGGACCGCCACGTCGTCTGCGCATCCCGGCACCCCCGTGACCACCTGCGCCGACGCCGAACCGCCCGCCAATGCGGCCGCCAGACCGATCAGCGCGATACCCGCCAGCCGGAACCGGGCGGCCTGTCTCATCGATTGAGGCTCAGATGGTTGATCAGATCGGTGCGGGTGATCAGGCCCACGAACTTTTCGCCGTCCAGCACGATCGCCACCCGGTCGCGGTCGAACAGCGGAATCAGGGCGTCGAGGCTCTCGCCGACCTGCACCGTGTCGAGGTCGCGGGTCATGGCGGACGACACCGGCTTGGCGAAGCGATCCCGCCGGGTGATCTCGTCGGTGTTCATCACATGGACCAGATCGCTCTCGTCCAGAATACCGACCAGACGGCCGTCCTGGATGATCGGCAGCTGGGAGACGTCCGCCCCGCGCATCCGCTTGAAGGCGGTGTCCAGGGTGTCGTCCGGCCCGGCCACGACCACGTCGCCCTTCTCGTATTTGCGCGAGATCAGGTCCGACAGGTCGCCGTGCAACGGCTGGTCGCCCAGCCCCTGATCCGCCAGCCAGGCGTCGTTGTAGACCTTGGACAGGTATTTGGCGCCGGTGTCACAGACGAAGGTCACGACCCGCCTCGGCTCCGTCTGTTCGCGGCACCAGCGCAGGGCGCTGGCGATAAGCGTGCCCGACGACGACCCGGCCAGCACCCCCTCCTTAAGCAGCAGCTCGCGCACGGTGGCGATCGCCTCGGCGTCGGGGATGGAATAGGCCTTGTCGATCAGGCTCATGTCGGCCGTGTCCGGCACGAAATTCTGGCCGATGCCCTCGACGGTGTAGCTGCCCTCCGGCCCCGGAACGCCCTCGTTGACGATCCCCGCCAGCGTCGAGCCGACCGGATCGGCGAGAATGACCTTTGCGTCCGAGCCGACGCTCTTCAGATAGCGGGCGATGCCGGTGATGGTCCCGCCCGAGCCGATGCCGGCCACGAAGGCGTCGAGGTCGCCGCCCATCTGCTCCCAGATCTCCGGCCCCGTCGTCTTGAAGTGGGCCTCGGAGTTGGCGTCGTTGGCGAACTGGTTGACGTAGAAACCGCCCGGGATCTGCTGCGCCAGCCGCTCGGCCATGTCGGTGTAATATTCCGGATGCCCGTGCGGCACGTCCGAACGCGTCAGGCGAACATCGGCGCCCATCGCCCTCAAATGCTGGATTTTTTCCTTGGACATCTTGTCCGGGATGACCAGAAGCACCTTATATCCCTTGGCCTGACCCACCAGCGTCAGCGCCAGACCCGTGTTGCCGGCCGTCGCCTCGACGATGGTGCCGCCGGGTTTCAGAAACCCCTCCGCCTCGGCCGCTGCGATCATCGACAGGGCGATGCGGTCCTTGATCGACCCGCCCGGGTTCTGCGCCTCCAGCTTCAGGAACAGACGGCACGGGCCGGTGTCGATCTTCGTCACCTCCACCATCGGCGTCTTGCCGATCAGGTCCAGCAACGAGCCGGTAGGACCGGACAGGACGGGCGTGGCGGCCAACGACATTCAAACAACTCCAGAGGTTCGGGCCGGAAGCTAGGCGCAGCCTCTTTCCATCACAAGCCGCGCACGATTTCGCCTCCGATGAGACGAGTCGTGCGTTATCAAGGACACAAATGAGCAAATCACCCCGCCGGCCCGTCGCCGGACTCCCCGACGAAGAAACGCTGATCGCCTTCCTGCGCGAAGCCGGTTCAGCCGAAAAAACCGATATCGCCCGCCACTTCGGCCTGAAGGGCGGCGAGCGCCGCGCCCTGCGCGAAATGATCCGCGCCCTCGAAGAGGCCGGCAAACTGGGCAAACGCGGCCGCAAGGGCTTCGCCGAGGTCGGCGCCATGCCCGCCGTCGGCGTCGCCGACGTGGTCGAACGCGACGTGGACGGCGAACTGTACGTCCGTCTGGTCGAGGCCTCGGCCGACGCCCCCCGCGCCCTGCTGGTCCCCGACAATGGCGGCAAGACCGGTCCCGCCCCCGGCATGGGCGACCGCGTCCTGGCCAAATTCACCCGCACCGAGGACGGCTGGGAAGCCCGGCTGATCAAGAAGCTCGACGCCGGCGCCAACAAGGTGCTGGGCGTCATCCGCAAGTCCAACAAGGAGGTCCGGGTCGAACCCGTCGACCGCAAGTCGAAGGACGTCCTGCTGGTCCCCCACGCCCAGGCCGAGGGCCTGCGCGACGGCGATCTGGTTCTGGCCGCCATCGAGAAGGGCGACCAGCGCTACGGGCCCAAACGCGGCAAGATCCTCGAAAAGATCGGCCACGAGGGCGACGCCCGCGCCGCCTCCCTGATCGCCATCGCCGCCCACAACGTCCCGATGGGCTTCTCTGAGGCCGTCGAGAAGGAGGCCGAGGATCAGGAGCTGCCCTCGCTGAAGGGCCGCGAGGACCTGCGCGACCTGCCCCTGATCACCATCGACCCCGCCGACGCCCGCGACCACGACGACGCCGTCTATGCGATGCGCGACGACGATCCGAAGAACCCCGAAGGCTGGGTCGTCTGGGTCGCCATCGCCGATGTCGCCGCCTACGTCCGGCCCAATACCGCGCTGGACCGGGAGGCCCGCGAGAAAGGCAACTCGACCTACTTCCCCGACCGCGTCGAGCCGATGCTGCCCGAACGCCTGTCCAACGGCCTGTGCAGCCTCAAGGAGGGCGAGAACCGCGCCTGCATGGCCGTGCGCATGGTCTTCGACAAGGACGGCAAAAAGACCGGGCACAAGTTCGTGCGCGGCCTGATGCGGTCGCACGCCAAGCTGTCCTACGAACAGGCCCAGTCCGCCATCGACGGCCAGACCGACGACACGACCGGCCCGATCATGGAGGCCATCCTCTATCCGCTCTGGAACGCCTACCGGACCATGCTCAAGGGCCGCCTTAAGCGCAGCCCGCTGGCCATCGAGAGCCCGGAACGGCGCATCCGCATGAACGCCGAGGGCCAGATCATCTCGATCGAACCCCGCGTCAGCCTCGAGGCCCACCGGCTGATCGAGGAGATGATGATCCAGGCCAACGTCTGCGCCGCCGAAACGCTGGAGCAGAAGAAGACGCCCCTGCTGTACCGCGTCCACGACGCGCCCAGTCAGGAGAAGCTCTTCAATCTCGGCGACTTCCTCCAGACCATCGGCAAGCCCTGGACCAAGGGCGAGCCGGCCACGACCAAGCGGTTCAACAAGCTGCTGGACGAGACGCGCGGCGGCGACCACGCCGAGGTCGTCAACGAGGTCGTCCTGCGCAGCCAGATGCAGGCCATCTATTCGGCCGAGAACGTCGGCCACTTCGGCCTGAACCTCGACCGCTACGCCCACTTCACCTCGCCGATCCGGCGCTATTCCGACCTGATCGTCCACCGCGGCCTGATCCGCGCGCTGGGCCTCGGCAAGGACGGGCTGACCGACCGAGAGGTCGCGGAACTGCCAGCCATCGCCGAACAGGTCACCATGACCGAGCGCCGCTCCATGGCCGCCGAGCGCGCCGCCATGGACCGCTACATGGCCGCCTTCCTGCAGGAGCGGGTCGGCGCGACCTTCGGCGGCCGCATCACCGGCGTGACGCGCTTCGGCCTGTTCGTCCGGCTGGAGGAAACCGGCGCCGACGGTCTGGTCCCGGTCTCGTCGCTGGGCGGCGAATACTTCACCCACGACGAAAAGCAGCACGCCCTGATCGGCGAACGCACGGGCCAGCGCTGGACGCTGGGCCGCACCGTCGAGGTCAGGCTGAAGGAGGCGACGCCGATCACAGGCGGGCTGGTGTTCGAGATGCTGTCCGAACCGGCGCCGCGCGACCCCAACGCGCCCGCGCCCCGGCTGGGTGCGCGGGGCCGCGGCGGCGGCGACTTCCCCAAACGCGGCGGCGGCCGTCCCGGCGGACCCAAACCGCCCAAGGGCGGCCGGCCCTCGGGCGGGTTGAAGGGCGTCCGCAAGGGCAAGCGGAAGTAACCCCTATGTCCGATCATCCCGGCGAAAGCCGGGACCCAGTGCTCTGGGTGATCAGCAGATTGGAATTGGGCGGCGAACATCGTCCTGAAGCGCCTGCGCCAGGCGGGACAGAACTGGGGCCCGGCTTTCGCCGGGATGCACGGAGTTCAGTGCGGCGCGACAGCGCCCGTCAGCTGCCCGCGAACAGGATGAGGTTTCCCGACGGATCGGCGACGATGAAGGTCCGCGCGCCCCAAGGCTCGGTCCGCAACGCCTGATGGAAGGCGACGCCCATGTCGGCGATCTCGGCGTACAGGCCCTCGATGTCGTCTGAGGTCACGGTGGCGGAGAGGACCTCGCCTTCCGCCTGCCGCAGGGCGTCGGAAAACACCGGCCCGTCGACGTGGCGCAGGTTCAGTTTCGCGCCATCCCGGACCACCTGCGCATAGAAGGCCGGCTCGCCCCAGACGAAGGCGACGGTGAAACCGAGGCTGTCGGTATAGTGCTGCAGCGCCGCCTGCATGTCGGTGACGAACAGCTGGGGTTCGGCGGTCAGTTTCATCGTCCGCTCTCTGGGTGAGGACCCGGTCCGATCCTCATGCTATGCCCCCGGCGTGCGAACACCAGAACCATTTGACGGCGACCAGGACGTGCGCGACGCCCCGCGCGTCGGCGGCGTTCAGCGGCCGAAAGACGCGTCTACCCTGATCCTGACGCGGGTCCGCAAGGGCGCGCCCGAAGTGCTGATGGGCCGCCGTGCGCCCGGCCACGTCTTCATGGCGGCGAAATGGGTCTTCCCCGGCGGCCGTATCGACCGCTCGGACTTCGCAGCGGCCTCGGCCACCGACCTTCCGGCCGCGGAGCTGGCCCGCCTGACCCGTGAAACACCCGCCCGCCGCGCCCGCGCCCTCGCCCTGACCGCCGTGCGCGAGACCTTCGAGGAAACCGGCCTGCTGCTCGCCGAGCCCGCGCCTGTCGCCTCGGTAGCCGGACCGTGGCGTGAATTCCGGGCAGTGGGCGCCCTGCCCGATCTGGCCGCCCTGTCCTACATCGCCCGCGCCATCACCCCGCCCGGCCGCACCCGCCGCTTCGACGCCCGCTTCTTCATGGCCGACGCCAGGGCTCTGCTGCATCCCGAGCCGACCGCCGGCTCTGGCGAACTGGACGAAATCGCCTGGCTCCCCCTCGAAGAGGCCCGAGCCGTAGACCTGCCCGCCATCACCCGCTTTGTTCTCGGCGAGGTGTCAGAGCGGCTGGCCAATCCCGCCCGCCCCCTGCCCTTCGTCCGCATGGTGCGGGGGCGGCATGTGGTCGAACATCAGGACTGACCGTCCCTACGTCCAGAATTGACGCAGGCGCATGCTTCATTGGCCGACGCCCTTTCGGCACCGGTCTTTGACAATCGAATTCAGCTGCTTTCGCCGACCAACCCTCGGGACGGATGAGACTCATGAGACTCTTGAGACTGTTTTTTGACCGTCCCGGTCAGGCCCCGGCCTTCGCCCCCGGCCGTGACCGGCAGGTCTCCAGCCAGCGCGCCAGATGGGTCAGCTCCTCGGGCGGCCGGTATTTGATCAGTCGCGCGAAATCCAGACCGACCACGGCGACGATGTCGGCGATGCTGAACCGGTCCTCGGCGAGGAACTCATGCTCGGCGAGCCGGCGGTCCAGGGTCTTCATGAATTTCTCGGCCGCGACCCGGTTGTAGTCGGCCAGCTGGGGCATCTGCGTTGCTTCCAGCGCGGCTAGCGCCGGATGGGAATGCCTGACGCTGAGCATGATGGGATTGGCGAGGTAGAACTCGCACCGCCGGGTCCACATCTCGATCACCGCCTGCTCGCGCGCATCGACGCCGAACAGGTTGGGCTCCGGATACAGCGCCTCCAGATACCGGCCGATAGCGATCGATTCCGAGATCGTCGTGCCGTCGTCCAGCTCCAGCGCCGGCACATGCGGCACGCCTACACGGGCCCGGTATTCCGCCGTCTTGTGCTCGCCGACCATGATGTCGATCTCGACCAGTTCGACGTCCGCGATGCCCTTCTCCGCCATGACCCAACGCACGCGGCGGGGATTGGGGGCGCGGTGCGAGGTGTAGAGCTTCATCGGGCTGTCTCCGGCGTCAGCGGAATATGGCGGCGGGCATCGCGCCCACAATGGCGGCCGTCATCAGCGTGGCCAGAAAACCGGCGAACAGCCCCTTCCACACCAGACCCAGCACCTCCTCGCGCCGCTCGGGCATCAGCACGCTGAGGCCGGTCACCGTGATGCCCACCGAGCCGATGTTGGCGAAGCCGCACAGGGCGTAGGTCATCAGCATCCGCGTCCGTTCGCTCATCTCGCCCGCCGGCACCTTGCCCAGTTCGATGAAGGCGACGAACTCGGTCAGGGTCAGCTTGACGCCCAGCAGCCAGCCCGCCTTGCCCGCCTCCGACCACTCCACGCCCGTCAGCCAGGCCACCGGCATGAACGCCCAGCCCAGCAGCCGCTCGACCGTGACGTGATCCCCGAACAGCCAGAAGCCGCCCAGCATGACGTTGACCAGGGCGACCAGCGCCACGAACACGATCAGCACCGCCGAGATGTTCAGCACCACCATCAACCCGTCGGCGGTGCCCTTGACGATAGCGTCGATGGCGCTGTCGTACTTCAGCGCCGAGTCATAGTCGGCCACCGCCCCGCCCTCGCCGGGCTTTTCGGGGATCATGATCCGGGCCAGCAGCACGCCCGCTGGCGCCGAGACGATCGAGGCCACCAGCACATGGCCGGCGGCGTTGGTCATCACCGGCGACAGGATGGCGGCATAGGCCACCATCGTCGAACCGGCCACCGTGGCCAGGCCGACGACCATCATCAGGAACAGCTCCGACCGGGTCAGCTTGTCCAGATAGGCGCGGATCACGATAGGGCTCTCGATCATGCCCAGGAAGATGTTGGCCGCCACCGCCAGCGCCGAGGCCCCGCCGAGACCCATGGTGCGCTGGAACAGGATACCGAAGCCGTGGGTGATCCACTTCAGGATCTTCCAGTGCCACAGCAGGGCGGACAGGGCCGAGATCACGAGGATCAGCGGCAGGACCTGGAAGGCGAAGGTGAACAGGGCGCCGTCGTTCTGCACCGCATAGGGCTGGTCGCCCCCGGCCAGATAGCCGAACACGAACTGGGTGCCCCGGTTGGTCGCGGTCGCCAGCCCGTCCACGGCCCCCGTGATCGCCGCAAGCACGTTCTGCGAGCCCGGAATGGCGAACAGGGCCAGCACGAGCGCCGCCTGCACCGCTATCGCCCCCAGCGTCAGCCGCCAGGGGAAGGCCCGCCTGTTCTCGGACAGCGCCCAGCAGGCCGCGATGATGACGACAAGCCCGAGCAGGCTCTGGAGATTCAGCAGGCTGAACATGGACGACCTTCCCCGACCGGCTCCCCGCCGGTCATGGTCCGTTCAACGCCACGCGGGCCCGTCTGGCAATAGTCCGGGCTAGAGCCCGCGCACCAGCCGGCTGTACTCATCCATCAGGCTGAGGCTGATCTCGCCCGGGGTGAAGCGTTCGTCGCCGATCTCGCTCACCGGCGTGATCTCGGCCGCCGTGCCGCACAGGAAGCATTCG
Organism: Brevundimonas sp. Root1423; assembly: GCF_001426805.1. Lineage (NCBI taxonomy): Bacteria > Pseudomonadati > Pseudomonadota > Alphaproteobacteria > Caulobacterales > Caulobacteraceae > Brevundimonas > Brevundimonas sp. Root1423. Next base: position 12,049 of record NZ_LMFL01000023.1, read on the forward strand.
CTGAACCCGGCCAGCTCCTCGGGCATGACGTGGCGCACCTCGACCTCGAGGCCGCGGGCGGCCAGCATCTCCAGCACGGTCTGGCGGGTGATGCCGTTCAGGATCGCACCGTCGGCGGGCGGCGTGATCAGCCGGCCGTCCTGCACGAAGAAGACATTGGCGCCGGTCGCTTCGGCCACATAGCCGCGCCAGTCCAGCAGCATGGCGTCGGCGTATCCGCGCGCCTCGGCGTAGTGGCGGTTGATGGTGCCGATCATGTACAGGCCCGCGGCCTTGGCCTCGGTCGGGGCGGTTTCCGGCGAAGGCCGCTTGTAGGGCGCCCAGCACAGGCGGATGCCCTTCGCCTTGGTCTCAGGGTCGAAATAGCTGGGCCAGTCCCAGACCGCGATGGCCACGCGGGTGCGCGTCTGCTGCGCCGAAACGCTGACCTGTTCCGAGCCGCGGAAGGCGATGGGCCGGACATAGGCGTCGGTCAGACCGTTTCGCGCGCAGGTCTCCTTGCAGGCGTCGTTGATCTGCGCCACCGTGAACGGAATCTGGAAGTCGAGCACCTCGGCCGAACGGAACAGGCGGTTCGTATGCTCCGTCAATTTGAAGATCTGGCCATTGTACATCCGCTCGCCCTCAAAAACCGACGACGCGTAGTGGAGCGCATGGGTCAAAACGTGCACATTGGCTTCGCGCCAGGGCACGAAATCGCCGTCCAGCCAGATCCAGCCGTCACGATCGTCGATAGGAACGAAGGCCATTGAATAACGTCTCCCGCGCAAGTCACCGGGTTAGAGCCCTCCGAACCGCTCAGGTCAACGCCTGGAGCAGCGGCCGGATCACATCCGCATGAGCGACGCGCGTCCCTATGGCCGGTCTGGCCCGATCGCGGGGCCGGGCGCCGGGCGGCACCTGCTGGTCGTCGATGACGATGACCGCATCCGCGAGCTGCTGAAGGAGTTCCTCGCCCGCGAAGGCTATCGCGTCACCGGCGCCGCCCACGCGGCGGCCGCCAAGCGCATGATGGAGCTGATCGAATTCGACCTCGTCGTGCTGGATGTCATGATGCCGGGCGAAAGCGGTTTCGACCTGACAACCTGGGTCCGGTCCAAGGCCGAGACGTCGAAGACCCCGGTTCTCCTTCTGACCGCGCGCGGCGACCCTGACGACCGGATCGAGGGCCTGTCGCGCGGCGCCGACGACTATATGTCCAAACCCTTCGACCCGCGCGAACTGGCGCTGCGGGTCGACGCCATCCTGCGCCGCCGGCTGGAGCTGTCGAAGGACGGCAAGCCCCAGCGCCTGACCGAGGCCGAGGCCCAGCTTCTCAAGACCCTCGCCATCCACGCCCATTCGGCGGTCGAGCGCATGAGCCTGTCGCCCGACACCGCCGACATCACCGGCCGCGCCGTCGACGTCCAGGTCACCCGCCTGCGCCGCAAGCTGGAGGCSGACCCSAAGAACCCGCGCTATCTCCAGACCGTGCGCGGCGTSGGCTAYATGCTGGCYCCGGACTGATGCGCCGATGAGGCTGCTTCCCGCCAGCCTCTGGCCGCGTTTCCTGAAGCGGCGTCTGCCGACCTCGCTGTGGGGCCGGTCGCTGCTGATCATCGTCCTGCCGGTGCTGGTCATGCAGGTGGCCGTCACCTGGGCCTTCTTCGACATGCACTGGCAGACGGTGACCGCCCGCCTGTCCGACGGTCTCGCCGGCGACGTCGCCTGGGCCGCCGAGAGCTACGCCGACGACCCGACCCCGCGGAACATGGCCGTCATCTCCGAGCGGGCCCAGCGGTCGATGTCCCTGTCCATCGCCCTGCAGGACGGCGCGGCCCTGCCCGCCGAGAGCCGTCGCGGCCCGGTCGGGGTCGTGGACCGCACGCTGGAGAAGGCCTTGGCCGCGCGGCTGGACCAGCCCTTCTGGTTCGACACCACCCGCTACCCCGCCTACGTCGACATCCGGGTGCAGCAGCCGCAGGGCGTATTGCGCATCATCGCCCCGCGCGAGCGCGCCGTCGCCACCCAAGCCCACATCTTCGTCCTGTGGCTGCTGATCGCCACCGTCCTGCTGATGGGCGTGGCCATCCTGTTCATCCGCAATCAGGTCCGCGCCATCGAACGCCTGGCCGAGGCGGCGGAAGCCTTTGGCCGCGGCGAAACCCAGGAGCGGTTCAAGCCGCATGGCGCGCGCGAGGTTCGCGCCGCCGCCGTCGCCTTCCTCGCCATGCGCGAGCGAATCCAGCGCCACATCGACCAGCGCACGGCCCTGCTGGCCTCGGTCAGCCACGACCTGCGGACGCCCCTGACCCGCCTGCGGCTCGAACTCGCCCTGGCGCCCCCGTTCAAGCGCGCCGACGCCATGCGCGGCGACATGGACGAGATGGAGCATATGATCGACGAATACCTCGCCTTCGCCCGGGGCGAGGCCGGCGAGGCGGCGCAGCCCGTCTCCCTGTCCGATCTTCTGACCGCCGCCGGCGAGGACGCCCGGCGCGGCGGGGCCGAGGTCGAGGTGATCGCGCCCGCCGACCTGACGGCGTCCCTGCGTCCCCTGGCCTTCAAGCGCGCGCTTGCCAATCTGACCGGGAATGCGGCGGCCCACGGCGAACACGTCAGGCTCAGCGCGCGCGCCCTCCCTTCAGGCGGCCTCGAGATCGCGGTCGAGGACGACGGCCCGGGGATCCCCGAGGACATGCACGAGGAAGCCTTCCGGCCTTTCTCGCGCCTCGACGCCTCGCGCAACCAGAACCACAAGGGCGTCGGTCTGGGTCTGGCCATTGCACGCGACGTCGCCCGCGGTCACGGCGGCGACATCACGCTGGAGCGCAGCGACATGGGCGGACTGCGGGCGCTGATCCGGCTGCCCGGCTGATCAAATTTTGCGACTGCGCTGGCAAAGCGTGGCCATAAGAGTCATCTTCCGTACCGACCGGGGGGGTCAGTGAGGATCAAGATGACCAGACTCGCTCTCCTTGCCCCCTTGGCCGCCGGCCTCGCCCTGTTTGCGGCGCCCGCCATGGCCGACCCCGCCTCCGTCAACATCACGCTCGGTCCCGACGTGCTCCGCTCTGCACGCGACCTGGGCGAGGTCGACGTGGAGCAGCAGGCTTCGCGCCTTGCCGACATTGTGCGTCAGACCTTGGCGCGGCGCGGCGCCCTCGACGGGGCCGAGGTCAATCTGACCCTGACAGATCTGAAGCCGAACCGCCCCACCTCGCAGCAGATGGCCGCTGAACCCGGCCTGGACGGGATCCGCAGCATCTCCATCGGCGGCGCGACCATCACCGGGCACGTCACGACAGCCGACGGCCTGATCCATCCGGTCGCCTACGACTGGTATTCGAATAATATTGCGGACGTGCGCGGCTTCACCACCTGGCAGGACGCGGACCGGGCCTATCGCCGTCTGGCCGACAATCTCGCCGAAGGCCGCTACGAGACCCGCTAGAGCGATCGCGCTCGTCGGACAGCGGCGGTGACCGCGGAGGTCGCCGCTCGCTCCAGTTCTCCGGTGTCCGACATGGCGTCCAGACCCGCGCGGGTCGTGCCGCCCGGGGAAGCGATGCGGGCGATCAAGGCGTCAAGCGTTTCGTCCGTCTCGACCCCGGCCCCTGCAGAACGCAGGGCGCCCCGGGCCAGCCGCGACGCCGCCTCAGCCGACAAACCCTCCCCCTGCCCCGCGTCGGCCAGCGCCTGTACGAAGGCGTAGATGAAGGCGGGAGCCGAGCCGGCTACGGCTGTCGCGGCGTCGACCTGCGCCTCGGCATCCAGATCCACGACGTCGGCCACGGGCGAGAACAAGGCGTGCGCTGTCTCCCGCGCTTGTGGCTCGGACGACCATACGGCCGCCACGCCGCGCGCCTGTGCCACTGCTGTCGTGGGCATGACCCGCGCCGCCGGCCGACCCGAGGCTGCAGTTATGTCAGCGGCTGGCACGCCCGCCATGACCGAAACCAGCTGCGTGCGGCGCCCCAGATGAACGATCAGCGGACCGAGGGCGGCCCGCCACATCGCGGGCTTGACCGCCAGCACCAGAACCCGCGCGGCTTCCAGCGCCTCCAGTGGCGGATTGACCCGCGCGCCGAGGGCCCGCGCCTGTTCGGCGACGGGCTTCTCCGACGGCGTGAGGATGATGAGGTCCGACGGCGCCACCGCGCCTGTCTTCAGCCAGCCCTCGACGATCGCAGAACCCAGCCGACCGCAGCCCAGAAGGACGACGGGGCCGGAAGTTGCAGAGGGGATCATGGCCGTCAGGCCGTGCCGACGGTCTCGAACAGGCAGGCGTCGATCGCCTCCTGCGGCTTCTTCGATCCGCGGATCATGAAGTCGAAGGCCGGGTAGTAGCGGTCGGCGGCCTCGACTGCGGCGTCGATCATCGACGCGGCCTGGGCGAGGGTCGGGCGCTCGCCCATCGGCAGGGCCAGCGAATGCCGGAAGACGATCTCGCCGTCCTCGGCCCAGACCTCGAAATGGCCCATCCAGGTACGCTGGTTGATCAGACCGACCAGTTCATAGGCGGCGGCGCGGCGCGACTTGGACGCCTGCAGGTCGAGAGCGCAGCACAGCTGCAGGCAGTCGCCCTCGGGCCGCCAGGCGAACCACAGCTCATAGTCCTTCCAGTCGCCAGCCAGGACGTGTTCCACGACATCCAGCGGATCGTAGGGAACATCGACTTCTTCGGGCCGTACAGCGTCCATCAGGCACTCTCCGGGCGCGACTCACGCCCTGTCATCAGACGGTAGGCGGGTTCGCAGATTCGGCTCAACCGGCTGCGTCCTGAGGGGGAACCGACGCTGTGGACGTTCCCGTGGCAGGCTTTTTTCCAGCCTTTGCAGGGGCTTTCAGCGTCGCGACCTCGGCCCGCAGGGCGGCGATCTCGGCTTTCAGGGCGTCGAACTCGTCACGGCGGACCAGGTCCATTTCCGCGACCATGCGATCGGTCTGGGCGCGGAAGGCGGTCTTGGCCTCTTCTCCCGCGGCCTGGGCCAGACCCATGGCGCCGGTCGTCAGTTTGGCGAACTCGTCAAGGATGGGGTTGCGCGTCTGCATGGGATGCACTCCGGCCCGCACTCGCGAGCGTGGTTAACCGAGGTTCCGCCGATATGGTGAACGAAACCTTGCTGTCGGTGCGATCTATGGCCTGATTTGGGCGCGCGTGAATGACGTGTTGCTGAAATTTCAGGGACGCACGCGGCGACGCTTGCTAAACCGCATGCTGGAACACCCGTCAGGAGCGCCCGTGCAATTTCCCGAGTTCGATCCGGTGCTGCTCAGCATCGGCCCGCTGGATATCCGCTGGTATGCGCTGGCCTATGTCGCCGGCATCGTGCTGGGCTGGTGGTACGCCTCGCGTCTCATGAAGGCCAACGCCCTTTGGCAGCCCGCCAAGCCGCCGGTCACGACGCTGCAGCTGGACGATCTGGTCCTCTACATCACCCTCGGCATCATCCTCGGCGGCCGCCTCGGCTACGCCCTCTTCTATCAGCCCGAGTTGTACGGCCGGCTGTTCACCGGCGCCGACTGGGGCGAACGGCTCTCGCTGTTCCGGCTTTGGGACGGCGGCATGTCCTTCCACGGCGGCCTGATCGGCGTCTCGATCGCGATCGTCTGGTTCGCATGGCGGCACAAGGTGGGGCTGCTCAGCCTCGGCGATCTGGTCGCTCCCGCCGCGCCGATCGGCCTGTTCTTCGGTCGTCTCGCCAATTTCATCAACGGCGAGCTGTGGGGCCGCGAGACAACCGTCCCCTGGGCCGTCCGCTTCTGCAACGACCGGATTTACCGTCTCTACAACGGCTGCCCCGCCGGAGACGTGCCGCGCCACCCCAGCCAGCTGTACGAGGCCGGTCTGGAAGGTCTGGCGCTCTTCGCCGTCCTTTGGTTCGCCGTCCACAAGGCGAAGCTGCTTGGCAAGCCGGGCTATGTGACGGGCATCTTCCTGTTCGGCTACGGCCTGTCCCGCGCCCTGCTGGAGAATGTGCGCCAGCCTGACGCCGGTCTGGACAACCTGCCGCTCGGCCTGACCATGGGCATGATCCTGTCGATCCCGATGATGATCATCGGAGCCGTCCTGATCTGGCGCGCATGGAGCCGGCCGCCCGCCGCCGCCTGATGTCGCTTGCGGACAGACTGTCGCGCGAAATCGCCCTGACCGGGCCGATGACGGTCGCCGATTACGTCGCCCGCTGCCTGCACGACCCCGAGGGCGGCTACTACGCCACCCGCCCCGCCATCGGCGCGACCGGCGACTTCGTCACCGCGCCCATGATCAGCCAGATGTTCGGCGAGCTGATCGGCCTGTGGGCCATCGAGCTGTGGCAGAGGCTGGGTGCGCCCGAGCGCGTCCGGCTGGTCGAGGTCGGGCCCGGCGACGGCACCCTGATGGCCGACGCCCTGCGCGCGGCGAGGCTGGCGCCGGACTTCCTCGCCGCCGTCGATCTGGTCCTGATCGAGCCCAGCCCGCCCCTTCGCGCGGCCCAGGCGCGGATGCTGAACGACAGCGACGTCCACCCCCGCTGGGTCAAGGATTTGAACAGCGTCGAGACCGACGCCCCCGTCATCCTGATCGCCAACGAGGTGCTGGACTGCCTGCCCGCGCGCCAGTTTGTGAAAACGGAGGACGGCTGGGCCGAGCGGCGCGTCGGCGTCACCGACGCGGGCGGGCTGACCTTTGGTCTGGTGCGGATCACCGGCGGCTTCACCCGGCCGGCCTTCGAGGTTGAGCCGGGCCAGACGGTCGAGATTTCGGAGCAGCAGGCCGCCTTCGGCCGCGACGTGGCGAGCCTGATCAAGGCGGCCTCGGGCGCGGCCCTGTTGATCGACTATGGCCGGGCCAAGCCCGAGGCCGGCGACACGCTTCAGGCCCTGAGGCGGCACCAGAAGGTCGATCCGCTCGCGACGCCCGGCGAGGCCGACCTGACCCAGTGGGCGGACTTCCCGACCGTGCAGGAGGCCGCTATCCGCGCAGGCGCTGATGTGACCGGCGCCGTCGGTCAGGGCGAATTCCTGCGGCTTCTGGGGATCGAAGCCCGCGCCGACCGGTTGAAGTCGGGACGGCCGGACGCGGCGCCCGTCATCGAGCGCCAGTTGGCCCGTCTGACCGCCGAGGACCAGATGGGGACGCTGTTCAAGGCCTGCGCGGTCTTCTCGCCCCGCACCCTGGTCGTCCCGGGCTTCGAGGACTGAGCATGACGCTGGAACCCATCACCCATCCGCTGCTCGACAAGGCGGGCGTGCGCCACGGCTTCTTCACGCGTCAGGGCGGCGTCTCCATTGGCATCTACGACAGCCTGAACACCGGCCTCGGGTCCACCGACGACCCTGCCGCCGTCGCCCAGAACCGACAGCGTGTGGCGGCGTATATGGGAGGGCGTCCCGACGACTTCGCCGCCTGCTACCAGATCCACTCCAGCCTCGCCCGCGTCGCCGTGGCCGGCTGGAAGGGCGATCGGCCCGAGGGGGACGCCACCGTCACCGCCACGCCGGGCGTCATCTGCGCCGTCCTGACCGCGGACTGCGCGCCCGTGCTGCTGGCCGATCCCGAGGCCGGGGTCGTCGGCGCCGCCCACGCCGGCTGGAAGGGCGCGCTGGGCGGGATCGTTTCATCCACGGTTGCGTCCATGCAGGCTCTCGGCGCCGAGCCGCGCCGCATAGTCGCTGTCGTCGGCCCCTGCATCGCCCAGGCAAGCTATGAGGTGGGCGCGGACTTCGAGGAGCGGTTCGACCACCACGATCCCGGCGGCGGCCGCTTCTTCGCGCCCGGGGCGACCGCAGACAAACGCTTGTTCGATCTGCCCGGCTTCGTGCTGTGGCGGCTGGAGCAGGCCGGCGTCGGCGACGCGGCATGGACCGGTCACGACACGCGCACGGACGAGGCGCAGTTCTTCTCGAACCGCCGGGCGTTTCTGAACGGGGAGCCGGACTTCGGCCGGCTGATGAGCGCGATCAGCCTGCGCTGATCACAGGCTGGCTCAGCCCGCCATCGCCAGTTCGGGCGCGCTGGTCACTTCACGCCATGCCTGCGGATTGGCCAGCAGTTCGCGGACCAGCAGGTTGTTGATGGCGTGCCCCGCCTTGACGCCCTCATATCGGCCCAGCAGGGGAGCGCCGAGCACATACAGGTCGCCGATGGCGTCCAGCGCCTTGTGCTTGACGAACTCGCGCTCCATCCGCAGGCCGCCGGGGTTCAGGATCTGGTCGCCGTCGATGACCACAGCGTTTTCCAGCGAACCGCCGCGGGCCAGACCGAGAACGACCGCGCGGCGNCTTGTGCTTGACGAACTCGCGCTCCATCCGCAGGCCGCCGGGGTTCAGGATCTGGTCGCCGTCGATGACCACAGCGTTTTCCAGCGAACCGCCGCGGGCCAGACCGGCGCGCCGCAGGGCCTCGACCTCATGGGCGAAGCCGAAAGTGCGGGCGGCCATGATCTCGCTGCGGAAAGTTTCCTCGTCGACGACGAAGTCCACCACCTGATTGCCGATGACCGGCGTGTCGAAGTCGATCTCGAACCGCATCTCATAGCGGTCGCAGGGCAGCAGGGCGGCGGACTTGTCGCCTTCCTGCACCCGGATCGGCTCGAGGATCTCGATATAGCGGACAGCCGCTTCCTGACGGCGGAAGCCGGCGCGGTCCAGCAGCTGGACGAACTGCAGCGCCGAACCGTCGAGGATCGGCAGTTCGGGTCCATCCACCTCGACCACGGCGTTCGACACGCCCAGAGCGGCGAAGGCGGCCATCAGGTGTTCGATGGTCGACAGGCGCACGCCGGCGGCGTTCTCGATCATGGTGTTCAGGCGGGCGTCGACGACCGCCTCGCCCGAGACCGGAATACGGTTGTCGCGGTCCTTGATGTCGGTGCGCACGAAGACGATGCCCGTACCGACCGGGGCCGGACGCACGGCCAGACGCACCCGGTCGCCCGTGTGCACGCCCACGCCCGCGATGATCGCGGGGGCGACGGTGGTCTTCTGGCGATGGTCGTAGCTGACCGGCAAACTCGAACTCTCAACAATTACAGCGCTCGCCGCGTGTGCGGATTGCGCCCCAGCAACCGTCTAGCGGGGGCGTGGCAACAGCGAAATGAAAGTAGGGTTTCCGATTGTTTCGGTTTCGGTAACCGTGCCGGACAAGAAAAAGCCCCGAAGCGACAGCTCCGGCGCCTTCCTCAGGTCAGTCGAACAGCCTCAGTTGGCGAGGCGGCGCAGGAACGACGGGATTTCCAGATCGTCTTCCGCGGGGCCCAGCTCGGGCTCCGGCGACGGCTGGACCTGGGTCGTGGGACGCATTTCGGTCATGCGCGACTCGGTCTGACGCGACTGCGGATAGGTCGGTTGCGCGGGCTGGCGCTTGCCGCGGCCGAACAGGCTCCAGCCCGACTTGCGATGGTCGCGGTCGTCGTATTCCTCGTACGCCGGCTCTTCGCGGCGCGTTTCCGGTTCCGGAGCGCGGTCGGCCGAGCGGTCCATATACAGGTCGCCCTGGGCCACGGGCGCCGTGGTTTCCGCGGCCGTGCGGGCGCGCGGCGAGGATTCGTATTCCTCGACCCAGGGATCGACGATCGGCTCCAGCGCGCGGTCCTCGGCGACGTGGATCACGGGTTCCGGGCGCGGCTCGGGAGCGCGGACCGCAGTCCCGTAGGTCGGCTGGGCGGACTGAAAGGTCGGGACGATCGGCGCGGCCTCGGTCTGGCGCGGGGCTTCGGCGCGAACGGGTTCGCTGCGGGCCGGCTCGTGACGGACGGGCTCGGCGCGCGAGGCGGCGTAGGGCGCGGCGGGGCGGCGGTCGAAGGCCGAGGTTCCGGTCGAGGGCGCGCCCTTGGCGGCGGCCAGATCTTCCATGCCCGTGGCCACGACCGAGACGCGGATCTTGCCGTCCAGGGCCGGGTCGAAGGCGGCGCCGAAGATGATGTTGGCGTCGGCGTCCACCTCGCCGGCGATGGCGTTGGCGGCCTCGTCGACTTCCAGCAGGGTCATGTCCATGCCGCCGGTGATGTTCACCAGCACGGCCTTGGCGCCCTTCAGCGAGGTCTCGTCGAGCAGCGGGTTGGCGATGGCGTTCTGGGCCGCCATGAGGGCGCGGTCGTCGCCCGTGGCCTCGCCCGTGCCCATCATCGCCTTGCCCATTTCGGACATGACGGCGCGGACGTCGGCGAAGTCGAGGTTGATCAGGCCCGGCAGGATCATCAGGTCGGTGATCGAGCGCACGCCCGAGTGCAGSACCTGGTCGGCCATGCCGAAGGCGTCGGCGAAGGTCGTGCGTTCGTTGGCGACGCGGAACAGGTTCTGGTTCGGAATGACGATCAGGGTGTCGACGTAGCGCTGCAGCTCGGCGATGCCCGCATCGGCCAGACGCATGCGGTGGCGGCCTTCGAAGGTGAAGGGCTTGGTCACCGCCCATGCCGGCCGTGATGAAGACCATGTGGGCGCCGTCCAGGTGCCCGTAGATTTCTTCGGCGGATTCCTCGGCGGCGTTCATGCCGACCTCGGGATGGGCGCCGGCGCCCAGGCCTTGCGTGATGGTCTCGCCCAGTTGGACGCGGCGGTCGGTCTTGGCGAACGACAGATGCTGCGCGTCTGTGTTGGCGACGACGAACTCGACCCCTTCAAGGCCGGCGTCGATCATGTTGTTGACGGCGTTCCCGCCGGCTCCACCGACGCCGAAGACGACGATACGGGGCTTCAGTTCCGTGTGTTGCGGACGCACCAGCGAGAGAGACATAATTTTATCCGACCTTATCCGACCCTGCCCTTGCCGTACCCCGATGCGATTCCCCGCCGATTCGCATTGGTTATGAGCGCGTTAAGGAAACACCTGAACTGCTTAAGGGAGTGTTACCCGATAGGCTGAGTCGGGCCCGAGGCCACGGATTTCGTTAACCTTCACCACAGTTTTCCATGTGGATGGATGATCTTCGTCGCAACGACAAAGGGCCGGGCGCATGTGCGCCCGGCCCTTCCCGTTCAGATGTTCTGACCGACTAGAAGCGCATTTGCAGCGACGCAGTCCAGCGCCGACCGATATTGTCGATGATGTTGTTGGTGTAGTAGCCGTTCTGCCCCAAGGCCTTTTCGTTGGTCACATTGTCGATGACCAACTGAGCGCGCGTGCTCTCGGTGATATCGTAACCCACCGACAGGCTATGCTGCATATAGCCCTCGTAGCCCAAAATGTTCTGGGTTTCGAAGTTGATCGGGGTCCCCGCCGACTTGATAACCGTCTCGTCCTGGATTTCCGTGGTCCAGCGCGCGTTGAACGGCCCCTTGTTCCAGAGCGCGGTCAGCTGCGTCGACCAGACCGGATTGGCCAGGGTGTCTTCAGCCGAAACGGTGTCGTCGAACTCACCGCTACCCGAAGTCGAATACTCGAGCAGGTAGTAGACGTTCCCGCGCAGGCCGAAGGTGCCCAGGTCCTGATCAGCGCCCATGACATCCGCGATGTCCACGGAGTAGCTGAAGTTGGAGTTGATCGCCTTCACGCGGGTGCCGCCCAGGTTGAAGAAGGGCAGCTCGAAGCCGTCGTTGAAGTTGAAGCTGGCGTCGCGGCGGATGCCCGCGCAGCTGTTGACGCCGATCGTCCCGCTGTTGTCGGGCGCGGTCGGAGTCGCGAACGCGTTGGGATCGTCGTAGCAGTACTGCGCGGCGGGCGTCGCCAGCAGCGGGCCCAGAGCGTTGGTGACGGTGATTTCCAGATAATCGGCGGCGAAGATCAGGCCGGGAATGAAGGACGGCGTGGCGACGAACCCGTAGGTGAAGGAGTCGCCTTCCTCCGGCACAAGCGCCTGGGTGCCGGAGATCAGACCCGTGAACGACGCACCGGAGGGCGTGAACTGGGTGTTCAGGAACGCCTCCGCCGTGGCCCGGTCGGTAATCGACACGGGACCCGTGGCGGTGTTCAACTGGCCGCCGTTCGCGGTCGCCCTTCGCAGCACATCGGAGATGCAGTTCGAGCGGCGAGCAGCGGGCGCCGGGCCGGCGCCGATGTTGGCCGTGGAGCACGGATCGGTCGCCGTGGTGAAGAACGGTTGTCCACCCAGGAACAGTTCAACGATGCTGGGCTGCCGGACCGACTTCGAGATGTTGCCGCGGAGCAGCAGACCGTCCATCGGCTCCCAGGTTGCGGCCAAGGTATAGATTTCCGCGACATCCCCATCATAGCTGGGGCTGCGCAGGGCGCCGGTGGTGTCACGGAAGTCAGGCGCGGACCCGTCCATCTGCGAGTAACGGATCGACGGATTGAGCTCGAGCGACTTGAAGAACGGCATTTCGAACCCGTTGCCGAAGACGGGAATCCGAAGCTCGAGACCGCCCTCCTTCGTCTCGACTTCGGCGAAGGTCGTCGCGGAAGGCGCAGAGCGCGTGGCGCCGATGCGAGTGATTTCGTCGACCGTGTAGGCCAGCTCTTCCTTGCGGAGTTCGCCGGAGACAGCGAACTGCAAGGGGCCTGCGGGCAGATCGAACACTTCCCCGGTCAGGATCGCCTGCGTAAAGTTTTGCGTGGACACGTTGGTGAACAGGTTCCGGACGCTGACGTAGTCCTTGGCCGCCTGGGACGCACGCCCCTCGCCAAAGATGTTCAGCGGCTGGCAGGCATCGACCAGCGCCTGGGTTGCGTTGGTCTGGAACACCACCTGCTCGCGGACGCCATCCGTACCGACGCGGCTGATGACGTTCGCCTGTGTCCCCGGGATCTGCCCGCCATAGGAGGCGAGATAGGCTGACAGACCATCCCGCTGGGCGCGGCATCGGACCGTTCCGCCCACATCAACGGCGTCGATGGCGAGCGCGAAGGCGACGTCGTTGATACCGGTGAACTCGACGTTCGTCTCGGCCTTGCCGTAGGTGTGAGACAACTCCCAGGTGAAATCCCGGTCGAGCATCGAGAACCGCCCGTTGAAGCCGTTCACAGACCGGATCGTCTCGTTGGTGCTGATCTGGCTGAGGTCGTTGACGATGTCCTCGTTGTAGCGCGACACCGTGAAGTTTCCGGTGATGCCGGCCGCCTGAAGCGCGGACCGGTTCTGCGCGGACAGGAACGGGTGGTTGATGTTGACGAGGATCGCCGCGTTCTCGGTCGAGGCCGACGAGACCCCGTTGAAGAGCCCCCCGTTCCCAACCGGGTTGGTCACCTTGATGTCTGAATAGAGGTTTTCCGTGAAGAACCGGATGTCATCAGTGATCTGGTAGTTCGCGATCGCATTGGCGACGTAGCGCTGTTGCTCGACGCGAAGGATGGCGGCGTCAGCCCTGTTCGCACCGTCCCCGCCGACGGAAGTCGCGAAGGTTCCGCCCGTCGTCGGCGTGGTGTCTCCGTACTCGAAGGTTTCGAGGTTTCCGTCGCGGTTGAACCGAAGCGGCACTGCGAGACGGGTCAGCATTCCCGCACCCACGCCCGTGTTCGCGATGTCCGGCAGACCCGCCAGGAAGCTCCCGAGGAAGGCGTTCAGCGGCGTGTTCGGGTTGGCGGCGTAGTACTCGCGCGCCGTCGGGTTGCGTTGCTGGAGAATGGCGAGTGCGGCCGCGCGCCGTTCGGCAGCCGTCCCGGTCGGAGCGGCAACGCCGTAGAAGGCGAACACCCGGTCAGCGTTGGCGTCCTGTTGCGCGGTGGTCGTGCCGGGAAGACTGGCGGGTGCGAAATTGCACACGCGCGAGTTGGCCGCCGCGGCAGCTTGCGCCTGGGCGCCGGAGAATGCGCCTGCGTTACACAGGTTGGGCGCACCCGGAATTTGCTGGAACGTGCCGGTAATGTTGGAGGACGCCGCCGGGGCAATCCGCCCGAAACCGGGCTGCGTGATCGTCGCTTCGGAGGCGCCGCTGCCGGCCACCGTGTTGAACACCACACCGCCATACCACTGGTTCACCTGGCGAAGGGAGCGGTCGAAAATGGTGCCGCTGATACCGTCGGCGTTGCCCGGGAGAAATGCGGTAGAGCCGATGCGACCCGGCACAAAAGCCGGATTCCGCACCCCGCCGTTTGCGAAGTTCGACAGCCCGCCCTGACTGTCAGCCCGGAAATCCCGTGCAGTGCCCTGAACGCCGTCGATGTCGCTGTATTCGCCGGACACGGCCACATTCAGTCGGTCATCCAGGAAGTTCGAGCCTGCCGTGGCGTTGATGGAGAACCGGCCTGCGTCCTGATACTCGAATGTCTGTCCGCCGAGGATCGTGACCTCGGCGCCTTCATAGTCATCGTTCAGGATATAGTTCACGACCCCCGACACGGCATCGGCGCCGTAGGCGGCCGCGCCGCCGACCGTCAGGATGTCGACGCGATCAATCAGGGCGACGGGGATGGTCGAAGCGTCGACCTGGGATCCCGTCTCGTTCGCGTTCACGAAGATCGTCGCGGAGTTGTTGGAAACGAAACGTCTGCCATTGACGAGGGTCAGCGTCCGCGCCGTGCCGAGGTTCAGCAGGTCGATATAGGTAACCCCCAGCGACGCCGTCTGGCCGCCGTTGGTGCCGTTCAGGTTGGCCCCACCCCCGACAAGCGGCACGTCGTTCAGAATGTCGCCGGCGTTTGTGAACAGCCGCTCTTCGATGTCCTGGTCCGTGACCTGCACGCCTGGAATAACGCCGTCGTACTGGGGACGTGCGATGCGAGAACCGGTGACGATGACCTCTTCCAGTTCCGCCGCTTCGTCATCGGCCTCTTGCTGGGCCGGAGCCGTCGCCTGAGCGGGCGCCACCGTCTGGGCGAAAGACGGCGCGGCCAGGGCCAAGGCCCCCGCCAGGATTGTCGTGCCGAAAAGAAGTTGGCGTGCGGTTCGCATTTTGAAGTCCCCCAAAGGTGAAAGCAGCAGCCGATCCGGACACCGCATATTTCGCCTTACGCACCAGGGGGCCTCGTTCGCGCAACCGTGTTCGTCACATTTTCGTCGACATTGGCGCCGGTGTTCTTCTTCGGTCACACCATTGTAATTGCGTAATTATTTATTGGATCAGACTATCCCGGGGGAGACTGCGGATGCCGGGAGCGCTTGCCCTGATAGGAGCAGCCCGATGGCCGCGGCCCGCATCGCCCCCGCGCGGAGAACCCGGCCTGAACCCACGAAAGATCAGGTTGCGACTTCACGACGCCACAGCCTTCAGCGGTTTAGGAACGAGTCATAGCTGGCAGGCCCAGTGCCCACCCCGCAAAGGAAAAGGGCGGCTCTTGCGAGCCGCCCTTCCCTGTTCCGGACTGCCGAAGCTTACTGGAACTTGTAGTTGAGACCGATGTTGAAGCGACGGCCGTAGGGGTCGAAGTTCGAGTAGAGCGTCGTCCCCAGCCACGGCGACTGCTCGGCGTCGAAGATGTTGGTGACGCCGAACCGCAGTTCCGCCTCATCCGTCACATTCCACCGGACCGTCAGGTCGTTGCGCACGTAGTCGTCGGTGCGCAGGTATTCGACCGGGCGGTTGTCCCCGTCGCTGACGAAGTTGCGGTACTCGACGATGTCCTGCGCCGACTGCCAGTCCGCCAGCCAGGTGATGGCCAGATTTTCCGTCGGAGCCCAGGTGAGGCGCGAGGTGAAGCGCACACGCGGGTAGAACAGGCTCGAGCCCAGCGGGGTGTAGATGTTCGGGCTCGCGGTGCTGGTGAAGTTGTCCTGCTGGATCAGCCACAGACCGCCGATCGAGTAGGTGAACGTGCCCCAGTTGCGGCCGAAGGTTTCTTCGGTGTCGAGCTGGTAGCGCGCGCTGAAGTCCAGACCGCGGGTTTCCAGTCGGGCGAAGTTGATCGGGATCTGCAGGAAGCCGCCCTGCGGAGCCGGACCGCCGACGCGGAACTGGTTGGTGGCGCCGGCGCCGCCCGAGTCGCGGAAGACCAGGGCGCAGGCGATCGGGTTGAGCACGGGACCCGAGCTGACGCACTGTTCAGCCAGACCTTGGGCGCTCGGGAAGCCGATCGCGTCGGTGATCTCGATCTCGTAGTAGTCGAGGACCATGCTGAAGTTCGGAATGAACCGGGGTTCGATCACCGCCGAGATGGTGAAGGATTCCGACGTTTCCGGGCTCAGGTTCGGGTTGCCGCCGATGTTGCCGGACACGCCCGAGGTGTAGCTGGGACGGAAGTCGTCGGCCGTGGTCGTCGTCGCCCCGCCGAAGTCGAAGACACCCGCGAAGCCGTCAGCGGCTGCCAAGGTCTGGCAGTTAGCGATGCGATAGCCGCGGATTTCCGGGTCAAGCAGAGCGGTAATCTGGCGCGTGTCGCACGGATCGGTGAAGGCGTTGGCGAAGGTCTCGCCGGGGGGCGAGAAGTTTTCGCCGAGGTCCGGCACCCGGATCGAGGTGTTGAAGCTGGTCTTGAAGGTGATGTCCTGGATCGGACGGTAGACCAGGTTCACGCCATAGACGTCCGTCTCGCCGACGGTCGAATAGTCGGCCCAGCGGTAGGAACCGCTCAGTTCGGCGTATTCACCCATCCAGCTGTCGCGGAACAGCGGCAGCGACAGTTCGGCGAACAGTTCGTTGCTGGTGTACTCGACGCCCGTGAAGTCGGGGCCGGTGTTCAGGAACAGGTAGCGGCCATTGGTGGTGGCGTCACGACCGATGGCTTCAGTGTATTCGCGGCGATGTTCGCCGCCGACGGCGACGCCGATCGCGCCGGCGCCGAAGAGATCCCACAGCTGACCCGAGACCGAGCCGATGAACTGCTCCTGTTCGTTCTTCTCGGTGATGGCGATGGACGCGTCGATGTAGTCCAGCGCTTCCTGACTCTGGTTCCCGGCGCCGAACACGTTCAGCGGGCGGCAGTCGTCGATCGCCGCCTGGCCGTAGCCCTGGATGTTGCGGATGTCCTCGCCCGAGAACTGCTGGCCCACCGCGTTGTAGGTGGTCGGCAGACCCAGGGCGTCGATCAGCTGGGCGCGGCAGACAACCTGGCCCGGCGTGCCGTTGACGACGCCGGCGGTGTCGAAGACGGCGTCGGCTGCGAGGCCGAAGCGCAGGACGTCGACGCCACGCTCCACGTTCTCAACCTCGACCTGGCCGTAGGTATAGCCCAGATCCCAGTTGATATCGTTGATGAAACCGAGGGTGTCGAACGAGCCGCGCAGACCCGCAACGTAGCGCTGCACGATGCGCTCGTTCGTCTGCGTGCGGTCCGGGCCGAACATCGAGTGACGAGCAAGTTGCGCAGCGGAGCCCGGTCCGGTGATCGGAGTTCCACCGGTCGACGTGCTGCCCGTGGTGTTCGTCGGATCGCTGTAGCGAATGAGGATGTTGTTCGCGATCGCGGCCTTGACGTTGGCGGGCAGGAAGGCGTTGTCATCCCAACGCAGATCCTGACCGGACGTGCTCCAGACCGAGTTCAGCTGGGTCGGCGAGTACGAGGTGTTGTCCAGATCGATGTCGAAGAAGGTCGGCTGCGAGACGTCAAAAGTGTCTTCGCTGACGTATTTGGCTTCGAGGTAGGCTTCGACGCTGTCGCTGACGTTGAAGGTTGCGCCGAACTGGAAGCGGGCCGATTCAGACTCCGGAACCCGCGAACCGGTGGAGAAGTCGGCCGCGTTCACACCATCGCCGCCAATGTTGTAGGGGCGACTGATGCCGGTTCCGCCGACGCGCGTGCCGAAGTTGGCCGGACGGGCAGTGTTGCCTTCGTACCAGAACGTCTTGCCCGGCTCGACCGCATAGCAGCTCGCCGCGTAGGTGAACGTACAGGCGTCGCGGTTCAAGCCGTTGGAGAAGGCAGCTTGGTCGGGATCGTTCAGAGGGCTTAGAGCGGTGCCGTGCACGAGCGTGGTCTGGCCCCACCGAGGCCGATCCATGCGGCGAACGTTGGTGAACAGCGCGGAGTCCAGCATGCCGTCAAAGCGCGGCCCGATCGTCGCGTTGGTCGGATCCGCGTCGATTCCCAGCAGGTACTTGCCATTGCGGATCCAGTCGATGTCCAGCGACGTGACTTCTTCCTGCAACTCGTACTCGCCGTGAGCGTAGACGTTCAGGCGGTCGTCGAAGAAGTTGTGACCCACCAGGGCCGAGATCCGGTAGGAGGCCTGACCGTCTTCGTTGATCATGGCGTAGTTGGCGTCGATTTCGGCGCCTTCGTAGTCCTTGCGCAGGACGAAGTTCAGCACGCCGGAGACGGCGTCAGCGCCGTAAACCGACGACGCGCCGCCGGTGACGATCTCGATGTTTTCGATCAGCAGACGCGGGATGGTGTCGACGTCGACGGCCAGCGAGCCGCCGTTCGAACCAACGTGACGACGGCCGTCAACCAGCGTCAGGGTGCGGTTGGAACCCAGCGAGCGCAGGTTGGCCAGCGACAGGCCGCCGTCGCCCAGACCCGAACCCGTCGTGTCCGAAGGAACGACCGAGTTGGACAGGGCCGGGATGGTGGCCAGGTAGTCGATGACCGTGGACTGGCCGGTCTCAAGCAGTTCGTCGCGCGAAACCTGGATCAGCGGGGTCGGAGCGTTGGTGGGGTCGCGGCGGATGCGCGAACCGGTAACAACGACTTCACCGATGTCTGTGGCGTCCTGGTCAGCCTGACCCTGGACGTTCACGGCCGGCAGCTGGCTCTGGGCGAACGCCGGAGCGGTGACAGCCATGACGCCCGCGAGGATCGTCGAGCTAAAAAGGAACTTGCGCTTGAGTAGCATGGTGCTTTGGCCCCAACCAAGGAATGGATGCAATAGGCAACGCCCGCCGTGGAGACGGATTCTGCTTCGGACTTCCACGCTAACAGCAAAGACCCGCGCAGCAAGCATTGTGGCCGCTTAGCGTCCAATCCGGGCCCCGGTTGTTACAATCTGGACACAGTCCCGACACTCAAGCTACAAGCGGAAATCGCCCGTCAGGACCGCCAATTCGCAGGACTCAAGGCTTCCCTCACGGCAGGCTCGCACGTGCGAACACGCCCGCAACGCTGACCGCCGCAGACATCTGAAGCCATGACCTCTCCGTTCGAGGCGGCGCCGCCCGACTGGCCGCGCACGCTCGTCGCCGGACCTTTCAGAGGTTTTCGCGCAGCCAGCCTGCAGCGCGCGCCACAATCCCGCCCTGATGGATGCGCGGAGCATCTGCAGCCGAAAGTTGTCGGGACATCAGCTTGCGGGCCGAAACCGCTTCGCGCGGCCCGTAGGCGGCGCGCAGGAGGACGCCGGCGGCGGAACAGAAGGCCGGGCCTGACGCGGCGTCGGCCAGGTGGGGCGCGCGCTGGGGTTTGCCCAGACGCACGGGACGGTCGAACACGCGGACAGCCAGTTCGCGCACGCCATTCAGCTGGCTGGCGCCGCCGGTCAGGACCAGACCAGCGCCGGGCTCCAGGCCAACGCCGGCGTTGCGCAGGCGGTCACGCAGCAGTTCGAGGGTTTCCTCAACCCGCGGGGCGATGACGGTTTTCAGCATGGCGCGCTGGACGAAGATGGGACCGGCCGACGGGTCCTCGCCGCGCGGCGGGGCCTCCAGCATCTCGCGGTCCTCGTTGGCGCTGGCCATGGCCGAGCCGTGCAGGGTCTTGAGGCGTTCGGCGCCCGCCTTGGAGGTGGACAGGCCGCGCGCGATGTCGGCGGTGACGTGATCGCCGCCGACGTTCAGGGATTCGATGTGCAGCAGGGAGCGCCCGCCCCAGACCGCCGCCGAGGTCGAGCCGCCGCCCATGTCGATGCAGACGCAGCCGAGATCCATCTCGTCGTCTTCCAGCGCCGCCAGCGACGACACCACCGGCGCCGAGGCGACGCCCTGAAGGTCGAGATGCGCCAGTTCGAGGCAGTGACTCAGGCCGTTGAACGCGCCCTCGGCCATGGAGACGACCAGCAGGTCGAGGCCCAGCGAATGGCCCTTCATCGAGCGGGGGTCGTGCACGCCGCGCGCGCCGTCCACCGACCAGGCGATCGGCAGGACGTGGATCGGGCGGCGGTTGGGCAGGCGGATCTGGGCCAGGGCCATGGCGATGGCGCGCGCAAGATCGGCGTCGCCGACCGGCGTGGCGCCCAGCGAGACCCGGGCCTGCACGCGGTGGCTGGCCATCTGGCCGATCGCCGTGGTGACGACCACGCCAGAAACCGGTGAGCCGGCGGCGCGCTCGGCGCGCTCGACGGCGTGGCCGATGGCCTGCGCGGCCTCATCCATATTGACGATGCCGCCGCCGCGCACGCCGCGAGACTGGACGTGCCCGGCCCCGGCGACGCGGATGGTGCGGTCGGCGTGACGGACGCCCTCCGGCTTCATGATGAAGCAGGCGACCTTGGACTGACCCAGATCAAGCGCCGCCACAACGGGCGCGCGTCCAGCGGCGCCCTTGGCGCCGTCCACGGTTTTATCGACAGACCGTCCGGCCATATAAGTCCCCTACCCTACGCGGCGCCGGCGGAGGGCCGGACGGCGACCTCCCCCGGCGTTCTCAGATCAATGCGGTCGAAACCGAGCTCCAGCAGCCGTTCGCGCTGGTCCAGCGCGTCGAGCTGGATCAGGGCGGCGTCCTGGTCGGTGGCGGGCAGCTGGATCAGGCTGCCGTCCTTCAGTCTCAGGTCCCAGCGGCGTTCATCGACACGCACCAGCGCCTCGACCCGCGCCTGCAGGCCGGGCCGTTGCGCGATCAGCGGCAGGACCTCGGAGGCGGCCTGTTCGGCGCCCTTGCCGACGACCAGCGGAAGATTGGGATAGCGGCCGGCGTCGGCCCCGGCGATGACCGAGCCATGGCTGTCAATCACCATGTTGCGCCCGCCGGCCTGCCAGACGGCCAGACGGTCATGCTCGGTGACATGGACGATCAGGGTGTTGGGCAGCAGGCGCACCACGCGCGCGCCCTTGACCCAGCCCACCGCCTCGACCCGCTTGCGCACGGCGTCGAGATTGATCGAGGTCATGGGCTGGTCGGCGTACAGCTGAACGGCGCGCTGGATGGTGGCGGTCGCCTCGGGGGACTCCCCCTCGATGAAGACCTTCTCGAGCTTCAGCCCCATGCCGGCTGCGGCGCCGTCGACGCCATGGCTGAACGAGGCGCCGATGCGTTCGGCGCGCGCTCCGGTCGCCAGAACGCCCGCGAGAAGGGCGACGCCGGCGACGATGGAGATGATGACCGCGCGCGGAGACAGGTCGAGGCGGCCCAGCGCCGCCATCTTGCCCGGCGTGGCCGGAGCGTTGCGGGGCGCGCGTCCGCGCCCCTGTGACCGGGGAGCCGCGCCGCGTTTTGCAGGCTGGTTCGAACTCTGTCGCCGACCGCCGCGAACTACCGCGGGCATGAGGCGTCCTCCACCATCCACCGCACCAATGCTTTATAGTCCATTCCGACGAACGCGGCCTGCTCGGGACTGAGCGAGGTCGGCGTCATGCCGGGCTGGGTGTTGACCTCCAGAAGGACCAGATCGTCCTTAATATCGTCATAACGAAAGTCCGATCGCGACACGCCGCGACAACCCATGGCCGTGTGCGCCAGCTCGGATTCCCGGAGCGCCTTCTCGAACACATGCGGCGGAAGAACCGCCGGCAGCACGTGGCTGGAGCCGCCCGGAGCGTATTTGGCCTCGTAGTCGTAGAAGCCCTTGTGCGGCGTGATGTCGGTTACCGTCAGCGCCCGCGGCCCCGTTTTCTCCCCAAGCACCGTGACGGCCAGTTCCTTGCCGGCGATGAAGGGCTCGACCATCACCTGTTCGCCATACGTCCAGGCGGCCTCGCCGGGAGCGGCGCAGGGGTCTTCGCCCTCCCGCACCAGATAGACGCCGACCGAGGAGCCCTCGGCGTTCGGCTTGATGACGTAGGGCGGGGCGATGACGTGACGGCGGGCCACCTCATGCCGGTCGAACAGACCGCCGCCGGGTACGATGACGCCGGCGGCGCGAAGCACGGCCTTGGACTTGTCCTTGTCCATGGCGAGGGCCGAGGCCAGCACGCCCGAGTGGGTGTATGGAATGCCCAGCGTTTCCAGCACGCCCTGGACGCAGCCATCCTCGCCCCATTCGCCATGCAGGGCGTTGAAGACGACGTCGGGTTTCAGATCCGCCAGCACCTGGGCGAGGTCGCGTCCGGCATCGACGCGGGTGACCTTCGCCACCTGCCCTTCCAGGGCGTCGGCGCATTTGTTTCCCGAACTCAGGGAGACCTCCCGTTCGGACGACAGCCCGCCCATCAGGACGGCGACGTGCAGGTCTGCGAACGGGCGGGTCATCGGGGGATCAACTCAAAGCGGGCGGCCGATCCTCTTGATCTCCCATTCGAGGTTTACGTTCAGTTTACTTTGAACGTCCGCGCGCACGGTATCGCCCAAGCCCTCGATATCGGCGGCGGTCGCCTCGCCCGGGTTGATCATGAAGTTGCTGTGCAGCTCGCTGAACATGGCCCCGCCGCCGGTGGCCCTGAACAGCTTGCCTCGCCAGCCCGCTTCGTCGACCAGTTTCCAGGACGAATGGCCGGGCGGGTTCTTGAAGGTCGAGCCGCCGGTCTTCTCGCGGATCGGCTGGGTCTGTTCGCGGCGCGAAGTGATCTCGGCGATCTTCGCCGACACGGCCTCTGGATCGGCGGGCGTGCCGCGATAGGTCGCCTCCAGCCAGATGATGTCGGCCGGCGCCTCGGAGTGGCGGTACGTGTAGCCGAAGTCGGCCAGCGCATATTCGACACGCTCCCCCGACCGCCTTACGCCGCGGGCCGAAACGAGGATGTCCCTGGTCTCGGCGCCATAGCAGCCGGCGTTCATGGTCAGGGCGCCGCCGATGGTGCCGGGGATGCCGGCGTAGAACTCCAGGCCCGCCAGTCCGGCCCTGGCCGAAGCCTTGGCCACCATCGAGTCCAGCGCGCCCGCGCCAGCAAAGACCCGTTCTCCTGCGGTGGTGATCCCGGCAAAAGGCCGCCCGGCCAGCCGCACGACCACCCCCTCTACACCGCCGTCGCGAACGATGACGTTGGAGCCGACGCCCAGCACCGTGACCGGTACGGCCGGGTCCAGCGCTCGCAGTAAGTAGACGAGATCGTCGGCGTCGGCCGGAATGAACAGCACGTCCGCCTTCCCGCCCACCCGGAACCAGGTGAACGGCCCCAGCGGCTCATCGCGCAGCAGCTTGCCGCGCACTTCAGGCAGAGCGATCAAGCCAGCGCCTCCAGCTGACCCGGCAGGGCGTACGCCCAGGCGGTAATGTCGCCGGCGCCCAGCAGGACGACGAGATCGCCCGATTTCGCCTCGGCCGCGATCACGCCCGGCAGGGCCTCGACGCTCTCCAGCGGCTGGACCGAGCGGTGGCCGAAGCGGCGGACGCCGTCGACCAGTGCATGTTTGTCGACGCCCTCGATCGGCACCTCGCCCGCCGCATAGACGTCGGCGACATAGACCACGTCGGCGTCCGAGAAGCAGGTCGAGAACTCCTCCATCAGGGATTCCAGCCGGGTGAAGCGGTGCGGCTGGACGACGGCGATGACCCGGCCCTCCGCCACCTGACGCGCGGCCTTCAGCACGGCGGCGATCTCCACCGGGTGGTGGCCGTAGTCGTCGACGATCCGCACGCCGCCGACCACGCCCGTGGTGGTGAAGCGCCGCCGCACGCCGCCGAAGCCGGCCAACCCCGCCTTGATCGCCTCGTCCGAGACGTCCAGTTCGCGCGCCACGGCGATGGCGGCGAGGGCGTTGGCGACGTTGTGCCACCCGGCCATCGGCAGATGCAGACCCTCGATCCGAAGCGGCTCCTCAAGGGCGGCGAGGCCCTGTTTCTGGATCACCACGTCGAAGCGGCAGCCGTCTGGCATCATCTGGCAGTTGTCGGCCCGGACCATGGCCTGCGGGTTGATACCGTAGGTCACCAGCCGCCGGTTATCGATCGAGGCCACCAGCCGCTGGACCTCGGGATGGTCCAGGCAGACGGCGGCGAAACCGTAGAACGGGATGTTTTCGACGAAGTCCACGAACGCCTTCCGCACCCGTCGACTTGAGGCGCAGGAAGCTGCCGTCGCTCTCGTCGGCCTCGACCACGATCCAGTCGCCGTCGCCGACCTTGGCGTTGGTGCCGTAGGCGTTGATGATGCCGCCGTTGACCACTGTCGGGTCCAGCCCGCCGGCGTCGAGGATGGCGGCGACCATGGAGGTCGTCGTCGTCTTGCCGTGGGTGCCGCCGACCGCGATCGAGAACTGCAGGCGCATCAGCTCGGCCAGCATCTCGGCGCGGCGCACCAGCGGGATGCGGCGCTCGCGGGCCGTGACCATCTCCGGGTTGGTCGCCTTGACCGCCGTCGAATAGACCACCGCCGAGACGCCGTCGCCGATGTGGGCGGCGTCATGGCCGATGAAGATGCGCGCGCCCAGCCGCTCCAGCCGTTCGGTATTGGCGCTGGCTTTCGCGTCCGAGCCCTGAACCGAATAGCCGATCTTGAGCATGATCTCGGCGATTCCGCTCATCCCGATGCCCCCTATGCCCACGAAATGGACGGGGCCGAGGTCGAACGGTACGGGGCGAAGGCGAGCGATCATCCCAGCGGATTAGCAAGGGTTCGGAGGGATTGCATCACCCCGTTTTCACCCCTCCACCCCTTCGGGGTCCCCCTCCCCGCGGAGCGGGGCGGAGACAGGTCGCGGCGCCCGTCTCCTCCCTGTCGCGAAGCGATGGGGAGGGGGACCGCGAAGCGGTGGAGGGGCGGCCGCCGGGAACTCAGTCCTCAGCCACGAAATCCTGCGCGAACTCGGGCGCGTCCTCGACGCCGTCCAGCAAGGGCGCGTCATCGTCGTCGCCGGCGCGTGACGGGTCGGGAACCTCGAAGCCGACCGGGATGGACAGGTCCAGCAGACCCGCCGCCTTCATCTCCTGCACGCCCGGCAGATCGTACAGGCTGGCGAGGCTGAAATGCTCGAGGAATTTGTCTGCTGTCGCGTAGGTGACGGGGCGGCCCGGCGTGCGGCGACGGCCTTTCAACCGGACGAAGCCCATCTCCAGCAGCAGGTCCAGCGTGCCCTTGGACAGGGAGACCCCCCGCACGCTCTCGATCTCGGCGCGGGTGCAGGGCTGGTGGTAGGCGATGATGGCGAGTGTCTCGAGCGCGGCCCTGGATAGCCGGCGCGGCTCCTCACGCTCCTCGGTCATCAGGAAGCCGAGGTCGGCGGCCGTGCGGAACCGCCAGCGGTCGGCGACGCACTCCAGCTCGACGCCCCGGCCCTGATACCGCTCGCGCAGGGCGGAGATGGCGCCGCCCACGTCGGCGCCCTCGGGCAGGCGGCGCGCCAGTTCGGCCGCCGACAGCGGGCCGGCGGCGGCGAACAGCAGGGCCTCGACGCGGCGTTCGATCTCTCCGTGATCGGGGGTGAACTGGATCACGGCATCAACTCCAGCGGCTGACCGCGCCCGCGCCGTTTCAGATACAGCTCGGCGAACGCCTCGGCCTGTTTCACATCCATCGCCCCCTCCTTCACCAGCTCCAGACTGGCCGACAGGGTGGAGGCGGTAAAGCTGGACTGGGTCGGGCCCTCCGTTCCGCTATGGGCGGGCGCGACCTGGTCCAGCGGCGTCCACTGATCCAGCCGGGGCAGGATGTCTCTCAGCCAGTCCCGCGCCGCCTCAAGGCCGAAGGCCTCCACGCGCTGGCCGGGATTGTACTGGCGCAGGCCCTCTCGGCGGCGCTGGGTCACATAGGCGGCCATCAGCTCGTACAGGCTGGCGTCGATCTGGTCCGAAGGCACGATCATGATTGCCTCGGGATCGCCGCGCGTGAAGACGTCGCGCTTCAGCCGTGGCCGGGCGGTGATGGCCTCGACCGCCTTGCGCATGGCCTCCAGCTTCTGGAGGCGGAAGGCCAGGGCGGCGGCCATTTCCTCGGCGGGCGGTTCGTCGCCCTTCTTGTCGGTGCGTGGCAGCAGCAGCCGCGACTTCAGATAGGCCAGCCAGGACGCCATCACGAGATAGTCGGCCGCCAGCGAGAAATTGCGCCGCCGCGCCTCGTGGACGAAGGCGAGATACTGTTCGGCCAGTTTCGTGATCGACAGCTTCAGCAGGTCAACCTTCTGCGTCCGCGCCAGAGCCAGCAGGACGTGCAGCGGGCCCTCATACCCCTCCAGATCCACCACGAACGCCTCGCGCTCGTCGACCTGTTCGGCGGCGGTGAAGTCCAGATTGGGCTGGAAGGCGTCGGTCATCGGATCAGGCCTGCGCCTCGCCGACGTCCGGACCGCGCGCGGCGTCCAGCTTTCCCTCCAGCAGGGCCGCGAACCGGGTCCGGGCCTCGGGTTCGTCGAGCGGTTCGGGCGTGTGGACGATGCGCGCCATGGCCGCGGCGGCGCGCTTCGCCCCCTGCCCCTTCAGCTTGCCGGCTCCCTCGGCGACCAGCCGCATCTCGTCCAGATCGCCATTGCAGTGCAGGACCACATCGCAGCCCGCCTTCAGCGAGGCCTCGGCCCGTTCGCGCAGGCTGCCGGACAGGGCCTTCATGGACAGGTCGTCGGTCATGATCAGCCCGCCGAAGCCCAGATGATCCCGCATCAGGCGCACGGCCTTCTTTGAGGTGGTGGCCGGCCGTTTCGGATCGATGGCGTCGAACACCACATGGGCGGTCATCGCCAGCGGCATGTCCGACAGGGCCTTGAACGGGGCGAAGTCCCAGCCGTCCAGCGTCTCGAAGTCGGCGTGGACCACCGGCAGGTCATGGTGGCTGTCAGCGAAGGCCCGGCCGTGGCCCGGCATGTGTTTGATCACAGGCAGGACGCCTCCGGCCAGAAACCCTTCCGCCGCCGCCCGCCCCAGCTGCGCCACTGTCGCCGGATCATGGGCGTAGGCCCGATCGCCAATGATGTCGTGGGCGCCGGGCACTGGTACGTCCAGCACCGGGGCGCAGTCGACGTTGACCCCGACCGCCCGCAGGTCATGCGCGATCAGCCGCGCGCCCAGCCGCGCCAGTTCACGCGCCGCCAGAGGATCGTTGGTCGCCTTCAGATAGGCCTCGCCGGGCGGATATTTGCGCCAGTGCGGCGGGCCCATCCGCTGCACCCGTCCACCCTCCTGATCGATCAGAATCGGGCAGGCCGGGTCGCCGATGCAGTCGCGCATCTCGCCGGTCAGGGCCCGCATCTGCTCGGGACTGTCGACGTTGCGCCGGAACAGGATGAAGCCCCACGGCCGGACGTCGGCGAAGAAGGCCTTCTCCGCTTCCGTCAGCCGATGGCCGCTGCAGCCGTAGATCGCCGCGGAGGTCACCGGTCGGTCAACGCACGAAGCAATCGCCGCCGCCGGCCTTGATCGCATTGCAGAGGCCGGTCGCCTGTTCGCGGCTGAGGCCCGTAACGGTGGTGCGATAGACGGTCGCGCCGCTGGAGGCGGTCACTTCCTGCACGCGCTTGTCGGCGCCGCGGGTGAACTGCGGATAGCGGGCGACGATGGCGGCGAACTCGCGGTCGGCGAGGCTGGGGGTCGAGAAGGCGCCGATCTGGACGCCCGAGCTTCCGCCGGCGGCGGGCGCGGGATCCGCCTTCGGAGCCGGCGTGACGGCGGGGACCGTCGGTGCGGGGACTGGCCGGGGCGTCGTCGCAGCGGGCGCTGGCAGCGGCGCCGGCGCCGGTCGCGGCTGAACGGCCTCGGGCGGCGGGGTGAAGACCGGTGCGGCTGTCGGCGCCTCGGCGTTGGAATAGACGTCGATGCCGGCTTCCGGGTCGACGGGTTGGGCGTCCAGCGGCGCCTCGGCCTTCATCTCGCCGACGGGCGCGCCCACCGCGGGCGGGGCGTCGCTCGAGGAGCGCGGGCCGGCGCGGTAGTAGACCACCACGGCGATGATCAGCAGGAGGAGCACCACGGCCGAAATGATCAGGGTCATCGGCGGCGCCTTGGCCCCGCCCCCTCCGCCGCCGCCACGGCGCGGATCATAGCCGCCGCGGTTGAATGGCAGGTCGTCGTCCGTCGGCGGCGTATAGGCGCCGCGGTCGTGGCCGGGATCGCGACCCGGGTTCGGACGATAGGGATCTTCGTGGGACATGACCGCGCCTTCCAGCCGGGCCGCGCGAATCGGCGCGCCCGAACCTCATCCTAACCCGCCCAGCGAACTCTTCGAATCACAGATCGAGAGCGAGGTCGAGGCTGAACAGCTTCTTGTGTTCCTCGATCGCGTAGCGGTCCGTCATGCCGGCGATGTAGTCGCACACCGCCCGCGCCCGTTTCGCCTGATCCGCCGTCGCGGCCTTGCCCGACCATTCGGGCGGCAGGGTCGCGGGTTCCGCCATGAACAGCTGGAACATCTCGGCCAGGATGCGGCGCGCCTGACTGCGCGTGCGGTTGACGCGATAGTGGCGGTACATCCGCTCGAACAGGAATTGCCGCAGCACGCCCAGATCGGCCAGCATGGCGGGCGAGAAGGCGACCAGCATCCGGTCGGCCATGCGCACATCCTCTGACGAGCGGATCTTCCCGGCCTCGATCCGACGTTCGGTCTCGGCCAGCACGTCCTCGACCATGACCCCGATCATGCGGCGCACGGCCTCGATGCGGATCATTCGCTCGTCGATAGTCGGCCAATCCCTGCGCACGCTGTGCAGCACAGGACCGATCAGCGGCACCTGCGACAGGTCGTCGAGGGTGAACAGCCCCGCCTGCACTCCGTCGTCGACATCGTGGTTGTTGTAGGCGATGTCGTCGGCGATGGCGGCCGCCTGCGCCTCCAGCGAGGCGAAGGTGCCCAGCCGCAGGTCCCAGCCGGGGGCGTAGTCGGCGATGGCCTTCCACGCCGGCTCGTGCAGACGGTGCGACACCGGGCCGTTGTGCTTGACCACCCCCTCGACGGTTTCCCAGCTGAGGTTCAGCCCCTCGAACTGAGGATAGCGGTGTTCCAGCCGGGTCACGACGCGGAAGGTCTGGACGTTGTGGTCGAACCCGCCCCACGGCTCCATCTGGGCCTGAAGCTCGTCCTCGCCGGCGTGGCCGAACGGGGGATGGCCGAGGTCGTGCGCCAGGGCCACCGTCTCGGCCAGATCGGTGTCCAGCCGCAGGGCGTGGGCGATCGATCGCGCGATCTGCGCCACTTCCAGACTGTGGGTCAGGCGGGTGCGGTAGTGGTCACCTTCGTGCGCGACGAAGACCTGGGTCTTGCCCTTCAGGCGGCGAAAGGGGGTGCAATGGATGATCCGGTCGCGGTCGCGGGCGTAGGCGTTGCGCGTGCGGCTGATCGGTTCGGGCGTCAGCCGGCCGCGGCTGTGCTCGGGATATTCGGCGTAGGCGGCGCGCTCGGGGATCAACGTCGGCTGCTCATTCGGCTGCGGGCCTTTGCGAACGGCCACCCGCGCCTCATATAGGCCCCTGTGAGCACCGTCCAATCCGCCCCCGCATTCCAGATATCGCCGTCCGCCGGCGGTCACGGCCTGACCCTGTCCGAAAGCGCCGCGCGGCGGCTGGAGACGCTGGGCCGGGACGAGGGCCATCCCGTCATGCTGCGGGTCGCCGTAGACGGCGGCGGCTGCTCGGGCTTCCAGTACCGGCTCGAACTGGTGGACGCCGCAGAAGCCGACGACATCCGCATCGAAGCCGAGGGTCAGACCGCGCTGGTCGACCCCGTCTCCCTGCCCTTCCTCAAGGGCTCCGAGATCGCCTTCGTCGATGATCTGGCGGGGGCGCAGTTCGTGGTGCGCAACCCGAACGCCGCCTCCAGCTGCGGCTGCGGCGTCAGCTTCTCAATCTAGACCCGCGTTTCGTCCCGGCGGGCCGCGACTGGTCCCGCGCGCCGTGACCGACCCGGCGCTCGGCGGCAACCTCAGGGGATGGAAGCGCTCTTCACCCCCACACTGATCCTGCACATCACCTGCGGCCTGGCGGCATCGCTGGTCGGCCTCGCGCCGATCTTTACCCGCAAGGGCTCCCGTCTGCATCGGCTGTCAGGCCGGCTGTTCGCCGGGCTGATGGCGACGCTGCTGGCGGCGGCGTGGTTGATGACCGCCTTGCACTTCAGCCCCTACTTCCTCGCCCTGTCGGCGACGGCGACCATGACGCTGTTCTCCGGCGTCCGCGTTCTGGGGAGAAAGCGGCCGGACATTCGGCGAGAGGATCGGGCGAAGCCGCTCGACTGGATCGTCACCCTCGGCGTGGTCGGCGTCGGACTCTGGGTGCTGTTCCTCGTCGTGACCGGACAGACGGGCGATCTGGCGGCGGTGTCTTCCGCCCTCGCCTATGGCGCTCTGGTCTACGGCGGCTGGGACCTGTGGCGGTTCGCGCGGCCGACCGACTGGCCCTTCTCGCCCAACCTGTGGAACTATGAGCATCTGGCCAAGATGCTGGGAGCCTATGGCGCGGTGCTCTCGGCCTTCTCGGGCAATTTTCTCACCTTCATTCCCACGCCATGGAGCCAGCTCTGGCCCAGCTTCCTGTTCCAGACGGTGACCGTGATCTGGATCGCCGTCCTGATCGTGCGCCGTCGCCGCTCGACGGCGTTCGCCTGAGCCGGGTCACGACCGCAGAGTGGGTCGGGGTCTTCACGGCCTACAGCTATGGCATGACCACCATCTGCGCCGCCTGGTTCATGCGCCGGGCGGTCGAGGCGAAGGGCGGACATCTGGGCGTCGCCGAGTCCCTGATGTGGCAGGGCGCGACCTTCGCCGTCTGGTTGCCGGTCGGGATCGTCGTCTGGCTGATCATCCGCCGCTTCGGCGCCGGACTGGCCGCACTGGCCGCCCTGACGGTCGCCGGCCTCGCCATTGTACCGCTGGCCGCACTCGCGGGGGCCGCCATCGATCTGGCCTTCGCCGCGGGTCCGGCTTCGAAACTGGCCGGGCGGACGCTGGGTCGGACCCCGGTGGCCATCCTGCTCTACACCGCCATCTGCGCCGTCGGAGCGGCGGCAGCACACCGGAGCCGCGCCGTCGAGGCGCAGGCCCACGCCCGCACGCTGGAGGCCGCCCTTCGCGCCGCCCGCGAGGCGCTGGCCGGATCGGACGCGCCGGTCGAGCGGGTAATGGTCATGATGGGGAACCGGCGCGCGCCGGTCCTGCTGGACGAGGTCGAATGGTTCGCCTCCGCCGGCAACTATGTCGTCGTCCACTGGGGCGACCGCGAAGGCCTGATCCGGGAGCCTTTGAAGGCGCTGGAGGCGCGGCTGGACGGTCGCGTCTTCGCCCGCAGCCACCGTTCGACCCTCGTCAATCTGGCGCGGGTGCGCGAGACGCGATCCCTGTCCGACGGCTCATGGCAGCTGACCATGGCCAGCGGGACGGAGCTGGTCGCCAGCCGGACCTATCGCGACGCCGTGATGGCGCGGCTGGGCCGTCAGGACGCCAGCGTCTCCTGAAAACGCACCGGCCGCCCGTGGGCCGCGCCGATCAGTTCGCCGTCCTTCATCACCACCCGCCCGCGCACGATGGTGGCGACGGCCTTGCCGGTCGCCTCGAACCCGTCGAACGGCGTCCAGCCCGCCCGGCTGGCCATGTCGGCGTGGGCGATCGTGTGTTTCGCCTTCAGATCGACGATCGTCAGGTCGGCGTCATAGCCCTCGGCCATCCGGCCCTTGCCGGCGATGCCGAACACCCGGTTGGCGCCGTGCGAGGTCAGGTCGATGAACCGGTCCAGCGACAGCCGTCCGTTCGCAACATGCGTCAGCATCACCGGCACCAGCGTCTGAACCCCCGGCATGCCCGAGGGCGACGCCGGATAGGGTCGGGCCTTCTCCTCGATCGTGTGCGGGGCGTGGTCCGAGCCCAGCACGTCGAAGACCCCCTGCTCGATCCCGGTCCACAGCCCCGCGATATGATGGGCGTTGCGGATCGGCGGGTTCATCTGGGCATAGCCCTTGAGCCGGGCGTAGGCCTCGTCGCCATCCAGCGTCAGATGCTGGGGCGTGACCTCGGCGGTGGCGACATCCTTGTGGTCGGCCAGGAAGCGGACCTCCTCGGCGGTGGAGACGTGCAGCACATGGATGCGGGCCCCGACCTCCCGCGCCAGTCGGACGAGCCGGCGGGTCGACATGATGGCGCTCTCTGCGTCGCGCACCTCGGGGTGGCTGGTCCAGTCGCCGGTGCGGGCCAGCGGGCGGCGCTCGACCAGCCGATATTCGTCCTCGGAATGGAAGGTGGCGCGCCGTTTCACATGGGACAGCACCTTGCGCACGCCCTCGTCGTCCGCGACCAGCAGGGTGCCCGTCGAGGCCCCCATGAAGACCTTGACCCCGCAGCAGCCGGGCAGCCGTTCCAGCTCCGCCAGATACTCGGCGTTCTCGTGCGTGCCGCCGATATAGAAGGCGTGGTCGGTCCACATCCGGTCGCGGGCGCGGGCCAGCTTGTCGGCGAGGGTGTCGGGATCGGTGGTGTTGGGCTCGGTGTTCGGCATCTCGAACACGGCGGTGACGCCGCCGAGGGCCGCTGCGCGGGAACCGGTCTCGAGGTCTTCCTTCCACTCCAGCCCCGGCTCGCGGAAATGAACCTGGGTGTCGATGACGCCGGGCAGCACGGTCAGGCCGGTCGCGTCCACGACCTCGCCGGCGCTGGCCTGCGACAGGTCGCCGACAAAGACGATCCGGCCGTCGGTCACACCGACGTCGGCCATGCCGCGCCCGGCGTGGTTGGCCACCTCGCCGCCGCGGACGATCAGGTCGTAGTTCATCTCATCACCGTCATCCTCGGGCTTGTCCCGAGGACCCATTTCTGCGGTCGCATGGTCAATCGTGGTTCGAGACCGGCGATCAAAATCATCCGCTCGCTTATGCGGACGGATGGGTCCCCGGGACAAGCCCGAGGATGACGGTTTTAAGAGTTGTTCCGCTCCGCCAGCAGCTTCGTCGCCGCCTTCAGCACGCGATCCGCGGGCAGGTCGTTCATATGCTGGATGGCCTGGTTCAGATTGGGGTCGATCTTGCGATATTCCTCGACGGAGCGCGGGCCACGCACGGCGACCCCGCCCCAAGGTCCGTGCTCGACCTCGTCAGAGGGTCCGAAGGCGGCGACCACAGGAACTCCGCTGGCGACGGCCAGATCGGTCCAGATCGTATCCGCCCCGACATAGAGCGCCGCCCGGCCGAGCGCCGCGACGGTCTCCAGCCGGCCCAACCGCCCCTGCAGCTCGGTGACGCGGTTGCGGGGCAACGACAGCCGCACGGTGTGGGCGGCGTCGCGGGCGTTGTCGTCCCCGACCACGATCACCCGCCCGCCCTGCAACGGACCGCCGTCGCCGACGAGGGAAACCGCGATCTTGGCGTAGCGTTCGGACGGCCAGATTTTGCCCATCCAGTCCGCGCCGGGGCCGATGGCAAGGATCGGAACCGCCTCGTCAGGTATGAGGGCGTCGGCCTTTGCCTGCGTCGCCTGAGACACGAACAGCTTCGGAGCGGGAATGTCCTCGAGCTGCAGCACCCGCGCAGCCTGTTCCACGGCATGGACTCCGGCCTCCCAGGCGCCGCGCACCGCCCGCTTCTGGCGTTTCAGCTTGCTGGACAGGGTCGTGCCGCGCATGTCGACCACCAGCCCCCAGCGGGTCTCCCGCACCTTGTTCCACAGGCCCAGCCAGTCCAACCGGCTATCGCGCTCCAGCACGATCAGGCGATCGAGGCGCGGCGTGTCGGCGAACAGCGGCGCACTCTTCGGCGACCCGACCACGGTGAAGCTCGCCGCCGGCATGGCCTCGACCAGATACGCCAGCACGCCGGACGACAGGATCGCGTCGCTCGCGTCGGCCTCGGCGATGTACAGAATTGGAAACCGGCTCGCCATGGATGCACCGTATACGGATTCTCTCCTCGCATCAGGCGCGTCTCAGGTGTGGTCCACAGACGCGCGCGGCCCTATCTAGGCCTCATGGCCCCTCGCATCGCCCGACTCGACAGCCGCGCCCTGATCCGCGTGACCGGGCCCGACGCCCGGCCCTTCCTGCACAATCTGCTGACCCAGGACGTCGAGACCCTCGCGCCCGGCCAGCTGCGGTTCGGCGCCCTGCTGTCGCCGCCGGGGCGTCTGCTGTTCGACCTGTTCCTGATGGGGCTCGAGGACGGAGTCCTGCTGGACGTCGCTGCAGAGCGCCGTGAGGCCCTGCTGCAGCGGCTGGCCATGTACCGGCTGCGGGCACAGGTCGCGGTCGAGGCCGACGACAGCGCGGTGTTCGCGCTCTGGGACGGCGACGCAGAGGGCTTCGCACCCGACCCGCGCACGCCCGCGCTCGGCGGTCGCCGCTACGGCGACGGCGTCGAGGCCAATGCGTCAGAGGACGACTGGCAGGCGCATCGCCTCGCCGTCGGCGTTCCGGACCCGGCCGCCGATGCGCCATCAGACAAGACCTATCCGATCGAGGCCGATTTCGACCTGCTGAACGGCATCGATTTCCAGAAGGGCTGTTTCGTCGGTCAGGAGACCACCTCGCGCATGAAGCGGCGCGGGGCGATCAGGAACCGGATGCTGCCGATCGCCTTCGACGGCCCCGCACCGGCCTTCGGGGCCGAACTGCTGAACGGCGAACTGCGCGCGGGCGAGGTGCTGAGCGGGCGGGACGGCGAGGCCATGGCGCTGGTCCGACTGGACCGGATCGAGGGCGAGCTGACCGTGGACGGCCGCCCGGTGACGGTCAGACGACCGGACTGGACCACGCCCTGAAACGGAAAACGCGCCCGGGGTCGACCCCGGGCGCGTCTCCGATTGGCAGAACCCGTCGACTACTGGGCGGGGGTCTCGGCGGGCGTCACGATGGCGGCGTCGACGTTCTCGGCGGCCTGGTTGGTCGCAGCGGCGGTGTTCGCGGCGGCTTCGTTGGTGGCGGCAGCGGCGTTGTCCGCTGCGGCTTCGGCGTTGACGGCGGTGTCCTGGGCGGCCGAGGCGGCCGTGGCGCCGGCGGCGTCAGCGGTGGCGGCGGCGTTCTCTTCGGTCTGCTGCGAGCAGGCCGTCAGTGTCAGGGCGGCCGCGGCGGCGGCGAACAGGGCGATACGCATGGGGGAAGTCCTTCCTTGTTGGAAGAATGCTTGTTCAACCTGCGCCGTGACTTGTCCAGCGCTTTACCCCCCCGTAGAGCGGTCGCGCATCATCGCCTTCCCCGGAACCGGAGCCGCCCATGCCCCTGATCGACCTCAGCCACACGATCGAGGACGGCATGATCACCTACAAGGGCCTGCCCGCGCCGCTCATCTGCGACCACCTGAGCCGGGAGGCGTCGCGCGCCAACTATGAGGCCGGGACCGAATTCCAGATCGGCCGCATCGAGATGGTCGGCAACACCGGCACCTATCTGGACACGCCCTTCCACCGGTACGCCGACGGCGAGGACCTGAGCGATGTCGGCCTGGACCGCGTCGCCGGCCTGCCCGGCCTGGTGGTGCGCGTTCCCGACGTGCAGGCGGTGGACGCCGACCGGTTCGCCGGCCTCGACGTGCGCGGCAAGGCCGTGCTGGTCCACACCGGCTGGGCCCGCCACTGGCGCACCGACGCCTATTTCGAAGACCACCCGTTCCTGACCGAGGCCGCCGCTGCCCTGCTCGTTCAGGCGGGCGCGGCGCTGGTCGGTATCGACTCCCACAACATTGACGACACCCGCACGCGGTTGCGGCCGGCCCACACCGTGCTGCTCGGCGCCGGCATTCCGATCTGCGAACATATGCGCGGGCTGGAGCTGCTGCCGGACAGCGGTTTCCGCTTCACGGCGGCGCCGCCGAAGGTGAAGGCATTCGGGACGTTTCCGGTGCGGGCGTTCGCACAGCTGGGTTAGCGTCGACAAAGGCCCGCCTCCGGAAGAGACGGGCCCGATATGCCTTCGGATCACCATTCAATGGGCGGATCGTTCCAGCCCGGGAACGGGGGATCGCGCTCGCATTTCTCCCCTTGGACGAATTTGGCGTACTCGGTCTGGACGCCCCAGCGCCCTCCATTCCCGGAGCACGAGATCGTCCGCCCTCCGACGATCTCGTTATAGGTGGCGTCGCTATAGTATTCCCAGTTGATCTCATACTGGGGCAAGGCGGCGGCTGGGCCGCTCGCGACGACAGCGCCAAGCGCCACGAGTGCGGCGGCTATCTTGCCGCCCGGGATACGTCTTTGCATGATGACTCTCCGGTTGTTGGGGCCACCACCTTGGGTCGCACAAATACAGATCGGCAAGTAACTAAGCCGTGTAGTTTATTGGATCGCAACCTTAACGGTCCGACTTCGGCGCCTCGGGATCCTTCGGATTGCGCTAGCCTCCCCCCATGCCCGACTCACTCCACCGCTGCGCATGGTGCGGGACCGACCCGTTGTACGTCGCCTATCATGACGAGGAGTGGGGCGTGCCCGAGTATGACGCCCGCGCCCTGTGGGAGAAGCTGGTGCTGGACGGCTTTCAGGCCGGGCTCGCCTGGATCACCATCCTGAGAAAGCGCGAGGGGATGCGCGACGCCTTCGACGGCTTCGATCCGGCCAAGGTGGCGGCCTATGGCGAGGCGGACATCGAGCGGCTGCTGGGCGACGCTCGCATCATCCGGTCGCGGGCCAAGATCAACTCGGCCATTAAGGGCGCGAAAATCTGGCTGGAGATGCAGGAGCAGGCCAGTCCTGGGGGCAAGGACTTCAGCGAATGGCTTTGGTCGTTCGTCGGCGGCGCGCCGATCCAGAACCACTGGCCCGACAGCGGCGGCCGTCCGGTCGCGACGCCTGAATCCGAGGCCATGGCAAAGGCGCTGAAGAAGCGCGGCTTCACCTTCTGCGGGCCGGTCATTGTGTACGCCTTCATGCAGGCTGTGGGCATGGTCAACGACCACGGCGTGGAATGCTTCCGTCACGGGCAGGTTCGTGCGATGGCCGACACGTGAAGTCTCCGGCGAAAACCTCTGCAAAGGCAAAGCTCAAGGCAGCGCCCAACGTCGCGCGCGTCTTTCCGACGCTCGGCCTCGAACTGCTGCTGATCCAGTCCAGCGGCGGGCCTGTGTGCGGCGTCGACGAGGCCGGACGCGGTCCCTGGGCCGGGCCGGTGTCGGCCGGAGCGGTGATCCTGAATCCCGACGACCTTCCCGAGGGCATCGACGACTCCAAGGCCCTGACCCATGCCCGGCGCGAGATGCTGGAGATCGAGATCAAGGCCCGCGCCGTCGCCTGGGGCGTCGGCTTCGCCTCGGTCGAGGAGATCGCCGAGCTGAACATCCTGCACGCCACGGGTCTGGCCATGTGCCGGGCGATCGAGGCGCTGTCGGTCCAGCCCGTCGCGGCGCTGGTCGACGGCAACTACCGCTTCAAACTGCCGTGCGACGTCCAGACGGTGGTCGGCGGGGACGGCCTGTCACTGTCGATCGCGGCGGCCTCGATCCTTGCCAAGACGGCGCGGGACCGGCTGATGGTCGAGCTGGATGCGGAATATCCGGGCTACGGCTTCGCCGGTCACAAGGGCTACAATGCGCCGGTGCATCAGGCGGCGCTGAAGACGCTGGGTCCCTGCCCCGCGCACAGGCGCAGCTGGGCCCCTATCCGGGCCCTGCTCGAAGACTAGATGTGCAGGGCGCCGCCCAGCAGCGCGCCCATCAGGGCCGCAGCGACGCCGCCGCCCACGATATGGACCCACGCGGGAAGGCCGGCGAACTCTTCGGTCCCCGTGGGCTTGGCGCGGTGCGACCGGTAACCGTCATTGGCCGGGCGGGCGTCGATCCGGCGAGCGACAGGCGGTCGCCAGGACACGGTCTCGAACGCATCGGTCGTGCGGCTGTAGGCGTTGTGCGCGTACTGGCGGCGGGCGGGGGTCAACGACAGCTGTTCCATGCCGCCCTAACGGCTCAGGAATCCGTCAGGTTCCGTACGCTGGCGGTCAGGCCGCGTCGGCCAGGCTGACGGGCCGCTCGCTGACCACAAACAGGTATTCGACGTTCCTCAGCCGGCCCACGGCGCCGACCTTTTCGCCCTTCGGATTGTGGATGCCGATGCGGGCGCCGACGTAGCGCGGACGGGCGATCTCGATCACCTGCACCTCGCCCCGGCCGGACAGCATGCGGACCAGCTGATCGCGGTCCAGATAGCCCTCGTCATTGAACGAGACGATCAGGTTCGGCGCCTTCAGCCCCTCGATCACGGCCTGCAGCGCCGGGGCGATGCCGGGCCGGCTGTTGAAGGCGCTCTTGCGGGTGCGGACGTCGATCCGCTTGTTGGCCACGCCATAGGTCTCGGGCCGGTCCCACAGGATCAGGCTTTCCCAGCAGTGGTAGTTTCCGAGATAGGAATGCTGGTTGTAGGGCGGATCCAGATAAACGAGGTCGGCCTCGACCTGCGGGGCCAGTTCGACGGCGTCGGCGTGGGTCGCCTTGCACGGCCCCGCCGCGACACCGGGCAGGATGTCGGGCATCCGCAGCTCCAGCGGCTTCAGCGCCCGCGCCGCCCACTGTTTCATGTACGCCATCTGCAGACCGGCCGTGGAATCCACCCGGTCGGCGGCCTCCATCAGACTGACGAGCGCGATCGCCTCCAGCTCGGGCTCCAGCGCCATGGCCGCGATCCGGTCGCGCATGGCGTCGATGATCGCGCCGTTTGCCGGCGTGAAATAGCGGGCGTCCTCGCAGAAGGCCTTGGTGAACCAGCCCGCCTCGGGCGTCACGGTCCGCAGTTCGGCCAGCACCGCCTCCGCCTTGTCCAGCCAGCGTTCGCGGTCGGCCTGCACATAGGCGGTGGCCAGGGTGTGGGCGTAGGCGTTGTGGTCGTTTGACCAGACCTGAAACCCTTCACGCTTCAGGGCGTGGCCGACGCGGGCGCTGCCGGAGAACAGGTCGCACACCGTGCCGCCGTCGGGCAGGCCGGCGCGGACCGCGGTCGCGATCTGCGTCAGCAATGCCCGCTTCGACCCGATGTATTTGATCATGCCGACCCTTGAGGATCAGGCGCGCGACTTGCCGCCCTTGGTCGGAGCATGGGCCAGTCGCAGCAGATTCGCAGCCCCCGGCGCGCCGAAGGGCGTTCCGGCCAGGATCAGGATGCGCTGGCCCGGCTGGGCCATGTCGTAGGCGACGGCGCTGTTGACCGCGTCCTCGGTCACGTCCTCCAGCGACGCCGGCTCCTTGCCCAGCCGTGTCTCCAGCCCCCAGACGAGGGCCAGCCGCCTCGCCGTGTCGGGATTGGGCGTCAGGGTCAGGATGGGCTGCAGCGGCCTCTCGCGCGCCATCCGCCGCGCCGTTCCGCCCAGCGTTGTGAACACCACGATACAGGCCGTCGACTGCGCCTCGGCCGCCTTGCGCGCCGCGGCCACAAGGGCGTCGGCGTCGATGTCGTCCATGCCGGCGTGTTCGGCGTCCATCAGGCTGGGCCACATCGGGTCCTGCTCGACCCGCTCGATGATCCGGCTCATCACGCCCACGGACTCCAGCGGATAATCGCCCGACGCCGTCTCGGCCGACAGCATCAGGGCGTCGGCGCCCTCATAGGCGGCGTTGGCCACGTCCGAGGCCTCGGCCCGGGTCGGAGCCGGCGACGACGTCATCGACTCCAGCATCTGGGTCGCCACGATCACCGGCACGCCGCGCTGGCGGGCGGCGCGGATGATCTGCTTCTGCGCCACCGGCACCTCTTCGGGCTCCAGCTCCACGCCCAGATCGCCGCGCGCGACCATGACGCCGTCGCAGTAGTCGAGGATGCTCTCCAGCTGGCTCAGCGCCTGTGGCTTCTCGATCTTGGCCAGACAGGCGGCCCGGCCCTTCACCAGTTGCTTCAGCTCGGCCATGTCCTCGGCCTTCTGGACGAAGCTCAGCGCCACCCAATCGACGCCGATGCGCAGGGCGAAGGCCAGATCCTCGCGGTCCTTGGGCGTCAGGGCCGAGACCGGCACCACCGCCTCGGGCACGGCGACGCCCTTGCGGTCCGACAGTTTCGAACCGCTCTCGACCGTCACATCAGCCCATTCATCGGTCCGCTCGCCAACGCGCAGACGCACCCGACCGTCGTCGAGCAGCAGCAGCATGCCGGTGCGCAGGGCCTTGAAGATCTCGGGGTGCGGCATCTGCACCCGCGTCGCGTCGCCCGGCGTCGCGTCGAGGTCGAAGCGCATTTTATGGCCCGGTTTGACGTCGATCTCGACGTCCTTGAACCGGCCCAGCCGCAGCTTCGGTCCCTGCAAGTCAGCCAGCACCCCGAGCGGGCGTTTGAGCGCCAGTTCGGCGCCACGCACCGCTTTCAGCGCGGCGGCGTGATCCTCGTGCGAGCCGTGGCTGAAGTTCAGACGGAAAACGTCCACCCCCGCCTGGGCCAGGGACTTGACCATGCCGGGCGCCCGGCTGGCGGGTCCGAGGGTCGCGACGATGCGGGCGCGCCGGGCTCTTTTCATCGAATATCCATAGGGCCTGAGGGGCGATTCCTCCTTGTGCCCATGAAAAGCTTACCGGGTAAGGGCGGTTCTTTGCGAGAAACACGAAGTTATGCCGACCTGTCGCGCACGACCGCGTTTCGCGCTACCTCAGCCCAAGCAACGGAGCGGACCATGGCGGGCCTGAAGGACAAGCGCGGCTTTATCGACCGGGACCGGCTGGACCTGTCCGAGCGTCAGGCCGTCGAACACTGGATGAAGCGCTGGGGCGTGACCCGCGACCAGCTGACCGCCGCCCACCGCAAGGCCGGGCGCAACATCAAGGACATCGCCGCCGAACTGGGCAAGAAGCGCTGAGGCGTCAGCCGTCCAGCATGACGTCGAAACCGCCCCAGATCATGCGCTGACCGTCGAAAGGCATGTCCGGGTCCTGCATGCGCGGATCCTCCATGACCTTCTTCTGGCCGGCGTCACGGGTGGCCTTGTCCGGCCATTCGACCCACGAGAAGACCACGACCTCGTCGCCGTCCGCCTTCACCGAGCGCTTGAAGTCGGTGACCTTGCCGTCGGGCACGTC
This sequence comes from Brevundimonas sp. Root1423, assembly GCF_001426805.1. Taxonomy (NCBI): domain Bacteria; kingdom Pseudomonadati; phylum Pseudomonadota; class Alphaproteobacteria; order Caulobacterales; family Caulobacteraceae; genus Brevundimonas; species Brevundimonas sp. Root1423. Next base: position 52,672 of record NZ_LMFL01000023.1, read on the forward strand.
GTCGCCCCAGCATTCGACCACCCGGGTCGCGCCATGGTCCCTGAAGACCTGCTGGGCCTTGGCGGCCGCAGTCCTGTACGCCTCCTTCTTGCCGGCCGGGACCGGCACCACGAAACCATCGACATAGCTCATGACGTGTCTCCTCTGACGGAGACACAACGCGCGGATGCGCCGCCGGTGTCAAAAACGGCCGTGGTGCGAGCGGCGGGGGTCGAACCCGCATGACCGAAGTCGCGAGATTTTAAGTCTCGTGCGTCTACCAGTTTCGCCACGCTCGCAGCCTGCGCGTGATCTAGCAGCGCCCGGCGGCTTCGGCCATGCGGCCGTTAGTGGGCCGCCGCCGCCGCAGGCCGCATCGCCCGGAAGTCGACGTCCGAATCCGCGATCAGCCAGACCAGAGCGGCCCAGGCGGCGACGTTCTGGTCCAGTTGCTTCGGATCGATCTTGTCGAGCGTGTCGTCGGCGGTGTGGTGCAGGTCGAAATAGCGGGTCCCGTCCTGGTTCAGGCCGAACACCGGCACGCCGGCGCCGGCCAGCGGGCCGATGTCCACGCCGCCGTGCAGTTCCGGCCGGGGCGACGGCAGCACGCCCAAGGGATAGAGGACGGTCGCGGCCGCGCGGGCGAAATCAGAGGTCTGCGCGCCCGGCGGCAAACCAAGGGCATAGATGCGGTCCGCGCCGAAATCGCTCTCGCCGGCGATGATGTGCTTTTCGACGGCTGTCCCGATATTGCGCAGATAGGCCCCGCCGCCGTTGCCGGTGTCGGTGGGCTGGGCGACCTCTTCCGAGCCGTACAGCACGACCCGGATCGTACGAGCGGGACGTCGCCCGCTTTCGGCGATGGCCTTGGCCGCCGCAAGCGTAATGCCACCGCCGGCGCCGTCGTCGATGGCGCCTGTGCCGAGGTCCCAGCTGTCCATGTGCGAGCCCAGCACGATGATTTCGTCCGGATGCGTCCGACCCCGGATTTCGCCGATGACGTTCTGCGACACCGTCTCATAAGTGTGGGCGGTGGAGGACAGGCGGACGCGCGGCGCGGCGCCCAGACCGATCAGCCGCGACAGCTGATCGGCGTCCGGCGCGCTTAAGGCGAAGCCCGGCAGGGGCACGCGGCCCTCGACATAGCGGGTCGTGCCGGTGTGCGGCATGCGATGCTCGTCCGAACCGGCCGAGCGCATCAGGAAGGCCACCGCACCCTTCGATGCGGCCGCGGCGGGTCCCGCCCCACGAATCCGCGACAGCGGACCGTAACCCGAGCCGTCCTGCATCCGCACCATCTGGCCCGCGTCGACATAGGCGATCTTGCCCGCCAGTGATCCGGCCGGGGCGGCGTTCAGCGCCTCAAGGCTGTCAAAGCGCACGACCTCCGCCTCGATCACCCCGTTGGTGCCCGGCGAATGGCCGAGGGCGGCGACCACCAGATTTTGCGGATGATCGCCGACGATGGAGGCGCTCTCCACGCCGCGTTCCCAGCCGACCAGCGGGAACTGTTCGATGCGGACGTTCTGGAAGCCTTGGGCCCGCATGTAGTCGGCGGCCCAGGCCGAGGCGTCCTGCTCGGACTTCGAACCGGCCGGGCGCGCGCCGAAGCGGGTCGTCAGCTGGGTCACATAGTCGAGGGCGATGTTCTGGCTCATCGCCGCGTCGCGGATCGTCGCCGCCCGCTGGATGGTGGCGGCGTCCTGCGCCAGGGCGGGCGGGGCGAGGCTGAGCGCAAGCGCGCTGGCGGCGAGGAGGCGGACGGACAGACGCATGACGGCTCCGGGACTCAGAAGGGAGCGGGACCGTAGACTGCGCGATGGCCGTGGTGAAGCTGGACAGTCCCGAGTTTTCTCGCTGCTGCGACAAGCAGCGGATCGGCGACATCAAACGGCCATCCTGACGGATGGAAATCCCGCCATGCGCATCCTTCTGGCCGCCCTCTGCCTCGCCGCCTGTTCGCCCGCCCCGGCGACGCCGCCGCCCGTCGCGACGGCCCAGCCGCAGGCTTCCCCTTCCAGCCCCTCCGACCTGACCGGCGAATGGAAGCTGATCGAGATGAACGGCCGCCGGCCCGGCGAGGCGGGCGAGGACTCTGCTGTCCCCGTCACCATGACGGTCGGAGACTTCAGCTTCCGGGCCCAGTCCCAGTGTATCGCGATCTGGCGCCGCTATGAGCGCAGCGGCGACAAGCTGACGGTCAGTCCGCTCAACCCCGGCGCCATGTGCGCGCGCGGCCTGTCGCCATGGGAGATCGAGTTCGGGCGGACCCTGTCAGCGGTCGACAGCGCGGTCCGCGCCGGCGACGTCCTGCGTCTGGGCGGCGGTGCGGGCGACCTGGTCTTCGAGCCCGCCCCGCCGGCGCCGCGCGAATCCTTCACCGGCCGCTGGCGGCTGCGCTTCGCGCATGGAGCTTCGCCTCCGGCCGACGGCCCGCCGCTGGAGATCACGGTGACGGACGACCGTATCACCGCAAACGCCTGCGTCTTCGCCGGCTGGCGCTACCGTCAGGACGGACGGCTGCTGGAAGTCACGCCGCTGCAGGAACCGGTATGTGAACGGACCCTGACGCCGTTCGAACAGCGGTTCGCCGCCTTCATGCGCGGCCTGAACCGGGCGACCATCATCCAGGACGGCGCCCTGATCCTCGACAGCGCGGCCGAGCAGTTCGAGTTCAGACGGGTGGAGTAGGCTTACTCGCCCTTGATGTACGGCTCGACCGGACCCTGAAGCTTGACGGTCAGGGCCTTGCCGCGGCGGTCGACGCGGTTGCCGACGGCCAGACGCACCCAGCCTTCCGAGACGCAGTATTCCTCGACATTGGTCTTGTCCTCGCCCTTGAAGCGGACGCCGATCCCCTTCTGCAGCAGTACGCCGTCGTGGAAGGGGCTGTCGGGATCGACGGACAGGCGGTCGGGAAGGACGTCGGACATCGTGGGGCTCGTTCGCAAAACTCAGGCAGCGGCCTTTAGCGGAACCGCGCGCCGCCTCCAAGGCTTTCGCGGCGCCGGTCGGGACCGAAGCCTTGATCGCCGCCCCGCGCGGCATAGGTAAGCCGCCCGACAGGAGCCTCTCATGACCGACCAGCCCGCCATCACCGTCGACGGCCACGCCATTCCCTTGCTGGGCTTCGGCACCTGGATGCTGACGCCGGAGGACGCCCGGCGCATGGTCGCCGAGGCCCTGCGCATCGGCTATCGCCACATCGACACGGCGTGGATCTATCACAACGAGGCCGCGGTCGGAGACGGCATCCGCGACGCCCTCGAGGCCGGACATGTCGTCCGCGACGACATCTGGCTGACCACCAAGATCTGGACCGGCCATTTCGGGCGCGACGCCCTGCTGAAACAGGCGCGGGAATCGGCTGCCAGCCTCGGCTTCACGCCCGACCTGTTGTTGCTGCACTGGCCCAAGGCCGAGCCGTCGCTGGAGGAGACGATCGGCGCGCTCAATGAAGCGAAGGATCGGGGCCTGACCCGGACGATCGGCCTGTCCAACTTCCCGTCTGCGGAATTGCGCCGCGCGCAGTCCCTGTCGAAGGCGACGCTCGTCACCAACCAGGTCGAATACCACCCCTACCTCAAGCTCTCGAAGCTCAAGGCGGCGGCGAAGGAGCTCGGCGCTTCCATCACTGCATGGTCGCCGTTGGCTCAAGGGAACATCGCCGACGACGCGACCCTGATCGAGATCGGCAAGGCCCACGGCAAATCGCCCGGACAGGTGACGCTGCGCTGGCTGATCCAGCAGAACGTCATCGCCATCCCGCGCACGACAAAGGTCAGCCGGGCCGAGGAAAGCTTCGACATCTTCGGCTTTGAACTGTCCGGCGAGGAGATGGACCGCATCCACGCTCTGGCGCGTCCCGACGGGCGTCTGGGCGACTGGCTCGACAATTCGTTCAGCTGGGACGAAGAATGGGCGTGAGGCGCGGCGACCGAGATCGCGTCCAATGCGCTCAGGCAGGCGACAGCCGGTAGCGCAAAAGGAGGACGTCCCATGGGTTCGGTGCTGGGTTTTCCCGGCGTCGATCCGCTCGACGCGGCGGTCGGCGCGAGGCTGAAGCGGTGGCGCGAGACGCGCGGCCTGTCGATCGAGGACGTCGCCGCCCTGCTGCATATGTCCGCTGAAGAGACCCGCCGCGCCGAGGCCGGCCGCGCCCACCTGACCACCGCCCAGATCGGCGCCGCCACCAGCGCCCTGCACCTGCCGCTGTGGGCGCTGGTGTCCGACACCCGGGCGTATTGATGAGCCGCGTCGCCCTGATCTGGCGGGCGGCGTTCGCGTCTACCGGCTGGTTCGGGCTGGCCCTGCAGTACTGGCTGCTCACCGCCACGGGCCATTCGCTGGCGGACATTCCGGCCCGGACGCTGAACTACTTCAGCTATTTCACCATCCTGACCAATCTGCTGGTCGCCCTGATCCTGACCCTGCCGGTCGTCGCGCCCGCCAGCCGCGCTGGCCGCTGGGCGCTGCAGCCGTCGGTGCGCGCCCGGGCGACGATGTATCTGGTCGTCGTCGGCCTCGGCTATCACCTGCTGCTCAGCGCCAGCTCGACGCTGCAGGGCCTGGCCGCCTTCGGCAATATCATCGTCCACTACGTCATGCCGGTCGCCATCCTGCTGGACTGGCTGCTGTTCACGCCAAGGGGCGGACTGCGCTGGACCGACCCGTTCAGATGGCTGCGCTATCCGCTGATCTATTTCGCCTGGACCGTCATTCACGGCTACGCCGCTGGCTGGTGGCCCTACTGGTTCCTGAACCTGCCGCAGCTCGGTCCCGTGCGCTCCGCCCTCGCGGTCGCCGCCCTGCTGATCGCGCTGCTGATCGCCGGCTTCGCCTTCGTGGCGATCGACCGCACCCTGACCCGGCGTGACAGGACGCCCGCGCCCGCTTAAGCCTCGGCGCATGGCCTACAAATCGCTTCGCGACTTCATCGACATCCTCGAAGCCGAGGGCGAACTGGTTCGCGTCTCCGAACCCGTCTCCACCCATCTGGAGATGACCGAGATCCAGACGCGCCTGTTGCGCAACGGCGGTCCGGCGGTGATCTTCGAAAAGCCCGTCATGCCCGACGGCTCGATCAGCCCCATCCCCTGTCTGGCCAATCTGTTCGGCACGGTGAAGCGCGTGGCCATGGGCGTGACCATGGAGAAGAAGACCCGCACCACCGCCGCAGAGCTGCGCGAGGTCGGCGAACTGCTGGCCTTCCTGCGCAATCCGACGCCGCCCCGCGGTCTGGGCGACGCCATGGAGATGCTGCCGCTGGCCCAGACGGTGATGTCGATGCGGCCCAAGGTGGTGAAGACGGCCCCGGTGCAGCAGGTCGTGCTGAAGGGCGACCAGATCGACCTCACGGCCTTCCCCGTCCAGGGCTGCTGGCCCGGCGAGCCCGCGCCCCTGATCACCTGGGGCCTCGTCGTCACCAAGGGTCCGTCCGACGACCGCGAGGACGATTTCAACCTCGGCATCTACCGCATGCAGGTGCTGGGCAAGGACAAGGCCATCATGCGCTGGCTGGCCCACCGCGGCGGGGCCCAGCACTACGCGCGGCACAAGAAGGCCGGAAAGAAAGGCCCCCTGCCCTGCGCCGTCGTGCTCGGCGCCGACCCGGGCACCATCCTCGCCGCCGTGACCCCGGTGCCGGACACGCTGTCAGAATATCAGTTCGCCGGCCTGTTGCGCGGCGCCAAGGCCGAGTTGGTCCCCTGCAAGACCATCCCCCTGATGGTCCCGGCCAACGCCGAGATCGTGCTGGAAGGCCACGTCCTGTTCGACGAGCACGCGCCCGAGGGACCGTACGGCGACCACACCGGCTACTACAACTCGGTCGAGACCTTCCCCGTCTTCCAGGTCACCGCCATCACCATGCGGAAAGACCCCATCTATCTGACCACCTTCACCGGCCGTCCGCCTGACGAGCCCTCGGTGCTGGGCGAGGCGCTGAACGAGGTCTTCATCCCCCTGCTGCGCCAGCAGTTCCCAGAGATCACCGACTTCTGGCTCCCGCCCGANCGGCGGTGACACCGGCGAACGCTTTCACCGGCCGTCCGCCTGACGAGCCCTCGGTGCTGGGCGAGGCGCTGAACGAGGTCTTCATCCCCCTGCTGCGCCAGCAGTTCCCAGAGATCACCGACTTCTGGCTCCCGCCCGAGGGCTGCAGCTACCGCATCGCCGTGGTGTCGATGAAGAAGGCCTACCCCGGCCACGCCAAGCGGGTGATGCTGGGCGTCTGGAGCTATCTGCGCCAGTTCATGTACACCAAGTGGGTNCATCGCCGTGGTGTCGATGAAGAAGGCCTACCCCGGCCACGCCAAGCGGGTGATGCTGGGCGTCTGGAGCTATCTGCGCCAGTTCATGTACACCAAGTGGGTCATCGTCGTGGACGACGACATCGACGCCCGCGACTGGAAACAGGTCATGTGGGCCATCGCCACCAAGATGGACCCGGCGCGCGACATCACCGTCATCGAGAACACACCGATCGACTACCTCGACTTCGCCAGCCCCGAGAGCGGCCTCGGCTCAAAGATCGGCCTCGATGCCACCGACAAATGGCCGCCCGAGACCAAACGCGAATGGGGCGAGGAAATCCGCATGGATGAGGCCGTCGTCGAGCGGGTGTCGGAGATGTGGGACCGCCTTGGATTGCCCGGTAACGGGACGCCGATCTGGAAATAGGGTGACTGCTCACTGACGCCGGGTGGCGGATGAGCGCGTTCGCGGGCCCGAGCCGCTGGCAAAGGCCTCCGTGCCGGTTCTTTCCGTATTGTGACCAAAAAGCGCTTCCCAGATGACGAAACTGTAATCTAACGTCGCGGTTCGCCTGACCTCCCCCAAGGAACCGCCCCGATGAAATCTGCTCTCGTGCTCGCCGCCGCCATTGTCATGGCCATGCCGGTTGTGTCGGTCCCCACAGTTTCGGACGCCCAGGTGCTCACTGGTCGCGCCCGCGCTGCGCCCGCCCGCCGCGCCCGCCCGGCTCCGCCGCGTCTCAGCGAGGCCGAGGAAAACCAGCTGTGGGACGCCCAGAGCGAGATCGGAACCGTAGACGAGCAGATCGCCGCCGTTCAGGCCGCGGGACAGGCGCAAGGCGCACTGACCCCTGAACAACAGGCCCAGCTGAACGCCCACAACGCACGGCGCACCGAGCTCCAGGCGGTCGTCACCCGGCTCGAGGCCAAGCAGAACCGCTGATCGCGGTCACTTCAGTCCCGGTACATCGCCGCCATACGCCGGGCGGTGTCGCGCATGGCTGAACGCAGATCCTGCGGCGCGACCCCTTCAGCCTCCGCGCCGCCCGGGCGGCCGCATGACCCTCCAGGTTTCCTGATGGCGGGTGACGCCCGAAGGCCGCGCGCCTAGGGTAGAGCCTGGAATCGCGATCGGGGGGCCGCGTGAGCGCGTTCGAATTCTTCTTCAGCTTCTACGGCCTCTTGCTGGGACTGTCGGTCGCCGAGTTGGTCGGCGGTTTCGCCCGCGTGCTGCATGAACGCCACCGGATCCGGTTCGGCTGGCTGACCCCGATGCTGGCCGTCTTCGTGGCCATGGATGTCGCGACCTTCTGGTCCCAGGCATGGGTCATCTTTCGTGGCGCGCCCTTCAACCTGTCGCTCCTGTTCCTCGGGCTGGTGGTCGCCGCCACATTCTATGTCGCGGCCAGCGTCACCTTCCCCCCCGTGACCGCCGAAGGCGTCAGCGACCGCATTGATCTGGACGAGCATTTCTGGGCCCAACGGCGGCTGGTCTTCACCTGCGTCATGGCGGCCAACGCCATCGTCGCCTTGGTGTTTTCGGGGCTGATCGCCGTGAACGCCGGCTTCGCAGATCTGGCGACGCCCCGGCTATGGATCGGCATGCTCATCTTCGTCGTCGGGACCGCCACGGCCGCCTTCGCCCCGTGGCGTCGGGTCGCCGTGGCCGCCCTGCTGCTGGTTCTCGTCTACAGCGCCTGGAATGTCGCGAGATCGGCGGCGAGCCTGATCGCAGCGGGCGGCTGGTCCCCGCCCGCCTGAAGCCATCCCGCGGAACGGCTTGTCGGCGGTTCACATTTGGCCGAGGAAGGCATCATGCGCCCAGCCCTGATCATCGCCGCGTTCGCCGCGCTCGCATCGAGTCCCGCCATGTCCCAGTCTCCGTCCGTCCCCAACGCCGCGCCCTGGGATCAGCCCTTCCTGCCGCCCGCGCCCGAGTGGAATGGCGCCAGCCGCGCCCTGCTGCGGGGAGCCTCCGATCCGTGGGTCACGGCCTTCGAGACTGACCCGGCGCATGACTTCAGCCCGAACTACGTAGACACCCGCGCCTGGTTCGATCGTCTGGACGCCGCATCGGACCTGATCCGCATCGAACAGTTCGGCGTCTCGCCCGAGGGCCGGCCCATCTACGCCGTTATCGCCTCGAAAGACGGCGCCGCCTTCGACCCGTCCAAGCCCGTGCTGCTGGCGCAGGCCGGCATCCATCCGGGCGAGATCGACGGCAAGGACGCGGGCATGATGCTGCTCCGCGACATCGCCTTTAACGGCAAGGACGAGCTGCTGGACCGGGTCAATCTGATCCTGATCCCCATCCTGTCGGTCGACGGACATGAGCGGGCCAGCGCCTACAGCCGCCCCAACCAGCGCGGCCCCCGGATACAGGGCTGGCGTAACACGGCGACCAACCAGAACCTCAACCGCGACTACCTCAAGCTGGACCAGCCCGAGATGCGGGTCGTGCGCGGCCTGATCCTGAAATACAAACCTGACCTCTACGTCGATATCCACGTCACTGACGGCATGGATTATCAGTACGACGTAACCTACGGATTCAACGGCGAGAACGGCGCGTATTCCCGTTCACCGGCCACCTCGCAGTGGCTCAACGACGTGTTCAAGCCCGCAATCAACGCCGGGCTGGAGGCGCAGGGCCACATCCCCGGCGAACTGGTCTTCGGCGTCGACGACGCCAACCCCCGCGCCGGCCTGTCTGACGGCGGTCTGGGCGAGCGCTTCTCGAACGGCTGGGGCGCGGCGGCCCACGTCCCGACCATCCTCATCGAGAACCACAGCCTCAAGCCCTACGAACAGCGTGTGCTCGGCACCTATGTCTTCCTCGAGGACGCCATGCGCCTGCTGGCCCGTGACGGCCGCGCCCTGCGCGCCGCGATCACCGCCGATAGCGCCCTGCGGCCCGCGTCGATCCCTGCGAACTTCCAGGCGGATCCGACGCCCGCCTACACCCGCGCCTTCAAGGGCATCCGCTACGAGACCTATGACAGCCCCGCCTCGGGTCGCCGCGAGATCCGCTGGCTGGGTCAGGCCGATCCCGAGATCTGGTCCCTGCCCTTCTTCGGCTCGAAGCCGACCCTGACCCTGACCCGCCCCGAGGCCTACTGGGTGCCGTCCTACCGCACTGACATCATAGAGCGCCTGCGTATCCACGGTGTCTCGATGGAGACGCTCGACGCCCCGCGCACCGTCTCTGTCGAAATGCTCGGCCTGGACGATCCCAAGGTCGCGCCGCGCCACAACGAGGGCCACGTCGCCGTCACGGTCGCGTCGGTCGCGCCGCGTCGCCGCGACTGGACCTTCCCCGCCGGGTCCGTCCGCGTCTCCACCGACCAGCCCCTGGGCGACATCGTCGTCCTGCTGCTCGAGCCGCAATCCAGCGAGAGCTTCTTCGCCTGGGGCATGTTCCCCGAGGTGCTCAGCCGCGTCGAATACATCGAGGGCTACGCCATCGCCCCGCTGGCCGAAGCCATGATGGCCGCCGACCCGGCCCTGAAGTCCGAGTTCGAGGCGAAACTGGCCGCCGATCCCGCCTTCGCCGCCGACGGCGACGCGCGTTTGCAGTGGTTCTATGAGCGAACCCCGTTCTATGATGATCGCTACCGGCTCTATCCGGTGGGGCGCGAGACCTGATCCATGAACATCCTGACCGACATGACCCACGCCCAGGCCGCCGCTCTGTGGAGCGGCCTGATGATCCTGCTGTTGGTGGTGCTGGGCGCGCGGGTCGCGATGGCGCGGCGGGGGAACCGGGTCGTGCTGGGCGACGGGGGCAACGCCCAGGTCCTGCTCGCCTCGCGGGTCTTCGGCAACGCCGCCGAATACATCCCGGCCGGGATCGGCGCCCTGGCCGTGCTGGCCATGCTGGGTATGCCCGCTTACGTCCTGCACATCCTTGGCGCAGCCCTGTTCTTCGGCCGCTTGATCCATGCCGTAACCCTGAGCGACACCCGCCCGACGGTTGGCCGGGTCATCGGCATGAGCCTGACCTGGCTGTCATTGCTGCTCGCCGGCCTGATGCTCATCGTCCACGCCTTCGTAGGCTCCGCGCACGGCTGACGGTCCTGTAACAGCCGACAATGCCGACCCGGTTGCGCGACGCGGCCGGCCCGGCCATATCGGGGCATGCCTGACCGTACCGCGTCCGCCTCCCCCGACATCCTGCCAGAACTGGTCGCCGCCGCCCTGAAGGCGGGCGCCGACGCCGCCGAAGCCGTCTCGGCCGAGCGCGCCTCCCTGTCCATAGGCGTCCGCAACGGAGCCCTCGAGGACGTGGAACGCGAGGAAAGCCGCGACCTCGGCCTGCGCGTCTTCATAGGCACGCGTCAGGCGACCGTCTCCGCCTCCGACCTGTCCGACGCGACCCGCGCCCGGCTGGTCGAGCGCGCCGTGGCGATGGCCCGCCTCGCACCGGAAGACCCTTACGCCGGTTTCGCTCCCCAGGACCGTCTGGCCCGCGGCCCCTTCCCGGATCTCGACCTGTACGACCCCAGCGAACGCAGCGCCGCCGAGCTGGAAGGCGCCGCCGCCGAAGCAGAAGCCGCCGCCCTCGCGGTGCCCGGCGTCGCCAAATCCGAAGGCGGCCACGCCTCCGCCTCGTCCAGCCGCTGGCGGCTGGTGACCTCGCACGGCTTCGACGGCGCCTATCACGGCTCGGCCTTTTCGCTGGGCGTCGGCGTCATCGCCGAGAAGGACGGCGCAATGGAGCGCGGCGGCGAAAACCGCGCCGTCCGTCACCTCTCCGACCTGCCCGCCGCCGACCTCATCGGACTTGAGGCCGGCCGCCGCGCCGTCGCCCGCACCGGCCCGCGCAAGATCGCCTCGACCACCTCGTCGGTCATCTTCGAGAACCGGGTCGCGGGTCAGGTCCTGTCCCCGCTTCTGGGCGCCATCTCGGGCCCGTCGGTCGCGCGCGGCACCTCCTTCCTCAAGGACAGGCTGGGCCAGCGCGTCCTGCCCGCCGGCGTCGATCTGATCGACGATCCCTTCCGCCCGCGCGGCCTCGGCTCGACCCCGTTCGACGACGAGGGGGTCGCAGTGACCCGCCAATCAATCATTGACGACGGCGTTCTGACGACCTGGCTGCTGAACAGCGCCGCCGCGCGCCAGCTGGGCATGGCTTCGACGGGCCACGCCTCGCGCGGCCTGGCCGGCCCACCCGGGGTCTCGACCCACAACCTGCATCTGGAGCCGGGCGAGGCCGATCTGGCCGGCCTGATGGGGGGCGCGAAGACCGGCCTGCTGGTCACCTCCATGTTCGGCCCGTCGCTGAACGCCAACACCGGCGACTGGTCCGCCGGGGTGTCGGGCTTCTGGTTCGAGGACGGCCAGATCGCCTACCCGGTCAGCGAGGTCACCGTCGCCGGCAAGCTGCTGGATCTCTACGACCGGATGCAGCGCGGATCGGACCTTGAGTTCCGCAGCTCGTTCAACAGTCCGTCCCTGCTCTTCGACGGCGTCGCCATCGCCGGCAAATGACCGATCTCGCAGCCGACCTCGCCCTGATCCGCGACGCGGCCCTCGCCGCCGGCGAACTGGCGCTGGCGGAACGCGAGGCCGGGCTGAAGATCTGGTCCAAGTCCGGCGGCTCGCCCGTCACCTCCGCCGACATGGCCGTGGACCAGCTGCTGAAGGACACCGTCCTCGCCGCCCGTCCGGACCACAGCTGGCTGTCCGAGGAGACCGCCGACACCGACGCCCGGATCGGACAGCGCCGCCTGATCGTGGTCGACCCCATCGACGGCACCGTCGCCTATATGAAGGGCAAGCCCTGGTGGTGCATCCCCATCGCCATCGTCGAGGACGGCCAGCCCGTCGCCGCCGTCATCCACGCCCCGGCGCTGGGTGAGACCTTCACCGCCACGCGCGGCGGCGGCGCCTTCCTGAACGGCCGGCCGATCACGGCTTCCGACACCACCGATCTGGACGACGCCTCGGTGCTGGCCGACGCCCGGCTGATGGAGGGGCCGCACTGGCCCGAGCCCTGGCCCGCCATGCGGTTCGAGAAGCGCAACGCCATCGCCTACCGCATGGCCCTGGTCGCCGCGGGAGCCTTCGACGCCGCCATCGCCCTGACGCCCAAATGGGACTGGGACGTCTGCGCCGGCGCCCTGATCGTCGAAGAGGCGGGCGGCCGCGTCAGCGACCACCACGGCGTCGCATGGCGCTTCAACCAGCCCGATCCGCGGCAGAACAGCCTGATCTGCAGCGCCCCGGCGCTTCACCCGTTGATCGTGCGCCGCACAGCGCCTATTCCGCTTGCGCCCCGCCAGACCGACCGGACCTGATGATGACCACCGAAACCGATGCCCCCCAGCTGCTGCACCTCGTGATCGGCGGTGAGCTGCGCCACCTCGACGCCCCGGTGTTCCGCGACCTGTCCCAGGTCGAGTTCGTCGGTGCCTATCCGAACTACGAAGAAGCCCGTCAGGCGTGGAAGGCCCGGGCCCAGGCGACCGTCGACAACGCCCACATGCGCTACTTCATTCTGCACGCGCACCGGATGATCGACCCGCGCGGCGACGACCACGCGCACTAGCAGGGAACCGCCCCTCGGTCCGGGGCGCTTTCAGGCGTATACTGCCACGCCTGAAAGCGGAGAGATCCCATGTCTTCAGCCCTGATCATTTTGCTCCTGCTCGCCATCGCTGCCGGCGTTGTTGTGGTGATCGTCCGCCGCCAGCCGGCCGCGCCTCCCGCCGGCCCGCAGGAAGGCGACACCGCCTGGAACGACCCCGTCACCCCCGGCGAGCCCGCCCGCCCGACCGGCCGGCCTGATGCGTTCGCCGCCGACGCGCCTCCAACCGGCGACCCGCGCCCATGACCCTGTTCGGACGCACGCTTGAAGGGCCCGAGATCGCCTCGCTGATCTCGCTGCTGCTGGTTCTGGTCCTGTGGATCAGCGCCTGGCGCGGCAATCGCGACTGGACCAACTGGTTCCGCGGCTGGGAGGCCGACCGCAAGGAACGCCGCGACGCTGAACGGGCGGCCGAAGAAGGCGGCGACCCCGCCAACCGGCGTCCGGGCGCGCCGCGCGGCCCGTGGGGCTGAGAGCTACTCCCGCTTCAGCAGTTTCTCGGTCAGGACCGTGCCCCACCAGCCGGCCTTGAACTCGGCCCGGATGGCCTTCGGGTCGTAGGCGTCGCTGTCCACCCAGTCGATGAAGCTGACGCCCGTCGGCTCGACCTCGCGCAGGTATTTCTCCAGCGTATAGTCCAGCACCCCGGTCAGCCCCTCGCGATGGTGCAGGTATTTCTTCGACAACTGGTCGATGGCCACGCTGATCGGTTCGCCCAGATGGAAGTGGCGATAGAAGACCGCCATCATCCCCGCCCGGTCTGCACCTGACTTGCAGTGGATCAGCACCGGATATTCGATCGTCCGGAACAGCTCCCGCGCCCGATGCACCCGATCCCTCTGCGGCGGATCGCGGCTATCCAGCGGCGCATCGATCAGCGTCAGCCCCAGCCGCGCGCACGCGTCCTTCTCAAGCGCATAGTAGGCCTCGTCCCGCGCCCCGCGCAGGTTGATGACGGTCTTGATCCCCTTCGACTTCCAGTACGCGAGCTGCCGCGGCGACGGCTGGTTCGTCCGGACCAGATCCGGCCCCAGCCAGTGGGCGTTCGAGAACCACCGCCGCAGGAAGGCATGATCCTTCCAGACATAGTCCCACCGCGCCTTGAAGCGGCCGCCGGGGGTGGTGAGGTCGTAACGCGCCATGGGAGGTGAGATAGAGGTTCCGAGGCGGCCCGTCATCGGGCGCAGGCCGCCCTCTGTGTCGAAAGGTGCATACCCGGGACGCAATACCCCTGTATGAGACCTGCAATCCCGATCTGGCGCTCCGCCAGCGCGTCGGGCCGGCATTGGTACAATCAGACAAATGAGCGCCGACCACGCGACACCCGAACGCCCCGTCTGGGACGACAAACATGTCCGGCTGGGCGTCGAAGCCGCGGGCGTGGCACTCTGGTCTTGGGACGTCGATACGGATCAACTGACCATGGACCATCTCGGCTATCGGCTCTGGTCCGTGCCCGAGGGCGAGGGCGTCACCTTCGAGGACCTGTCCGCCCACATTCACCCCGCTGACCGGGATCGCGTCCGGGCCGGGTTCAGCGCCACACGCGGCATCGTCGGGCCCTACGAAATCGACTTCCGCATCATGGTGGGGGACGACGTCCGCTGGATTTCCGCCCGCGGGCGGGGTGATGACGAGGGCATCGTCAATCGCGTCATGTTCGGCATTTTCCTCGACGTCACGGGCCGCAAACAGGCCGAGGAAGCCAACGAACTGCTCGCAGGCGAGATGAGCCACCGGGTCAAAAACCTGATCTCCATCGCCGGCGCCCTGACCACAATGACCTCGCGCTCCACCGAGACCAAGGAGGATATGGTTCGCGACCTCACCCATCGCCTGACCGCTCTCGGCCGCGCGCATGACCTCGTTCGACCCGTTCCCGGTCATACGGAAGACGGAGCCCTTCTCGGCGATCTGCTGTCGGTTTTGCTAACCCCTTATGACGACCTCGGCGCTTTCAGCGGACGGGTGCGCGTTGCGGTCCCGAGAATGGGGATCGGCGAAAACGCCGCGACCAACCTCGCCCTCGTCCTGCACGAACTCGCTACAAACTCGGTCAAATACGGCGCGCTGTCTGTGCCAACCGGGCTTCTGGACGTGGCCTGCGTGGTGGAAGACGACGAGGCTGTCATCGTCTGGACAGAGCGTGGCGGTCCGCCGGTCGTGGCGCCGAGGTCCGAAGCCGGATTCGGCAGCAAGCTCCTCGGACGGATCGTGGCCAACCAGTTCGGCGGGTCGATCACCTATGACTGGCCGACTGAAGGCGCGATCACGACGCTGCGGCTCAAAACATCTAAGCTTGCAGCCTGAACGCCAGTCGCTGCGGTCAGAGCGTTCCTGTCGCCGAGCCTTCGAGCAAACCGGTCACGGCGCGGACGATCTGATCAGGCACAAACGGCTTCGCGATCAGCAGGCTTCCGGGCACGCCCTGGGTCCGCCAGGCCTCCATACTGTCCCCGGTAATATAGACCACGTGGATCGCCGGATGGCGCCGGCGTGCTTCTGCGGCGACGATCCAGCCGTCAGGGCCGGGCTCCATCCGGATATCGGTAATCAGGACCTGGAACGGAGTGTCGGCCTCAAGAGCCGTCAGCGCCTCCGCTCCTGAGGATGCGACAGTGGGCGTGAGAGCTTCGTCGATCAGGGTGATTTCGATCAGGGACGCGATGAGTCCCTGGTCCTCCGCGATGAGGACGTGGACGCTATCTGACATTACTGGATTGTCCCGGAGCCGCTGGAGTCTCCAGACCGGCGCGTGACTAACCTCCCCCCGCCGGCTTGGTTCCGAAAGGAGCAGCCTCCCCGCTTGACTTCCCCCCCAAGCCGTCCGACCTCGGACGCATGACGCCGCCCGCCCCCGCCGACGAAGAGAACGAGTCCCTTCGCCCCCTGCTGGCGCGGATCTGGCGCGACTATCTCTCGCATCACAAGGCGGCGCTGTTCCTGTCGATCGCCTGCGCCGCCGTCGTCGGCGTCATGGCGGCCACCGTGCTACAGCTGCTGGAGCCGGCCATCGACGGCCTGTTCCTCGGCAAGCCCGTGACCATCTGGGGCGTACTCACCGTCGCGCCCGAAAACGCCCTGCTCGGCATCCCCCTGATCATCATCGGCGCGGGATTGATCTGGACCGCCGCGGCCTTGGGTCAGGCCGCCCTCGTCAACCGGCTGGGCCACGGCATTGTCGGCGACATCCAGGTCCGACTCTTCGGGGCCATGATCCGCGCCGACCTCGCCCGGCTGCGCAGCCAGCATTCGGGCGGTTTCGTCTCCTCCGTCCTGTTCGACGCCAACCTCGTGCGCGAGGCCTTCACCAACGGCGTGGTCAACTACACCCAGCACGGCCTGACCCTGATCGCGGTCATCGGCTACATGGCCTGGACCGACTGGCGGCTGACCCTGATCGTCCTGCTCGGCGCGCCGCTGATCGCCGTCGTCCTGAGCCGGTTCGGCAAACGGATGCGGAAGGCCACCACCGGCGCCATGGTCGAAACCTCCAACCTGTCGACCGCCCTGATGGAAAATCTGGACGGCGTCCGCCTGATCAAGATCGAGAACCGCGAGGCCGCCGAGGAGGCCCGGGTCGGCGAGGTCGTCAGCCGACGCCAGCGCCACGTAATCAAATCGGCGGACTCCAGAGCCTTCGCCGGTCCCTTCTCCAATCTTGTGGCCATGATCGTGGTCGCCGCCGTCATGGCCTATGCCGGCTGGCAGGCGCGCGACGGCAATATGAGCGTCGGCTCGTTCGCGGCCTATATCGGCCTGCTGATGGCGGCGGGCCAGTCCCTGCGGCAGGTGACCAACCTCCAGACCGTCATGGCCGAGGGTTTGACCGCCGCCCGCCGTCTGTTCGCCTCGCTCGATATCGAGCCGGAAATCCGCGAGACCCCCGACGCCGCGCCGCTGGCGGCAGGCCCGGTCACCGTCGCCTTCGACCGCGTCTCCTTCGCCTATGCGCCGGCCGCCGAAGGCGGCGTCCCGACCCTGTCCGACGTCAGCCTGACCGTCGCCCCCGGCGAGACCGTCGCCCTCGTCGGGCCGTCCGGCGGCGGCAAATCGACCATTCTCAGCCTGCTGCCGCGCTTCTATGACGTGACCGGCGGCGCCGTCACCCTGAACGGCCGCGACATCCGCGAGCTGAAGCTGCACGACCTGCGCGCCTCGATCGCCCTGGTGACGCAGGAGCCCTTCCTGTTCGACGACACCATCGCCGCCAACATCGCCTATGGCCGCCCCGGCGCCTCCGAAGACGAGACTTCATCACCGCCCTGCCCGAGGGCTACGCCACCCGCGCAGGCGAGGCCGGCCTGCGCCTGTCCGGCGGCCAGCGCCAGCGCATCGCCATCGCCCGGGCCTTCCTCAAGGACGCGCCCATCCTGCTGCTGGACGAAGCCACCAGCGCCCTCGACACCGAAAGCGAAGCTCTCGTCCAGGCCGCCCTGGAACGGCTGATGCAGGGTCGGGCCACCTTGATGATCGCCCACCGCCTGTCGACCGTGCGCAACGCCGACCGCATCCATGTCATCGAGGCCGGCCGCGTCGTCGAAACCGGATCCCACGCCGCGCTGGTCAGGAAGGGCGGCCTCTACGCCCGCCTTGCGAAACAGCAGTCGCTGGATGGCGACCCCGTGACCGTCGCGACGGTGTCATGAGGCCGCTGCGCAATCCCGTCATCCAGGCCGTGCTGGCGTGGCTGCTGGCCCAATGGATGCGGTTCTGCTTCGCCACCATCCGCTGGACCCACGTCAATCAGGCCGTGGCCGAGAAGGTCTGGGCCGACGGCGGCGGCGTGTTGTGCGCTTTCTGGCATTCGCGGATTGGCCTGTCCCCCGCGTGCTGGCCGCTGGACCGCGCCCAGCCCGCCAAGGCCCTGATCTCGCTCAGCCCCGACGGCCAGTTCATCGCCAGGGCGGTCGCACGACAGGGTTTCCCCGCCATCCGCGGCTCCTCGTCCAACAAGGACAAGGCCGACCGGGCGAAGGGCGGATCCCAGGCCCTGCGCGACGGTCTGCGTCAGATTCGGGACGGCGGCGGTCTCGCCATTACCCCCGACGGCCCGCGCGGTCCGATGCGGGAAATGGCCGAGGGGATGCCCCTTCTCGCCAGGCTCTCGAAAGCCCCGGTGCTTTTCATCGGTCTGTCCTGCAATCCCGCGATCCGGCTCAACAGCTGGGACCGGGCCCTTCTTCCCCTGCCGTTCGGACGCGGCGCCATCGTCTGGGACATGGATCGCTTTCCCGAGGGCGCCGATCTGGCCGATGTCGCACGCGACTGGGCCGCGCGGCTGACCGCGGTCGAGGCCGAAGCCGATGCGCTTGTCGGTCTGGAGCGCGTCTGACGTGAGCCTCGCCCTGACCGCTTATCGCCTGCTGACACGGCTGCTGGAGCCGCTGGCCCCGCGCCTGCTCGACGCCCGCGTCAAACAGGGCAAGGAAGACCCCGCGCGCGTCGACGAACGCCTCGGCCTCGCCTCCGTCGCCCGGCCGGCCGGCGACCTCGTCTGGCTGCACGGCGTCAGCGTAGGCGAGACCCTGTCCCTGCTGCCCGTGGTCGAGCGTCTGCGCAAAGCCCGCCCCGACCTGACCGTGCTGGTCACCTCGGGCACCCTGACCTCGGCGACCCTGCTCGCCCGGCGCCTGCCGGACGGCGTCATCCACCAGTTCGCCCCGGTCGACGCGCCCGGCGCTGTGGCCGCCTTCCTCGATCACTGGACGCCATCGCTGGCCGTCTTCGTCGAGAGCGAGTTGTGGCCCAACCTGATCCTCGAAGCCCGGAAACGGGGCGTGAAACTGGTCCTCGCCAGCGCCCGCATCACCGAGAAGACCGTCGAGGGCTGGCGCCGTTTCCCCGGCGCGGTCCGCCAGATCCTGTCCGCCTTCGACCGCATCCTGCCGCAGGACGAAACCTCCGCGGGCCGGCTGGAAAGCCTCGGCGCCCGCATCGACGGCCATGTGAACCTGAAGCTGGCGGGCGAGGCGCCGCCTCACGATCCCGCCGCCTTCACCCGTCTCAGCGCCGCCATCGGCGACCGGCCCGTGGTCGTCGCGGCCAGCACCCATGACGGCGAGGAAATCGCCATCGTCCGCGCCCTCGACAAACTGGCCGACCGCCTCTGCCTGATCATCGTCCCGCGCCACCCCGAACGCAGCGCCGGCATCGCCGCCGCCCTGACCCGCGACGGCTACGGCTTCGCGGTCCGCTCCCAAGGGCGTGACCTTGATCGCGACACCGACCTCTATGTCGCCGACACCCTCGGCGAGATGGGCCTGTTCCTGCGCCTCGCCGATGTCGTGGTCATGGGCGGCTCCTTCTCCGCCGCGCTCGAGAAGCCCCCCGTCGGCGGCCACAACCCGCTTGAGCCCGCCCGCCTCGGCAAGCCCGCCGTCACCGGCCCCGACATGACCAACTGGGCCGCCGTCACCGACGCCCTGGTCAGCGCCGGCGGTCTGACCATCGTCGAGGCGCCGTGGGACCTGCCCGCCGCCCTCGCCCCCCTGCTGGCTGATGAGGCCGAGGCCAGACGCATGGGCGAACGCGGCCGACGCGCCGCCGCCGAGGCCGGCTCGGGCCTCGACCGTCTCTGGGATGCGATCACGCCCCTGCTGCCGCCGCGGGCGCGCAAATGAAGCTCAACACCCCCCGCTGGTGGTACGCCCGCGAGCCGCGCCACGCCTCGGTGCTGCGTTTCGTGCTCAAGCCGGTCTCATGGATCTGGGCCGCCGCCACCGCCCGCCGCCTTGCCAACACGACACCGGTCGATCCCGGCGCGGCCGTCATCTCCATCGGCAACCTGACCGTCGGCGGTTCGGGCAAGACCCCGGTCGCCCGCGAGGTCCTTCGCCTGCTCCGCCGTGCGGGGATCGAGGCCCACGCCCTGTCGCGCGGCTATGGCGGCAGGCTTGAAGGTCCGACCCGGGTCGACCTGTCCGTCCACACCGCCGCCGATGTCGGCGACGAACCCCTGATGCTGGCGCTGGACAGCCCCGCCTGGATCGCCCGCGACCGCGTCGCCGGCGCCCGCGCCGCCGCACAGGCCGGCGCAGAGGCCCTCGTCCTCGACGACGCCCACCAGAACCCGGCCCTGAAGAAGACGCTCAGCCTTATCGTTGTCGACGGCGAGACCCGCGACGGCGAATGGCCTTTCGGCGACGGCTCGGTCTTCCCCTCGGGCCCCATGCGCGAGCCGCTGAAGGCCGGCCTGTCGCGCGCCGACGCCGTGGTCATCCTGCTGCCCGCCGACCTCGCGGAGGCCGATCCCGAACTGGTCGAGACCTTCGGCGCCCTGCCCGTCTTCATCGCCCGGCTGGCAGCCGCCGCGCCGCCCCCGCCCGGTCCGCTGCTCGGCTTCGCCGGCATCGCCAAGCCGTGGAAGGTCGAGCGCTCGCTGAAGGCCGCCGGAGCGGATCTCGCCGACTTCGCCCCCTTCCCCGACCATGCCGAATTTCGCGAGGAGGACCTGCGCTTCCTCGCCGACCGCGCCGACCAGTTCGGCGCCCGCCTGATCACCACCGAAAAGGACTGGTCCCGCCTGCCGCCGGCGTGGCGGGCGCGCGTGGTCTCATGGCCCGTGAAGGCGACGTTCGCGGACGAGGCGGGGTTTGCAGCGCTGTTGCGGAACGCCGCCCGGTCCTAGTCCGCCCGGTAGACGGTCCCGCCCTTCATCACGAACCGCACATTCTCCAGCACGGTCACGTCCGTCAGCGGGTCGCCGCTGACCGCGATCAGGTCCGCCGGCATGCCCGTGGCGATCCGCCCGGCTTCGTTCGAGATGCGCAGGTGCGCCGCCGCATTCACCGTCGCCGCCTGGATCGTTTCCAGCGGCGTCATCCCGGCCCGCACCAGCAATGCGAATTCCCCGGCGTTGTCCCCATGGGCTGACACCCCGGTGTCCGTGCCGAACGCAATGCGCACGCCGCCAGCATGGGCCCGGCGCACCATGTCCATCATCTTCGGTCCGGCCTCCAGCGCCTTGGCCGTCTGCGCCGGGGTGAAGAAATTGTTCGGCCCCGAGGCGATCCGCCCCACGAAGTCGCCGGCCATCAGAGTCGGCACCAGGTAGGTCCCCTCGCGGCGGAACAGTCGGATCGACTCCTCGTCCAGATAGGTGCCGTGCTCGATCGAGTCCCCGCCCGCGCGCAGGAAGGCGTTTATCCCGTCCACCCCGTGGGCGTGAGCCGTCACCTGCCGCCCCATCCGGTGCGCCGCACCGACGATGGCCGCCAGCTCGTCATCCGAGAACTGCTGCCCCAGCCCCGCCGCAGTGTTTGACAGCACTCCGCCGGTCGCGGTGATCTTGATGATGTCGGCGCCCGAGCGGACCTGCAGCCGCACCGCCCGCATGCAGTCGTCCACGCCCGAACAGACGCTCTCGTCCGAGAGCAGGTGCATGACGTCTTCGCGGTAGCCGTTGATGTCCCCGTGCCCGCCATGGACCGACACCGCCGATCCCGAGGCGATGATCCGCGGACCCGGCACGTCGCCGCGCCGCACCGCGTCGCGCAGGGCGAAGATGGACTCGTTGGTCGCGCCGAGATCGGCCACCGTCGTGAAGCCCGCCATCAGGGTGCGCCGCGCGTAGCGGGCGCCGACCATGGCCTGTTCGGCGTTGGACTGGGTGACCGCCTCCAGCCGTCCGTTCGGGTTCTGCTCGCCGGTCAGATGGACGTGGCTGTCGATCAGGCCCGGCAGCACGAATGAGTCGTGCAGATCGACAATCCGGCCCTCTCCGACGAAGCCGTCGCGGATTTCGACGATCTGGTTCCCTCTGATCACGAGAGTTTTATCGCGCTGCACAACGCCGGTCGCAGGATCGGCCAGAAGTCGCCCGACTTGAACGAACGTCGTCGCCTCGTTCGAAGAAACAGACGGGGCTGCGGGCGTTTGCGCCGCAACGCTCGTGGCCAGCAAAATGGCGCTCGCCGCCATAAATGATGTGATCGACTTCACGAAACCCTCCCGGAAACAGGCGCGCACCTTAGACCTCCGGGCCATTTCGCCAAGGCTCAGGTTGATCCGGCGGAAACGAACTGAAACAACCCGTGCTCCATAAACGTGCGAGGGGCGTCGCATGCGGCTTGCGAGACGTGGATTCATACTGGGCGGCGCTGCGCTGCTGTCGGGCTGCGCCACCGCTTCTGCGACCACGCAGACGGCGACGTTCCGGCCCCTGCCTGGTCTGGCCCAGACGCCGGTTCCGACCATCGTCATCTCGCAGCCGCCCGAGGTCATTACGGCCGAGTTGAACACCACGCGCCCGCTCGATCCTCGCGGCGAGATCCGCAAGGATCTCCTCGATCGCGCCATGGCCGCCCTCGACATCCACAAGGGCAAGATCACCCAACGCGACCGCATGTATCTGGTCGACTTCCAGAAATTCTCGGGCGACGAGCGGCTGTACGAGGTCGACCTGCACGGCGGCGCCGTCACCCTGATGCGCACCGCCCACGGCCGCGGCTCCGATCCGGGGCACAGCGGTTACGCCCGCGAGTTCGGCAATACGCCGGAAAGCTACAAGTCCTCGGTCGGCGCCTACGCCACCGCCGGCCCCGGCTTCGGCGCCCAGCAGGGTCCGAACGTCCTGCTGGACGGGCTGGAGTACTCCAACGACCGGGCCCGCGAGCGCGCCATCATCATCCACGGCGCCGATTACGCTGATCCGGCCTTCCTCGCCCGCGAGGGCAAGCTGGGCCGCTCGTACGGCTGCTTCTCCGTCGCCCACGCCGACCTGCCCCGCCTGCGCGAACGCATGGGCGAGGGCCGGCTGCTGTTCGCCTGGGCCTGATCTACTTCAGCACGGCCAGCAGGACGGCCACCCAATGGACCGCGGCGGCCACAACCACGTGGCCGTGCCAGATCGCCCGCCGGAAGCGCATGGCCTTGTTGGCGTAGAAGATCACGCCGACGGAATAGAGCACGCCCCCGATCGCCATGAGGATCAGCGGCGCCAGACCCAGACTCTGCATGATCGGCTGTATGGCGATGACCATCAGCCACCCCAGCGCCAGATAGACGACGATCCAGAACCCCTTGCCGAGGCCCGGCAGGAACAGCTTGGCCAGGGCCGCGAACACCGCGATCCCCCACACCGCCGACGTCATTCCCCACGCCCAGGCTCCCGTCAGATGCTGGGTGGTGAAGGGCGTGTACGAGCCCGCGATCATGACGAAGATGCCCGCGTGGTCGAACCGCCTGAGCAGCGGCTGATAACGGGCGGGCGCGAAATTATAGGCCGTCGAAAGGCCCAGCATGGTCAGCAGGCCCACGGCGTAGATCGCCGCCGCCGTCAGCCGGCCGATATGGCCAAACCCGATCGCCAGCCCCAGCAGCATCCCGCCGCCGACGAGGGCCAGCGCCAGACCGGTCAGATGCACGATCAGGTCGGCGAGCCGCTCCGCCCGGTCGCGATAGTGGCTCGGCGGCTCCGGCGGCAGAACGTCAGTCACGGGGTTCCATCGCCCGCCAGCCGATGTCCGTGCGGTGGAAGCCGCCCGGCCAGTCGATCTTCTTGACCGCAGCGTACGCCCGCTCACGCGCCTCGGCGATGTCCTTGCCGCGCGCGCAGACGTTCAGCACCCGCCCACCGGCCGCCGCCAGCTGCCGGTCCGCCCGCCGCCGGGTCCCGGCATGGAAGACCTGCACATGCGGGCCGAAATCCTGTTCGGCGCCCCGGATGATCGACCCCGTCAGCGGGCTGTCGGGATAGCCCGACGCCGCCAGCACGACGCAGATCACCGTCTCGTCGCGGAAGGCCGGCAACGGCGCCCGCGTCAGGTCGCCGCGCGCGCAGGCCAACAGCAGGGGCACGATGTCCCCGTCCAGCCGCATCATCAGCACCTGACATTCGGGATCGCCGAAGCGGGCGTTGAACTCGACGACCTTCGGACCCTCGTCCGTCGCCATCAGCCCGGCGTACAGCACCCCGCGATAGGGCGCGCCCTCGGCGGCCATGGCCGCCACCACCGGCTGGACGATGTCGCGGTCCGCCGCCTCGACCAGCTCCGGCGTGAACACCGGCGCGGGGGAATAGCTGCCCATCCCGCCCGTGTTCGGGCCCAGATCGCCGTCATAGGCCCGCTTGTGGTCCTGCGCCCCGCCCAGCAACACGGCGCGCTGGCCGTCGCAGACGGCGAACAGCGAGCCCTCCTCGCCGGCCATGAACTCCTCGATTACTACCCGCGCCCCGGCCGTGCCGAACCGGCCGCCCAGCATCCGCTCGATCTCGGCCTCGGCCTCGCGCTTGTTGGGGCTGATGGCCACCCCCTTGCCGGCCGCCAGCCCGTCGGCCTTGATCACATAGGGCGGCTTGAACACCGTCAGCGCCTGCCGCGCCTCATGCAGCCGCTCATAGACGCCATAGCCGGCCGTGGGAATCTCGTGTCGCTCCATGAAGGCCTTGGAGAAGGCCTTGGAGGTTTCCAGCTGCGCCGCCTTCTTCGTCGGCCCGAAACAGGGGATGCCCGCGGTCGCCAGGCGATCGGCCAGACCGGCCTCCAGCGCGGTCTCGGGCCCGACCACCACCAGATCGGCCTTCATCTCGCGCGCCAGGGCGCACAGCTTGTCCGCTTCGGTGACCTTGATCGGCGCAAGCTGGCCCAGCTTCTCCATGCCGGGATTGCCGGGCGCGATGACCAGTCGCCGCAGCAGCGGCGACTGGGCGATCTTCCACGCCAGGGCGTGCTCTCGCCCGCCTGATCCGACCAGCAGGATATTCATGCCCGCGCAATGACCGGACCGGGCGGGCCGGTCAAGTCGCGCGTGGTTACGACCCGGTCATCGCCGAGAGGACATAGACCACCGCGCCCAGCAGAATGATCGCCCCTATGACCAGCCACGGACTGACCGCCGGCGCGGCGCTGCGCCGTTCCAGGCCGCGTTCGCGGGGGTCCTGATCGTCGGGGTCGGTATCGCGGGGGTCTGCCATTCAGGGGCAACGGCGGCGAAGCGCAGCGGTTCCGGCCCCATTGCCGACGACGGTTTTCGAACTAGGCTTGGGTCATGAGCCTCCCTGAATTCCACGAGCTTTATCCGAACTCCCCGGCCTTTCGGGACATGCAGCCGCTCCGCATTCCGGCCGGATGGCTGATCGGCTGGAACCAGCTCGACGTCGGCATGGCCTCAGACCTCTCCGGCGTCGGCGGTTCCTCGGTTTTCCACGCGACGAACGAGGGCCGCCGGTTCAACATCGATGTCGAGTTCAGGCCCGAGTTCGACCCTGAGGGGTCTTTCCATCTGACAGTCCTCTACCAGCCCTGGCCCCGGACCGGGCGCGGCCACAGGCGGCAGGACGTCCCCTTCGCCTTCGGCATCGACGCAGAAACGGTCCACACCTTCGAAACGCGCTCATACGCCGCCCTCATCGCAGAATTGGAGCACTGGATCGCTCGTTGCTCGATCTGGCAGCGGGAAGGGCGCTAGGAGACGGCGTCCGACGGAGACGAAAGGGACACATCAATGAAGCATCTGCATGCTGTTCTGACCCTGACCGCGGCGCTCGCCGTGTCGTCGGCTTTGCGGGCAGAGCCCGTCACGCCGTCGCTCTCGGCCTGCGAGGCCGCGCCCTTCGTTCCCGCCGGCGAGGCGCCCGACCTTCAGGGCCAGTGGGATTTCCTGATGCAGGTCGGCGAGCGGACCTCGCCCGGCCTCATGGCTCTGGGCCCCATGGACGGCGCCTACGCCGGTTCTCTGACGCCCTACGCCACCAACACGGTCGCCGTCCGTCGCCTGACCCTGACCGGCGGAGCCGTCAGTATGTCGGTCGCATCCCGCGAGGGCGAGGTGCGCTTCGAAGGCCATCTCACCGGAAACGCAGACACCATGTGTGGAACGGTTCACTACCACGGCGGTCAGACCCTACCGATGGTGGCCGTCCGCCGGCCGTCGAGCTATGTGGCGCCGCGATAGACAGGACTACCGGCTTGACGACCCCGGTCCGGCAGTGCCTCCTTCAGCGAACGGGGGATTCCTGAATGATGCGGACTGCGACCATCGCGCTCGGCGCGGCGTTTCTTACGGCCTTGGCCGCCTGTCAGCCCGGCGACGCCGCCAATACCGTCGAGGTGGACCTTGCCGGCGGCCCACGCGTGGTCGCTGCCTCCGATATCGAGGCTGGCCGCTACATCGTGGCCACCAGCGGGTGCAATGACTGCCATACGCCGATGTACGCCCGAACGGGCGGCGCCCAGCCCCCGGAAGCGGAATGGCTGAAAGGCAGCCCGGAGCCTCACACCGGTCCCTGGGGCACAAGCTATGGAAAGAACCTGCGGCTGACCGCCGCCGCCAACTCAGAAGACGAATGGGTCGAGTTGCTGAGCACAGGATCGAGCCTGCCTCCGATGCCCTGGCCGAGCGTCCGTAACATGTCGGACTACGACAAACGCGCCATCTACCGGTACATCAAGTCCATGAAGGGCGATCGCGGCCAGCCCGCTCCAGACCCGCTTCCCGCGGGCGCCGCGCCCGTTGCGCCGACCGACTAGGCGCTACGACACCGCAAACCCATTCCCGACGCCCCCTCTCCCCGCTACCCTGCCCGGATGAGCGACGACTCCTACGTCTTCGAGGGCCCGGCCGACGAACCGCCGCCGCCCGCGCGGGACAACAATCCGCCCCAGACGGTCTCGGAACTGTCGTTCGCCCTCAAGCGCACGCTCGAGGACCGGTTCGGCCACGTCCGCCTGCGGGGCGAGATCTCCAAGGTGAACCACCACGCCTCGGGCCACGTCTATCTGACGCTCAAGGACGACAAGGCCGCCATCGACGGCGTCATCTGGAAGGGGTCCGTCCGCGGCCTCGGCGTCCGCCCGGAGTCGGGCCTCGAGGTCATCGTCACCGGCAAGATCACCTCCTACCCCGCCCGCTCCTCGTACCAGATCGTCATTGAGACCATGGAGGCCGCCGGCGCCGGCGCCCTTCTGGCCCAACTGGAGCGGCTGAAAGCCAAACTGGCCGGCGAGGGTCTGTTCGAACCGGGCCGCAAGCAGCCCATCCCGACCTTCCCCGCCGTGGTCGGCGTCATCACCAGCCCGACCGGGGCGGTGATCCGCGACATCCTGCACCGCATCGCCGAGCGCTGGCCCTGCCGCGTCATCGTCTGGCCGGTCGTGGTCCAGGGCGACGCCGCCTGCGGTCAGGTCTCCAACGCCATCCGCGGCTTCGACGCCATGAAGCCCGGCGGTCCCATCCCTCGCCCCGACATCCTGATCGTCGCCCGCGGCGGCGGCTCGGTCGAGGATCTGTGGTGCTTCAATGACGAGGGGCTGGCCCGCACCGTCGCCGCCGCGACCATCCCGATCATCTCGGCCGTGGGGCACGAGACCGACACCACCCTGATCGACTTCGTCTCCGACCGTCGCGCGCCCACGCCGACGGGCGCAGCCGAGATCGCCACCCCGGTGCTGGCCGACCTGCGCTACGCCGTCGCCGATCTCGACCGCCGCCTCGCCCGCGCCGGAGGCCGCATCCTCGAGGACCGCCGCACCCGCCTGCGCGCCGCCGCCCGAGGCCTGCCCGCCCGGCCCGAGGACGTCCTTGCCCTGCCGCAGCAACGGCTGGACCACGCCGGCAGCCGGCTGGCTTCGGGGCTCACACGCAACGTCGCCTTGCACGAGCGCAAACTGGTCGGCGTCACCGGCCGCCTGTCCCCCGCCCTCCTCGACCGGGCCATGGAGCGCCGCAGGGACCGGCTGGAGTCGGTCTCCGCCCGCCTCGGCTCTGGCCTGACCGCCAATGTGAAGGCGCATGAGCATCGCCTGCTGCGCGCCCTCGCCCGCCTGTCGCCCGAGCCGCTGCATCGCCGCCTCGACCAGCGCGCCGCGCGGCTTGAGGCGGTCGGGACCCGGCTCGTCGCCCTGCCTCGCCGCCTCGAACGCGACGAGGCCCGCCTCGCGGCCCTCTCCCGCGCCCTGACCAGCCTGAACCCCAAAACGCCCAAGCCCGGCTTCGCCCGCGTCGAAAGCGAGGACGGCGCCATGATCGCCGCCGCCGCCGCCCTGCACGACGGTCAGGCCGTCCGGCTGGTCTTCGCCGACGGATCGAAGGGCGCGCACATAGACGGCGACGGCGCTCCCCCGATCGCGCGCCCGAAACCTGCCGCGCCGCCAAAACCCAGGGCGCCCGCGCCCGGTCAGGGCGACCTCTTCTGACACGGGAAATCCGTGGCGCGGCCTGCGCGCCCACGCTAGCCTGACGCCATGGCCAAACCTTCCTCCGACACCGCGACCCTCCACTACGGCGACGGCGAGTTCGCCGTCCTCAAGCCGGGTCGGGCCGTGATCTGCGCCGTCAGCGGCAAGCGCGTCCCGCTGGAGACCCTGCGCTACTGGTCGGTCAGCAAGCAGGAAGCCTACGCGGGCCCGAACGAGGCCTTCCAGGGCCTGGGCCAACAGCCTTGATCCTGCCGCGCCGCCAGATCCTGATCGGCGGCGCGCTCGCTGGTCTGGCGCCGACAGCGGCCTGGGCGCCCGCGGCAGGGCGGCCCCCGGCGTCGGACGATTTGCCCCTGACCGGCCGCTTCGTCCAGGGCGGCCACGCCATCGGCCGGACCTGGCCCCGGGCCCTGATCTTCGTTGACGGGGAGTCCCTGACCACCGCCTCGGCGGATGGAACCTTCATCGTCGGCTTCGACCGCGACGCGCCGGGCAGCGCCCGGATCGAGGCCCGCCTCGACGGCCGATCCGCGATGCGGACCCTGACCATCGCCCCGGGCCAGTTTCCCGAGAGCCGCATCGACGGCCTGCCGCCCTCGACCATCGAGCCCACCGACCCCGTCCTTCTGGCCCGTATCCAGCGCGAGGTCGCCCTCAAGACCGAGGGCTTCGCCAGCCGCATCGACGCCGACCATTTCAGCCAGGCCTTCATCTGGCCGCTGGAGACTTTCCGCGTCACCAGCCGCTGGGGCAGCCAGCGAATCCTGAACGGCACGCCCGCCCGGCCCCACTACGGAATCGATCTCGCCGCGCCGCAGGGCGCGCCCATCCGCGCGCCCGCCGACGGGCGCGTGACCCTGGCTCAACCCGGCCTGCATTTCGAAGGCGGCCTCGTCCTGATCGACCATGGTCAGGGCCTGATCACCGCCTATCTCCACCAGTCGCAGATCGACGCCCGTGAAGGTCAGGACATCCGCCGCGGCGACCCGATCGGGCGGGTCGGAATGACCGGCCGGGCGACCGGTCCGCACCTGTGCTGGCGCATGAAATGGCGCGATCGAAACCTCGATCCGTCACTCATGGTTGAAACTGCATAGCCGTAACCGATTACCGCCAAGGTGATCACTGATCGGTCATGGACGGGAAAGGAATCCGTCCGTAGAGCGGCGTTATTCCCGGTCCTGGCTGGACTGTAAGACAACGATCCATGGCCTCGCTCAGCGCCCTCAAAATCCTCCTCGTCGACGACAATCCACACATGCGGACCATCGCCACGGCGGTGCTCCAGTCGGCGGGAATCCGTATGGTTCGCGAGGCGTCTGACGGCGCCGCCGCGCTCGAGATGTTGCGCGACTATCCCGCCGATCTGGTGATCATCGACTTCAAGATGTTCCCGCTGGATGGCGTCGAGTTCACGCGCATGGTCCGCAACAGCCCGGACACCGCCAACCCCTATCTGCCGATCATCATGATGACCGGCCACTCCGAGAAGCGCCGCATCGTCGAGGCGCGCGACGCCGGGGTCACCGAATTCGTGGTCAAGCCGATCACGGCCAAGGCGATCCTCGACCGCATCCAGGCGGTGATCTTCCATCCCCGCCCGTTCGTGAAGACCGACGAATATTTCGGACCCGATCGCCGCCGCACGCAGTCGGCCGATTACAAGGGACCGATGCGCCGCGCCCGCGATCAGTCCCGCGCGCCGGACTCCAGCGCCGCATAGACCTTGGCGGGCCACCGCTTGTGGACCCAGAACCAGTCGACCGGGCTTTCCCGAACCCGCTCCTCGACGAAGGTCGTGATCGCCTGCACCCCGCGCAGGATGTCGGCGGACCGGTCGCCGGTCCGTTCCAGCTCGATCGGGTCATAGACTGTCAGCCGGAACCGAACGCCGGGCAGCCTCACCACCGACATCGGCTGCAGCACGGTCCCGAACCGCAGCGCCAGCCGGCTGGGCCCCGGCGCGGCGTTCACCGGCTGGCCGAAGAACATCACCTCGGGCCCTTCCGAGAATTTCTGGTCGTTCATCAGGGCCACGGATTCGCCCCGCGCCATCCCCGCCAGAAGCTCCCGCGCCCCGTCCCCGCCCTTGGGCGCGAACAGCTTCACGCCATACCGCGCCCGCGCCGCGATGATCKGCGCGATAGGTGATCTGGCACGGCACGCCCGAGCCCGTGATCGTCGCCGCCAGCGTCTCGATATTGGCGAAATGCCCGCCCGCGAAGACCACCGGCCGGCCGCTGTCCCGGATCGCGTGCAGCCGCTCCAGCCCCACGACCTCGATCCGGTTCTGCTTCACCAGAATGTCCATCACCGCCGTCTCGGCGAATGACCGGCCCGTCTGTTCCCACTGCGCCACCGCCAGCGCCTCGCGCTCGCCCTCGCTCATCTCCGGGAAGGCGATGCGCAGGTTCCGCATCACCGTCTTCTGCGTCCCTGTCTTCGGCCCCAGCGTTCGCAGCGCCCAGCCACCGAACGCCGACGCCCGCTCGACCCCCAGCAGCCGCATCAGGCCCACGAAGCCGGCGAAGCCGACCGCCTCCAGCCGCCAGATCAGGTCCTGCCGCAGACCGATGCGCTTTTCCTCACCAGGCAATGGTGATCCCGCCGTCCACCACCAGCGTCTGGCCGGTCATGTAGGCCGAGGCCGGCGCCGCCAGATACACGGCCGCCCCCGCGATCTCGTCCGGCTGGCCGATCCGCTTCAGCGGCGCGGGCTCCGTCACCTGTTTCAGCAGCTCGGGGTTCTCCCAAAGATATTTGGCGAAGTCGGTCTGCACCAGGCCCGGAGCGATGGTGTTCACCCGAACGTTCGACGGCCCCCACTCCACCGCCAGATTGCGCGCCAGCTGCATGTCCGCCGCCTTGGAGATGTTGTAGGCGCCGATCAGGGCGTTGCCCCTCAGGCCGCCGATCGACGAGACGATGATCACCGACCCGTCCTTTCGCTCCAGCATCTGCGGCGCGACCATCTGGATCAGCCAGTGGTTCGAGACGACGTTGTTCTGAAGGATCTTGCCGAACTGCTCGTCATTGATCCCCGCCATCGGGCCAGCATAGGGATTGGTCGCCGCGTTGCAGACGAGGATGTCGATCTTTCCGAAGGCCGCATTGGTCTCGTCGACCAGCCGCTGAAGATCTTCTTTCGAGGCGATATTGGCCGGCACGACCATGGCCCGACCCTCGCCGTGCCTCGCATTGATCGCGTCGGCGACCTCCTGACACGGCCCGGCCTTGCGCGAACTGATCACCACCCGCGCRCCTTGCCGATCCCCTTCGAGGAGCCGGTGATCACCGCGACCTTGCCGGTCAGATCGAACAATTCCATCGTTAACCTCGAAGAAGTGGGGAGAATCCGCGCGGAAGCCTAGGCGTTCTGCTCTGATACCCCGATACTCGGGCGATTCCATCCGGGAAGACGGACGATCCGTTTCCAATGCGCGCACTCACCCAGGGCTTCCTGTTCTTCACCTATCTGTTCCTGGCCATGACGGCCGGGGCTTTTCTGTGGAGCTCCAATCTCGGCGCCGGCGCCGGCGTGGCCGCGGGCTTCGGCGTGCTCGGCCTGTTTCTGGCTGGCCATACCCTGATCACCGCCAAGGCCGACAAGGCCGCGCTGAAAAAGGAAATCGACAGCGTCCGCGAGGCCCACCGCCTGCTGGCCGACGCCATGGAGTCGACCCAAGGCGCGCTCACCGAACTGGCCCAGGCCATCGAGTCCGGCGCCGTCACTTCCAACGAGGCCCTCTCCGGCGAAGTCCGCATGCTCGAGACCCTGATCTCGCAGATGAGCGAGTCGCTCGACCACCGCATGGCCCAGCCCGAGCCTGCCAGCCCCTTCGAGGCCCGTCACCGCGATCAGGCCAACGTCCTTCTGGCCACCATCCACGACGCCCTGGCCGAGAACCGCGTCGACCTCTACCTCCAGCCGGTCGTCTCCCTGCCCCAGCGCCGGACCATCTTCTACGAAAGCTTCACCCGTCTGCGCGCCGCCGACGACCGGGTGATGATGCCGTCCGAATACCTCTCGGTCGCCGAGGGCGAGGGTCTGGTCCCCGCCATCGACAACTTGCTGCTGTTCCGCTGCGCCCAGATCGTTCGCCGTCTGGCCCGTCAGGACCGCAAGGTCGGCGTCTTCTGCAACGTCGCCCTGTCCTCGCTCGGCGACGAGACCTTCTTCCCCCAGTTCCTCGAATTCCTGTCCGAGAACCGCGACCTGAACCAGGCCCTGATCTTCGAACTGGGTCAGGCCACCTTCGACGCCCGCGGCGCCGCCGAGGCCCGCAACATGGCCAAGCTGGCCGACCTCGGCTTCCGCTTCTCGATCGATAAGGTCCAGACGCTGGACCTCGACTTCGCCGACCTCCAGCGTTCCGACGTCAAGTTCATGAAGGTGGCGGCCGACCTGCTGATCGAACAGCTGCTGGACGCCGACGGCGCCTCGGCCCTGCCCAGCCTGCGCGACATCTCGGCCGCCGACTTCGCCGGCCTGACGCGCCGCTACGGTATCGAGCTTATCGCCGAGAAGTGCGAGAGCGAGCGCCAGATCGTCGACATCCTCGAACTCGACATCGGCATGGGCCAGGGCCACCTGTTCGGCGAGCCTCGCGCCATCAAGGAAGCCGTGCTGGCGGAAACAGATCCCCCCGCCGGCTTCATCCGGTCGACGCTGCGCAGCGCCGACCAGCGACGCCGGGCCGGCTAGATGCGGTTACCGGGGCCTTAACACCTCGCTCGCCCGACGCCGTTACGATACCTGCACGATGTCCGCCGCCGAAGACCCTCCCCCCGACCCCCGCCGCCGACCTCGGCCTCGCACGGCCATGAGCGGCCAGATCATCCATGGCTTCCACGGAGAGGTCATCGACGTGGTGGTCCGCAACCTCACCGACGGCGGGGCCAAGGTCCGGCTGACCTCCACCGTCGGCGTCAAGGTGCAGGGCAGGATCGTCCTCCGCCTCGCCGCCGGGGACCGTCAGGGCGTCGTCGCCTGGCAGTCAGGCGACGAGATCGGGATCAGGTTCGACTGAGGTCTCAGTAGCCGTAGGGATAGGACCCGTAGTCCCCGGGCCGCGGCACGCGCGAATAGCCATAGCGGCCGTCGGTGTTGTAACCGCCGAAGCCGTAGCCGCACGGATCGTCCCGCGCCGACAGCTGGTTGCCCAGCAGCCCGCCGGCCACGGCCCCGATGGCCGCGCCGCGCTCGCGGTCGTTCTCCCCGGCGATCGCCGCTCCGACCGCCGCGCCCAGCAGCGCGCCGCTCGCGGTCGCATACTGCCGGTTCCGCTCATAGTCGCGCTGACAGGCCGACGCATAGTTGTCGGTCGTGGCGCAGCCCGTCAGGGTCAACGCAGAGGCCGCGACCGCCCCCAATTTCCAGATGCCTTGCATGCCTTGTCTCCTCGCAGCCCCGTGGTCCAACGACGGAGGGGCGAGGTGTGTTCCGGGCGGAGCGTATCTGACGCCCTTCACCCCCACTCCCGAACCCGCTATCTCCGCCCCCATGACCCTCCCCCACGCCCTGACCGGCCTGTCCGAGATCGCCGCGGACTACGACATCCTGCTCTGCGACGTCTGGGGCGTGGTCCATAACGGGCGAGAAAGCTGGCCCGCCGCCTGCGACGCCCTGACCCGCTTCAACCGCGACCACGGCAAGGTCGTGCTGATCTCCAACTCGCCGCGTCCGGCGCCGGGCATGATCCTGCAGATGGACGATCTGGGCGTGCCGCGCAGCGCCTGGGGCGCCGTCGTCACTTCGGGCGACGCCACCCGCGTGGAGCTGGCCCGCCGCGCGCCCGGCCCCGCCTGGATCATCGGCCCCGAGCGCGACAACGCCCTCTACGACGGCCTTGGTCTCATGACAGCGCAAGGCGCCGGCGACGCCGCCTTCATCTCCGTCACCGGCATGATCGACGACGAGGTGGAGACTCCCGAAGACTACCGCGACCGCCTGTCCGCCGGCGCCGCCCGCGATCTGGAGATGATCTGCGCCAACCCCGACCGCGTGGTCCAGCGCGGCGACAAACTCATCTACTGCGGCGGCTCGCTGGCCGACCTGTATGAAGCGCTCGGCGGCCGCGTCACCATGGCCGGCAAGCCGTTCGGCCCGATCTACGACCTGGCCCTCAAGGAGGCCGCCGACCTGCTGGGCCGACCCGTCGACCGCTCACGCGTCCTGTGCATCGGCGACGGTGTGATCACCGACGTGCTCGGCGCCAACAAACAGGCGCTAGACTGCCTGTTCATCGCCCAAGGCATCCATGGCGACGCCGCCCGCGGCCCCAACGGCCGCCTCGACCCGGCCCGCGCCGCCGACCTTCTGAAGGCCGAAACCACCTGGGCGCGCCACGCCATGCTCGATCTGGCGTGGTGAGCGGAGGCGATTCACGCTAAGGCCCTTGCATGGTTGAACTTGTCTCGAAACACCCCTCCGGCGGCTACATCCTGGAGGAACTCCACGTCGGCATGACCGCCGTGAAGCCCATCCTGGTCACCGAACAGCGCATCCAGCAGTTCGCCGAGGCGTCCGACGACTTCAATCCCGTCCACATGGACGAGGCCTTCGCCGCCAAGACCGCCTATCGCGGCCGCATCGCCCACGGCCTGCTGTCGGCCTCGTTCGGCTCGGCCGTGGTCGGCACCATCCTGCCCGGCGCCGGCGCCATCTACATTTCCCAGACCCTACAGTTCCATGCCCCCGTCCGGATCGGCGACGAGGTCGAGGTCCGCATCAGCGTCGTTTCGGTCGATCAGGAGAGCGCCCGCGTCGAGCTGGACTGCGAGGGCTTCGTCGACGGCAAGCTGATCATGGGCGGCGTCGCCACCGTGCGCGTGCCCCGCCGCCGGCGTCCCGCAAAGGACTGACTTGACCGCGATCGTCACCGACTGGCGCGCCCTGCCCGACGGGCTGAAAGGCGCCGCCGTCGCGATCGGCGCCTTCGACGGCGTGCACCGCGGCCATCAGGCCGTGATCGCCAATGCGCGCGAGGCGGCGCACCGGCTCGGCGCCCCGCTCGGCGTGGTCAGTTTCGATCCCCACCCGCGCCGCTGGTTCCAGCCCGACGCCGCCCCCTTCCGCCTGATGACCCCCGGCCAGATGGCCCGCGCCCTCGGGCCGCTGGGCGTGGACACGCTCTACCTCCTGCCGTTCGACGCCGACATGGCCGCCATGTCTGATGAGACCTTCGCCCGTGAAGTGCTCGCGGACGGCCTGGGCATTACCCACGCCGCCGTCGGCTTCGACTTCACCTACGGCAAGGGCCGCACCGGCTCGCCCGAGGGCTTGCGCCGCCACGGCGAGGCGCTCGGCTTCACCGTCGGCGTCACCGACCGCGTCGACGATCCCGACGGTCTGAAACTGTCCTCCTCCGCCGTCCGGGAGGCGCTCAAGGCCGGCGACATGGCCCGCGCGGCCGCCATCCTGGGCCGCCCCTTCGCCATCGAGGGCGAGGTCGTCCATGGCGACAAGCGCGGCCGAACCATCGGCGTCCCGACCGCCAACATCCGTATGGGCGACTACATGCGTCCCGCGTACGGCGTCTACGCCACCCGCACCCGCCTCCCCGACGGCCGCGTCATCGACGGCGTCGCCAACCTCGGCGTCCGCCCCATGTACGAGTTGCCCGAGCCCCTGCTCGAGGTCTGGCTCTTCGATTTCGACGAGGATCTCTACGGTCAGACAGTCGAGACCGACCTGATCGCCTTCCTGCGCGGCGAAATGGCCTTCGACGGCCTCGACGCGCTGAAGGTCCAGATCGACACGGATGCGGCTGCGGCGCGCGCGGCCCTCAGCTGATCGCCGCCATCAACTGCTCGGTCAGAGGCTTTTCGCCGGGCGCGAGGACGTCGTTGACCTTCCACATCGGCCCCTCCTTCACCAGCTTCAGGGTCTGCCGCTTCGTCTCCCCCATGTTGGAGAACACCACCGCCACGTCTGCCTTGCGCGCATCCGCCCCCGGCAGGACCGTGACGGACTCCACGGCGAAGTCGCCGCTGTCCTGACAGGCGCAGATCGGGTCATGGTTCAGCGTCGGAACCTCGCCGCCAGCCTTGCGGAAGTCCTCGCCGATCATGGCGTTCAGCATCCGGTCGTAAATCGGATCCCGCCCGGGCGCCGGCGGCTCGCCCTGCGGTCCGCCATTGACGTACTGGGCGTAGAGCGCCCGCACGAAGGGCTCCGGCCCCTCCCTGGCAGCGGCATAAACCGCGTCCCGGCCCACCAGCGCGGTGGGCGCGGCAGCCGCCGAGGTCTCCGGCGCCCTGACCTCGTCGTTCGAACAGGCGGACAGCGTCAGCGCCGAAACCGCCATAGACGTCAGGACCAGCCGAACCTTCATCACTCTCTCCCCCATGCGTCCGGATCCGCTTTTACGTCCGCGATAAAGCTGTTGAACCCTTCGACCAGGCCCGGCTGTTCGCCACCGAACAACATATCGTCCAGCCGCCACCGCCCCTCCTCCTTCACCAGTTTGAACACCCGGTTCACCCGCGTATCCGGCCTGGTGAAGGCCAGAACCAGCGCTACATCGGCGCGATCGGGCCCGTGCCGCGTCGTAACGACATCGTCCAGCCGCAACGACCCGAACTCTTCGTACTCCACCAGCGGATGACCTTCGGGATAGCCGATATACCCCGGCGGGGTCAGCGCCTTGGCTTCCGCAAACAGGGCCGCCGTACGGGCAGAACTGACGATCTCGAGGTCGCCGTCGTACGCGGGCAGCTCGACCTCGCCCGTGCCGCCCGCCTCTACGCTGTAGAGCGACCGTACAAAGGCTTCAGGCGTCTGCGCCTCGGCGGTCGCGGCGTTCGCGGGTCCCGTCACCGCGGCCTCGGGCGATGAACAGGCGGACAGGACCAGCACGGCGGCGGCTATCAGAATATGGCGCATAGGCTCGCCCCTCCCCGGGACGGCCGACTATTGAGCCCTCCGCCCCGCGTGGCAATCCCGGCTGGCGTCCGGCCCCCACGGTCTGCTAGACCGTACCCACCATGACCGTCCGCGTGTTTCGCCCGATTTCGATTAGCCGCCCGGCGTAGCGCCGCAGGGCTCTGGCCCCGTGCACGCCGGGAAAACGACACGCGCTCCAGCAGCCCTCCGGGCGATAGCGCATCGAAATCTACGCGAACGATCACCTAACGACGAGACGAGACTTCATGGCCGACGCCGCCGACACGCCCTCCACCGCTCGCGACTACCGCGAAACGGTCTTCCTGCCCGAGACGCCCTTCCCCATGCGCGGCGGCCTGCCGCAGAAGGAACCGGCGATCATCGAGCAATGGGGCGACCTCTATTCCGCCCTGCGCAAACAGCGTCAGGCCGAGGGCGCGCCCCTCTACGTCCTGCATGACGGACCGCCCTACGCCAACGGCGACATCCACATCGGCCACGCCCTGAACAAGACGCTGAAGGACTTCGTCGTCCGCAGCCGCTTCCTGCTGGGCAACGACGTGGACTACGTCCCCGGCTGGGACTGCCACGGCCTGCCGATCGAGTGGAAGATCGAGGAGCAATACCGCGCCAAGGGTCGCCGCAAGGACGAGGTCTCCAAGGCCGAGTTCCGTCAGGCTTGCCGCGAATACGCGACCGGCTGGATCGACGTGCAGCGCGAGCAGTTCAAGCGGCTGGGCGTGCTCGGTGACTGGGACCACCGCTACGCCACCATGGACTTCACCACCGAGGCGGCGATCGTCGGCGAGTTCCACAAGTTCAAGAACTCGGGCCAGCTGTACCGCGGCTCCAAGCCCGTCATGTGGTCGCCGGTCGAGCGCACGGCCCTGGCCGACGCCGAGATCGAATACCACGACCACGTCAGCCCGACGGTCTGGGTCAAATTCCCCGTTACCGGCGCCACCGACGACCATCCCGACGACCTTCTGGCCTTCCGCCACGCCAATCCGTCTGTCGTCATCTGGACCACGACGCCCTGGACCATCCCGGCCAACCGCGCCATCAGCTACGGCCCCGAGATCGCCTACGGCCTCTATGAGGTCACGGCCATGGAAGAGGGCCTTGAGTTCCAGCCATGGGCCAAGCCCGGTGATCGGCTCATTGTGGCGGACAAGCTGGCTGAGGACGTCTTCAAGGCCGCGAAGATCGCGACCTGGACGCGGATCGACGACCTGAACCCGTCGGGTCTGGAATGTGCCCACCCGCTGGCGGCCCTGTCGCCCGGCTACGGCTTCTCCGTGCCCCTGCTGGCCGGCGACCATGTCACCGACGACGCCGGCACCGGCTTCGTCCACACCGCCCCGGGCCACGGCGCCGACGACTTCGAGGTCTGGAAGGCCCACGGCCATCACGAGGTGCCCGACACCGTCGATCCCGACGGCGCCTACTATGACCACGTCCCGCTGTTCGCCGGCCTCAAGGTGCTGGAGACCGAGGGCAAGAAGACCGGCAAGTTCGGCCCCGCCAACGCCGCGGTGATGGACAAGCTGATCGAGGCCGGCAATCTGCTGGCGCGCGGCCGGATGGAGCATTCCTATCCGCACAGCTGCGCCGCTGAAGGGCGACGGCACCCTGCGCGAGCGGGCGCTGGACGCCATCGACAAGACCGACTTCCACCCCGAGGCGGGCCGCAACCGCATCCGCTCGATGGTCGAAGGCCGTCCCGACTGGCTGATCAGCCGTCAGCGCGCATGGGGCACGCCACTGGCCATGTTCGTCGACAAACAGACCGGCCAGCCGCTGGTCGACGCCGAGGTCGACGCCCGCATCACCGCGGCCGTGGCCGAAGGCGGCGCGGACGCATGGTTCACCCGCCCCGACGCCGACTTCCTCGGTCACCACGACGCATCGCGGTTCGAAAAGATCGAGGACATCCTCGACGTCTGGTTCGACAGCGGCTGCACCCACGCCTTCACGCTGGAAACGCGCGATCCGGCCCACGGCTACACGGGCGACCGCCCGTCGCACTGGCCGGCGGACCTGTATCTCGAAGGCTCGGACCAGCATCGCGGCTGGTTCCAGTCCAACCTGATGGAGGGCGCCGGCACCCGCGGCCGCGCCCCCTATGACGCCGTCCTGACCCACGGCTTCACCCAGGACGAGAACGGGGAGAAGATGTCCAAGTCGCGGGGCAACACCACCGACCCCGCCGTCGTCATCAAGGAATCCGGCGCCGACATCCTGCGCCTCTGGGTCTCGCTGGTGGACTACGCCGAGGACCAGCGGATCGGGAAACAGAGGGACGTCCCATGGGTTCGGNCGGGGAGAAGATGTCCAAGTCGCGGGGCAACACCACCGACCCCGCCGTCGTCATCAAGGAATCCGGCGCCGACATCCTGCGCCTCTGGGTCTCGCTGGTGGACTACGCCGAGGACCAGCGGATCGGGAAACAGATCCTGCAGACCACGGTCGATGCCTATCGCAAGCTGCGCAACACCGTCCGCTATCTGCTGGGCGCCCTCGTCGGCTTCGACGAGGAAGAGCGCCTGCCGCTCGACCAGATGCCGCCGCTCGAACTGTTCATCCTGCACCGCCTGTGGGAACTCGATCGCGACGTGCGCAAGGCCTACGCCGAATACCGCTTCCAGGACGTGGTGCGGCCGGTGCTGGAGTTCTGCTCCAACGACCTGTCGGCCCTGTATTTCGACATCCGCAAGGACAGCCTCTACTGCGACCGCCCCGACGCGATCCGCCGCCGCGCGGCCCGTACCGTGATGGACGAGGTGTTCATGCGCCTTACCGCCTGGCTGGCGCCGCTGACGCCCTTCACCATGGAAGAAGCCTGGGGCACCCGCTTCCCTGACGGCGGGTCGAACTGCGCCCGGGTGATCCCGGAGACGCCGGGGGAATGGCGGAATGACGTCGAGGCCGCCCGTTGGGCCAAGGTCCAGACCGTGCTCGAAACCGTCAACGAGGCGCTCGAAGCCTCACGGCGCGAGAAGGTCATCGGCGGCGCCCTGGACGCCTGGCCCGTGGTCACCGGACCGGCGGAGGCGTTCGCGCCCTTCGACGGCCTCGACCCGGCCGAGGTCTTCCGCACCTCGGGTGCCGAGCTGGCTTCGGGCGGCGACGCGGTAACCGTCGACGTGCGTCTGGCTGAGCACGCCAAATGCGCCCGCTCGTGGCGTCGGGTACCGGATGTCGGCTCCGACCCCGCCTATCCCGAGCTCAGCGCCCGCGACGCGGACGCCGTCCGTTGGTGGGATTCCCGGAACGCCTGACCCGCCTACGACCGGAATTGACGCAGGCGCATGCTTCATTGACCGGGTCCTTCGGGGTCCGGTCTTTGACAACTGAACCAGATGCCCTCCACGAACAGGTGGACGGATGAGACTCATGAGACTCTTGAGACTGTTTTTTTCCGGTCCCGGGCTGTCGCGGAAACTCACCCGCGGCGCTGATGGGCCGCCCGTCCGGGTCGCGTCACGATATCGATGTCAGGCCGTCCGTCCGGGCCTTCGGTGACCCTCACCGTGACGCGGACCGACGGAGACAGCCGCCGCCGCCGCCGCGTCGCGCCCAGAAGCCGGACCAGCCAGCGGAAACAGGCCGGCTCCATCCACGGCGCGCCGACCGGCTCGCGCCACCGGACCTGAACGAGGGCGACGGTCAGGCCCGCCGGCCCCAGCCGGGCGCGTCCGGCCTCGAACGCCGCGACCAGACCGGGCGTGACCCGCCCGGCCCAGACGCTGTCCGGTCCATTCACTCCAGCCATGGCGGCTTCCGCGAAAAGCCGACGTGATAGACCGTGTACTGCAGCACCACCTGATGCTCGCCGATGTTGAGCAGGGAGAAGCTCCTCCTCCTCCGACTTGATCGGCGACGGGTTCTGGCTGCCCGCGACGATGCGCTTCACAAACCGCATGTCGGAGAGCTGGAACCGGTCGTCGGCCAAGGCGGTGCTCCTTCAGTTCGGGATCAGGCCGCCTTCGGCAGGGCCTTGGGCACGATCGCCGAGTTCATGATGTCCATGACCCGCGCCAGCCCTTCAGGCATCCCCTTGTCCGAGGCGTGAACCTCGACATGGTATTTGGCCGAGTTGTCGGACGAACGGGTGTTCTCCTTGTGGGTCGCCACCGAGCCCTCGACATGGACCTTGATGCTGAAACAGCCCCAGCCGGCCTCCATGTCGGCGGCGAACTTGCCTTCCTTGTCCTCCGACTCCTTCTGCGAGCTCGAGGATTTCACCTCCATGTCGAAGGTGATGTCGACCGTGTCGATGAACAGGGATGGCACCTTGACGATGGCCAGCAGGGGCACGTCCATGACGACGTCCTCGTCCTCGGATGTCGCCCACGGCGTTCGCATCATCGCCCGTCGCCGGCGGCTTGAAGCCCACCACCTTGACGAAGGTCGCCGTCGCATTCGCCAGGGCGATCTGGGCGTCGCACGCCGCCCGCAAGGGTCCGCCGATCAGATCGGCCATCGGCAATCCCTTGAATTGGGACGCCATATCAATCAGTTCACCATCCGCCATCGTCTCTACTCCCGCATC
This sequence comes from Brevundimonas sp. Root1423, assembly GCF_001426805.1. NCBI lineage: Bacteria > Pseudomonadati > Pseudomonadota > Alphaproteobacteria > Caulobacterales > Caulobacteraceae > Brevundimonas > Brevundimonas sp. Root1423. The sequence continues at coordinate 94,076 of NZ_LMFL01000023.1, forward strand.
AGGGCCGCACAGCGCGACCCTCTCCCAGCGACGCCGCCGCGGCGGCGCGCATGTCAGGTCGGCTCGATCGGCGGCGCCTGCCGCATGCCGTGCATCTTGTTCAGTTCGGTCAGCAGCCGGGCCAGCCCTTCAGGCACCTCGGCGTCGCGGACCTTGATCATGACGTGGGCCTTGGGCCCCTTGGCCGAGGCCGCGCCATTGAAGGCGTCGGCCAGGATCCGGCGCACCTTGGGCTGGGGCGCCACCTTGTCGTGAGCGTCGTCCGTCTCCTGGATGACGCTGGGGGCCTCCAGCTCGCCGCCGTCCTCGACCCCGCCCAGCTCTATATCGAACTCGACCTGGGCCTCGCTGATCCGCAACGGATTGTGCGGCAGCAGGGTCAGCAGGGGGATGTCGACCAGATCCTCGGTCCCCGGATCGACCCCGTGCCGCAGCGACGGCAGGCGCAGGCTCATCATGAGCGGCCCCAACGCCTGATCGAAGAACGCCCCGAGATTGAGGATCTGCTGGCGCTCGATCTCCTGCTGGGCGCTGGCGATCGCGCCGGCGATGCCCTGGATCAGAGACCGCAGTGTCGTCCGTTCCGCCATGGCGCGTCCTCCGTCGAGGAGACACCTATACCGAGTGTGTCAGGGCTGAGTCAATACCTATGGTTGTATTGCGGGGCAAGCTTGCACGGCTGAGTTGGCCAAGGGGCCCGACAGGCCCGGAACAGCAAAAAGCCCCGCCGGCGGGAGCCAGGCGGGGCTTTGAGATCTTGGGTGCGGGAGCAGGATTTGAACCTGCGACCTTCAGGTTATGAGCCTGACGAGCTACCGGGCTGCTCCATCCCGCGGCAGTCTGGTAGACCCGGCGGCGACCTACTCTCCCGCGCCTTAAGACGAAGTACCATCGGCTCTGGAGGGCTTAACGACCGAGTTCGGAATGGGATCGGGTGGGGAACCTCCGACATAGCCACCAGGTCAACCAGGCGGATAGACGATTGTGAGAAGACATTGTCAGTTCAGCAGTAAAGCTGAAAAATCGTATGAGTTTTGCTGAGAAACGATCAAGCCGATCGGATTATTAGTACCAGTAAGCTTCATGGGTCGCCCCACTTCCACACCTGGCCTATCAACGTGGTAGTCTTCCACGATCCTCAGCGAAGCCTTGTTTTGAGGTTAGTTTCCCGCTTAGATGCTTTCAGCGGTTATCTATTCCATACATAGCTACCCTGCTGCGCGGCTGGCGCCACGACAGGTCCACCAGAGGTATGTCCATCCCGGTCCTCTCGTACTAGGGACAGATCCTCTCAAGCTTCGAACACCCACGGCAGATAGGGACCAAACTGTCTCACGACGTTCTGAACCCAGCTCACGTACCACTTTAAATGGCGAACAGCCATACCCTTGGGACCTGCTCCAGCCCCAGGATGTGATGAGCCGACATCGAGGTGCCAAACTTTGCCGTCGATATGGACTCTTGGGCAAAATCAGCCTGTTATCCCTAGAGTACCTTTTATCCGTTGAGCGATGGCCCTTCCACGCGGGACCACCGGATCACTATGGCCGACTTTCGTCTCTGCTCGACTTGTCAGTCTCGCAGTCAGGCGGGCTTATGCCATTGCACTCGACGACCGATTTCCGACCGGTCTGAGCCCACCATCGCGCGCCTCCGTTACACTTTAGGAGGCGACCGCCCCAGTCAAACTACCCACCACGCCATGTCCCGGGACCGGATAACGGCCCTCGGTTAGACGTCAACGACAGTAAGGGTGGTATTTCAAGGATGACTCCACCAGAGCTGGCGCCCCGGTTTCATAGTCTCCCACCTATCCTACACATACGGTCGCTAACGCCAAGGCGAAGCTATAGTAAAGGTTCATAGGGTCTTTCCGTCTGACCGCGGGAACCCCGCATCTTCACGGGGAATTCAATTTCACTGAGCCTGTGCTGGAGACAGTGGGGAAGTCGTTACGCCATTCGTGCAGGTCGGAACTTACCCGACAAGGAATTTCGCTACCTTAGGACCGTTATAGTTACGGCCGCCGTTTACCTGGGCTTCAGTTCGTCGCTTTCACAACTCCCTTTAACCTTCAGGCACCGGGCAGGCGTCAGACCCTATACGTCGCATTGCTGCTTCGCAGAGCCCTGTGTTTTTGCTAAACAGTCGCTACCCCCTGGCTTGTGCCACTCAGTCTAGCTTGCGCTAGGTGAGTCACGCTTATTCCGAAGTTACGCGTGCAATTTGCCGAGTTCCTTCAGCACAGTTCTCTCAAGCGCCTTGGTATACTCTACCTGACCACCTGTGTCGGTTTCGGGTACGGTCTCTGCTGGAGTTATTTCCAGGGACAGCTTCGCTGCCAGGACAATCCAATAAGCCCTGACAACTTACACCATCCGTCACTTCCAGCTGGTGCAGGAATATTTACCTGCTTCCCATCGACTACGCTTTTCAGCCTCGCCTTAGGGGCCGACTAACCCTGCGCAGATTAGCTTTACGCAGGAACCCTTGGTCTTTCGGCGACAGTGTTTCTCACACTGTTTATCGTTACTCATGTCAGCATTCTCACTTCCGATACCTCCAGCCAGGCTCACGCCTGACCTTCACCGGCTTACGGAACGCTCCGCTACCGCATGCACATAAGTGCACACCCATACCTTCGGCGACTGGCTTGAGCCCCGTTACATTTTCCGCGCAGGATCGCTTGATCAGTGAGCTGTTACGCTTTCTTTAAAGGATGGCTGCTTCTAAGCCAACCTCCTGATTGTCAAAGCAATCCCACATCGTTTCCCACTTAGCCAGTACTTGGGGGCCTTAGATGATGGTTAGGGTTGTTTCCCTTTTCACGACGGACGTTAGCACCCGCCGTGTGTCTGCCCGATAGTTCTCTCAGGTATTCGGAGTTTGGTTAGTATTGGTACCGCTCGCGCAGCCCGCAACCATCCAGTGCTCTACCCCCTGAGGAATTCGTCGGACGCTCTACCTAAATAGATTTCGCGGAGAACCAGCTATGTCTAGGTTTGATTGGCCTTTCACCCCTATCCACAAGTCATCCCAGAATTTTTCAACATTCACGGGTTCGGACCTCCAGTTGGTGTTACCCAACCTTCATCCTGCTCATGGATAGATCACCTAGTTTCGGGTCGTCATACGTCGAACTTAGCGCCCTATTCAGACTCGCTTTCGCTGCGCCTACACCTAACGGCTTAAGCTTGCTCGACACATGAAGTCGCTGACCCATTATACAAAAGGTACGCCGTCACCCCGCATGGGGGCTCCGACTGCTTGTAGGCTTCCGATTTCAGGATCTGTTTCACTCCCCTCGTTGGGGTGCTTTTCACCTTTCCCTCACGGTACTTGTTCACTATCGGTCGTAGAGGAGTACTTAGGCTTGGAGGGTGGTCCCCCCATGTTCAGACAGGATTTCACGTGTCCCGCCCTAC